>NC_018513.1:944633-1259510 GCF_000292915.1 Burkholderia cepacia GG4
GAACTGGTCGCGCAGCGGGGCGAGCGGGTCGTCGTGGTCGAGGGCGAGCGCGTCTTCACGGGTCTTGATCATGATGTCAGGTAGTGGGTCGATTAATCAGGAGGATTGGCCGGGCAGCGCGCGCAGCACCGCGCGCACGGGGCTCGCGTCGAGCGTCGCGAACTTCAGCGGCAGCGCGATCAGCTCGTAGTCGCCGGGCGGCACGTCGTCGAGCACGATCCCTTCGAGGATCGCCATCCGGTGCGCGCGCACGCGGTGATGCGCATCCATCGTCTTCGATTCCTGCGGGTCCAGCGACGGCGTGTCGATGCCGATCAGCTTCACGCCGTGCGCGGCGAGCAGGTCGACGGTGTCGGGCGCGACTGCGCAAAAGCCGCTGTCCCATTGCTCGACGCTGGCGCGCGCATAGGTGCGCAGCAGCACGCGCGGCGGCACGCCGGCGAGCGCGGCCTCGAGGTCGGCCGGTCGCACGACCGGCGACGCGCCGATGCAGTGGATCACCCGGCACGGGCCGAGATAGGTCTCAAGCGGCACCGCGCCGATCGGCGCGCCGTCGGCGTCGTAGTGGAGCGGCGCGTCGCAGTGCGCGCCCGTGTGCGGCGACAGCGTCAGGCGCGCGACGTTGACCGGCGAGCCGGCCTCCATCCGCCACACGCGTTCGACGGAAACCGGCGTATCGCCCGGCCAGACGGGTGTGGCAGGGCTGACCGGCGGTGAGATGTCCCAGAGTGTGTCCATGGCATGGCGAATCGGTGAATCGATCCTTCGAATGATAGGTGGACGCTCGCAGAAAGTGCTTGCGAAATAAACATGGACAAACCGCCGGATTGGCAGATAATTCGAACCAGAGGGAAAACGGGGACCAAAAATGCATGCGATCACGCTCGATGCCACCGACTGCCGGATTCTGGCGGTATTGCAGGAGGAGGGCCGAATCAGCAATCTCGACCTGGCGGAGCGCATCTCGCTGTCGCCGTCCGCCTGTCTGCGCCGGATGCGCCTGCTCGAGGATCAGGGGGTGATCGAGCACTATCGGGCGTGCCTGAGCCGCGAAAAGCTCGGCTTCGAGCTCGAGGCGTTCGTGCAGGTGTCGATGCGCAACGAGGAAAACCAGTGGCACGAGCGCTTCGCGGAAGCGCTGCGTGAATGGCCGGAGGTGGTCGGCGCGTTCGTCGTGACCGGCGAGAGCCACTACCTGCTGCGCGTGCTCGCGCACAACCTCAAGCACTATTCGGATTTCGTGCTGAACCGGCTCTACAAGGCGCCGGGCGTGATGGACATCCGTTCCAACATCGTGCTGCAGACGCTGAAGGACGAAGCGGGCGCGCCGGTCGGATTGGCGCGCCTGGGGGCGATCAAAGCGGTGTGAGGCCGTGGAAGCCGCCGCCGTGGAACACCAGCGGTGGCGCGCCGTCCGCTGCGGCACGCACGCCGCAGCGTTCGACTTCGCCGACGAAGATCACGTGATCGCCTTCGTCGTAGCGGCTGCGGTTGTGGCATTCGAACCACGCGAGCGCGCCGTCGAGCACCGGCATGCCGGAGTTGCCGGCCGCATGCGCAATCCCTTCGAAGCGGTCGCCCTTGTAGGTCGAGAAACGCTTGCACAGGTCGATCTGCGACGCCGCGAGCACGTTCACCACGTAATGGCTGTTGCTGCGGAACACCGGTGTCGACGCCGATCGGTGCGCGAGGCTCCACAGCACGAGCGGCGGATCGAGCGACACCGAGTTGAACGAGCTCGCGGTGATGCCGATCAGCTGTCCGGACGGCGCGCGCGTCGTGATGACCGTGACGCCGGTCGCGAACTGGCCGAGGGCCTGGCGAAATGCGGCCGAGTCGAAATCCGGCGGAGTGGCGTGCTTCATCGGGTGGCCATCCGGATCGAAGCGGACGGGCGCGGCGCACGGCGGGTGCGGGGGGCGCGGCGGACGAAAGGCGACAAGGCGGTCGGTTGGGAAGTGGTGCGCATGGCGCGATTTTAGCGGAATCGCGACCGCCGGGCCGGTACGGACGGTGCATTGCGGGGCGAGCGTGCGGTAGCGAACACTGTCGCACGCTGCCGAAATCGCACCGGTCCGGCGATTCTGGTGCGTTTTAATGCGCGCCGTCGGCGGGCCCGCCCGCAATCACGCGCAATCACGCGCGACCCGAGCGGCCACCAGGCGTGCGCTAGCGCGCCGCGGCCAGCCCGAGCGACAGCGCGCCGGTCACGATCAGGCTCGACGCCCAGACCGCATCGAGGTTGAACCAGCTCCGCGCGACGAACTTCAAGCCGAGGTAGCGGTACACGAGCCACGCGAGCGCGCCGCCGGCAGCGATCATCGCGGTCGCATGCACGGCCGCGACGACGAGCGCCATCCCGAGATGCGCGTTGACGAGCGTGGCCGCCGCGCGATGGCCAGCGTCCAGGTCGAGCCCGCAGAGCCCGAGGTAGATCGGCACCAGCATCAGCCCCGCACCATGCGCGAGCGCGACCGCGAACGACCACAGCCCGAGCCGCGCCGGCGGAATCCGCGCGAGCGCACGCGGGTGGCGCCGCCGGATCAGCAGCACGGCGCCGAAGCCGATCACGAGCGCGCTCGCGCCGATCCGGATCGCCGACTGCCACGCGAGCAGTGCGGCGAGCAGCCCGAACGGCAGCATCACCATGAATACCGCGAGCGCATGGCCGAGCGCGAGATAGCCGAGCGCGGCGACGAGCGCGCCGCCGCGGCGCGTCATCAGCGCGTTCGACACGGCCAGCGGCCAGCCCATCGCCGGATTGAGCCCGTGATAGACGCCGCTCGCGAGCACGGCCGCCCACAGCGCGAGCGGCGCGGGGAGGACGGTGCTCAACGCTTGACCGACGGATAGCAGAACGAGTCGGTCGAGCAGTCACCGCCTTCGAGCCGGATCTGGTGCGCGCGATAGCCGTCGGGGAATTCGACCCAGTAGTCGTCGGCGAGCGTCAGCCCGCCGTCCGGCCCCGCATGCGCGAGCACCTGCGCGGCCGGCACGCCGTCCGGATAGAACTGGTCGTCCCACGTCGAATACAGCGAGTTGGTCCAGTACACGCGCCGGCCGTCGCGGCTGATCTCGACCATCTGCGGGCCGCCGGCGAACGCGCGACCGTTCGTGTGCGGCGCGCGGCGCACGATCCCGCCGATGCGTACCGATCCCGCGAGCACCGGATGGTGCGGATCCGACACGTCGTACTGGCGCATTTCGCCGGTGCCCCAGCACGACACGTACAGGAAACGGTCGTCGAGCGACAGGTCGATATCGGTCACGAGCGGCGGCACCGCGCCGAACCCCTTCAGCAGCGGCGGCAACTCGTCGGCGGCGGCCGGCTCGGGCGGAATCGTCGCGGTCTTCTTCACATGGAACTGGCCGTCCTCGCGCCACCAGGTCCAGATCGACCCTTCGAGATTGGTCGTGTCGACCACCACGCCGACGAACCCGTATTCGCGCACCGGATCGTGCGCGGGCCGCACCTCGAGCGCCATCTGGTGTTGCGCGCCGAGATCGATCGTCTGCGTGTTGCGCCGCGCACGCAGGTCCCAGAAATGCAGCCGGTGGCCGTACCGGTTCGCGAGCAGGTCTTCCGGCACGATGCCGTTCTCGAACTGCGGCGGCAGCGCCCATTCGCTCGATACCATGTAGTCGCGCGGCAGGTTCCACCAGAAGTCGTAGTGCTTGTCCTGCGGGCCGCGATCGATTTCCCAGCGGCCGAGCACGTCGAAGGTCTCGCAGTCCATGATGAAGATGCCCGGCGCGCCGTCGGTGCCGTCCTTGCCCGCGCCGCCGAGCGTGCTCACGTAGATGCCCTCGGGGCCGCAGTGGACCGTATGCGGCCGCGAATAGCCGGTCTTCGCGAAGATCTCGTCGGGTTCGATGATCTTGTGGATGCGCGCCTGCGTCGGGTGCGGCTTCGTGTCGATCACGTAGATGCGCGACGAGCGCAGGCCGGGGATGATCAGGAAGCGGCGCTCGAGGAACGCATGGCCCGTCAGCGGCGACAGCGACGACGAACACGCATTCCAGCCGAAGTGGTGGAACTCGTCGCCGGTATTCGGCATCGTCACCGTATGCACGATCTTGCCGTAGGTCGCGGAGCCGGGCTTCACGTCGATCACGGCGAGTGCATCGGGTCTGGAAAAATCGGGGCTCAGCAACAACGTATACGCGAACGTCTCCGCCGGTGCCAGCATCGCAAGCGCCGGCGAAGCGTGAAAGGTCGGGTCAGGCCGCATGCTCATCGTGGTGCCTCTCTCGGTGGTATCGGGTCACTCGCGCACGGCCGTTCGCTGCAGCCGTGCGGGTCGAGGTTGTCGCGCGGCGTGACTGCGCCGGGGCTGGGGGCGGCCGGCAGCCGCACGCGTGTGCACGACGTGCCATGCCGTGCATCACATCGGATCGGGAAAGCGGGGGAACGCGGGGAAGCGCGATGCGCCGGATCGCCGGCCATGCCGCGCAGCGGGCACAGCGGGCACAACGGGTTCATGGCAGCGTGATGGTGCAGTGCAAGCGTCGGCGCGCGCGACGCCGGCGGTCGGGCCTGCCATGCGGATGGTATCTGCCAAGGCATGCATATCGATGTTCCGGCGGATGATGTTGGCATCAGGGGCGGGCATGCATCGGACGCTGCGTGCAGCCGGACGGTGTGCCGTCGCGGCCAAGCGTAACTAAGTTTAGACGAGAAACACGTCGCGGGTCATGCGCGACCCGCGTGCGCTTCTGCCGGATTCGCGCGCGAGTGAGATACTTGAAAGAGTGCCGCTTCGCCCCGGGCAACCGGGCAGCGGCGATCCGGACCGGCGGCGCCGGCGCGCGCGCGTGCCGGCCGCGGCCATCAACGAGGTATAGATTTCATGGTGAACGAGATGCTTGAAACCGCGACCGTGGGCGGCGGGTGCTTCTGGTGCACGGAGGCCGTATTTCTCGACGTCGACGGCGTGACGGCCGTCCAGTCGGGCTATGCGGGCGGCCATACGCGCAACCCCGGCTATCGCGACGTATGCGACGGCGACACCGGGCATGCGGAGGTCGTGAACGTGACGTTCGATCCGGCACGCATCGGTTATCGCGAGGTCCTCGAGATCTTCTTCGCGACGCACGATCCGACCCAGCTGAACCGGCAGGGCAACGACGTCGGCACGCAATACCGGTCGGTCGTGTTCACGCATTCTGATGAGCAGCGCGACACTGCGCTCGACGTGATCCGCGAACTGGAGCGTGAGCAGGTGTTCGGGCAGCCGATCGTCACGCAGGTCGTGCCGCTCGACGACAACTACTGGCCGGCCGAGGATTATCACCAGAACTATTACGCACGCAATCCGGGGCAGGGCTACTGCTCGGTCGTGATCGGGCCGAAGCTCGCGAAATTCCGCCAGAAGTTCTCGCACCGGCTGAAGTCGCTGCGCGGCGCATGATCGGCTGTCAAGCGGCGCCGCGGCGCCGCGGCACCTCGGTCGCCCGGCGCTCTACGCCGCCGCCTCGCTGCGCCAGCGCGCGCATGCGGCGGCGATCTCGCGCGCGAGCGCGATGCACGACAGCGGCGCGGAGCCTTCCGCCTTGTTGTTGATCGTGATGATCACCGGCTGTCCGGCCAGCGCGTAGCGCGCGGCCAGTTCGGCGAGCGCCGAGCGCGTGGCCGGATCCTCGTCGACGAGCCGGTCGAATGGCTCGTACTTTGCCTTTGCCTGTTCGTACTTGAACCCGCCATGCAGGCTCCAGCGCACGATCAGCGGGCCCGGCGCATCGCCGTCGAGCAGCGCGAGCGCGGCCGCCTGCCGCAGCGGGTCGGGCATCCGCGCATGCAGGCCGACGCAGTAGCGCACGCCGAGCGTCGCGAGCGCGCGGATGAAGCGCGGCGTGAGCAGGCTCGCGTCGCGGATCTCGATCGCGTAGCGCGTGCCGTCGGCATCGAGCGGCAGTGGCGGCAGCGCCGCGAAGAACGTCGACAGCCGGTCGATCAGCGCCGCTGGGTCGGCGAGCAGTTGATCGGGCAGCGGCGAAAACTGGAACACCAGCACGCCGGCCTTCCTGCCGAGTCCTTCGAGGCACGGCTGCACGAATTCCCGGGTGGCAAGCTGCGCGTCGAGAAAGGTCGGGTTGAGCCCCGACGGCTCGCCGCGCCGTCCGCGCACGACCGCGTCGGTCACGGAGGCCGGCGCCTTCACGACGAAGCGGAAGTCGTCCGGCACCTGTTGCGCATAGCGCAGGTAGTCGGCCACCGACAGCGGGCCGTAGAACGACCGGTCGAGGCTCACGCTCTTCAGCAGCGGATGCGCGCCGTACGCCTCGAGCCCTTCGCGCGACAGCTTTGTTTGCGCGAAGTCGCCGTCGTAGACGATGCCGTCCCAGCCGGGGAAAAACCACGACGACGTGCCGAGCCGCACGTTCGGCGGCAGGGTCGCCGCCGCGTCGGCGACTTCGGCGGAAATCGGCGCGGGCGCGACGCTGCGCCGGCGCCGGCCTTGCTTCGGCGGCGCGGCGGGCGGGGACGGTTCGTCCCACAGCAGGCCGGAGGAGGGCGGCGGTTCGTGGTCCTGGGCGGACGGGTGGGGCGCTGGCCGGCCGGTGCGGGCGGGCGCCTGCACCGGTCGCGCATCGTCGGTCTCGTCCGGCGTCACGCGTACGCCGGCACCTGCATGGCGGTCGTCGTCCGCGGGCGCAGCCGCGCGTGCGTCGTCGGGCGACGCGCCGAACAGGTCGAACTGCCCGTCGGCGTGCGGCCCGTCCGTGTCGTCGTGCTGCCGTCGTTGCGGCGGCGTCGTGCGCCGTGTCCTGCCGTCACCCATGCATGCCCAGCGTGAAGCGCCGCCTAGCGCGGCAGCGCGTGTTCGTACATATAGCGCCGCGACCACGGCAGCGTTTTCGCGCTGCGTCCGGCCTTGCGGCACACGATCTGGAAGATCGACACGTCGTCGTGCTCGAATGCATACGCGCAACCGGCGAGGTACACGCGCCAGATGCGGAATTTTTCGTCGTCGACGAGCGCGCGCGCCCGTTCCGCCTTCAGTTCGAAATTCTCGGTCCAGATCTCGAGCGTGCGCGCATAGTGCCGCCGCAGGCTTTCGACGTCAATCGCCTCGAGTCCGCCGCGCTGCGCCGCTTCGAGTGCGAGGCTGATGTGCGGCAGCTCGCCGTCCGGGAACACGTAGCGGTCGATGAATTCGCCGCCGCCGAGCGCCGTTTCGCCGCTTTCCGCGTCGGTCGACGTGATCCCGTGGTTCATCGCGATGCCTTCATCGGTCAGCAGCTCGCGTACGCGCGAGAAATAGAGCGGCAGGTTCTTGCGGCCGACGTGCTCGAACATCCCGACGCTCGTGATGCGGTCGAACTGGCCGTCGATCTCGCGATAGTCCTGCAGGCGGATCTCGATCTTGTCCTCGAGCCCGGCGGCCTTCACGCGCGCGGTCGCGAGATCGAACTGGTTCTGCGACAGCGTGACGCCCAGGCAGGTCGCGCCGAACTTCTGCGCGGCGCGCAGCACCAGTGCGCCCCAGCCGCAGCCGATGTCGAGCAGGCGCTGGCCGGGCTCGAGCTGGATCTTGGTCAGGATGTGGTCGATCTTCTTGATCTGCGCGGTGGCAAGATCTTCGTCGCCGTTCTCGAAGTACGCGCACGAGTACACCATGTTCTCGTCGAGCCACAGCTGGTAGAACTCGTTCGAGACGTCGTAGTGATACTGGATCGCCTTCTTGTCGGTGTTCTTCGTGTGATTGAAGTAGCGCTTCACGCGCGCGAGCTTGCTCGCGCTGGTGACCGTGCTGCGCGCGAGCGAATAGCTGATGTTGATGATGTCCGACAGCCTGCCTTCGATGTCGATCTTGCCCTTTATGTACGCCTCGCCGAGATTGTCGAGGCTCGGTTCGAGCAACAGCGGCAACGCCGACGCGGTGTTGACCTTCAGCGTGACCTGCGGCGCGCTGAAGGTGCCGAAATCGAGTTGATCGCCGTTCCACAGCACGAGGCGCGCCGGTATGTTCGCTTTCGCCCGTACTTCGTCCGCCCACTGTGCCAGCTTCTTTTCCCAGAACATTTGGATTCTCCGTTTGTTCGTTGAATCGAATACAGCCAAGTATCTTGACCGGCGCTCGCCTCTTGCGAGGCGGGCGCCCGGATGCAACACGAGACACGACCGGCCCGCGCCGGCACCGCAGCAGCAGCGCTTACGGCGACAGGCGCGAGATCGTCCAGCCCGGCGCCGCTGCGGCGTCGCGCGTATAGAGGATGCGGTCGTGCAGGCGCGACGGACGGCCCTGCCAGAACTCGATCGCGTCGGGCACGACGCGATAGCCACCCCAGTGCGGCGGGCGCGGCGGGTTCTCGCCGTAGCGTTCGACCACGTCCTTCTCGCGCGCTTCGAGCGTCGCGCGGCTGTCGATCACGGCGCTCTGCTCGGAGGCCCACGCACCGATGCGCGAGCCAAGCGGGCGCGACGCGAAATAGCGGTCGCTTTCGTCGGCGCTGGTTTTCTCGATCCGGCCTTCGATGCGCACCTGGCGCTCGAGCTCGATCCAGTAGAACAGCAGCGCCGCGTGCGGATGGGCGGCGAGATCGCGGCCCTTGCGGCTTTCGTAGTTGGTAAAAAAGACAAACCCGCGTTCGTCGACACCCTTGATAAGCACGATTCGGGCCGACGGTCGGCCGTCGTCACCGACGGTGGCGAGTGTCATCGTGTTGGGCTCGGGGAGCTTGGCGGCGAGCGCCTCCTTGAACCAGCGGTCGAACTGGGCGAAGGGGTCGGGGGCGGCATCGGCTTCGTCGAGCGAAGCACGCGAATAGTTGATGCGGAGATCGGCGAGAGTCGTCATGTTATGCAAACGCTTCAATCTGGGGCCAGTATAGCGAACGCCGGTGAATCGTGCGTGCACAGTGGCGCGTGTCGGCGGGGAGTTCAGGCAAAATAGAGGGCTGCACGACTTACGTTTTCCTTGCTGCCATGCCTGCTGCCGATACTGCCCCGTCCAGTTCCTCTGATCTTACCCCGAGCCCGACAATCCAGCTTGACGTGGATCGCGAACGCCGTTTCGGCGGCATCGCGCGGCTGTACGGTGCGCCCGCGCTCGCCGCGTTCGAGCGCGCACGCGTCGCCGTGATCGGCATCGGCGGCGTCGGCTCGTGGACGGCCGAGGCGCTCGCGCGCAGTGCGATCGGCACGCTGACGCTGATCGATCTCGACAACGTCGCGGAGAGCAACACGAACCGGCAGATCCACGCGCTCGACGGCAACTACGGCAAGCCAAAGGTCGACGCGATGGCCGAGCGGATCGCGCTGATCGATCCCGCATGCCGCGTGAACCGGATCGAGGATTTCGTGGAACCCGACAACTTCGATGCACTGCTCGGCGGCGGTTTCGACTACGTGATCGACGCGATCGACAGCGTGCGCACGAAGGTCGCGCTGATCGCATGGTGCGTTGCGAAAGGGCAGCCGCTCGTCACGGTCGGCGGCGCGGGCGGCCAGCTCGACCCGACGCGCATCCGCATCGACGATCTCGCGCTGACGATTCAGGATCCGCTGCTGTCGAAGGTACGCGCGCAGCTGCGCAAGCAGCACGGTTTTCCGCGCGGGCCGAAGGCGCGCTTCAAGGTCAGCGCCGTGTATTCGGACGAGCCGCTGATCTATCCGGAAGCGGCCGCGTGCGACCTCGAGGACGGCGCGGAGCCGTCCACGGCCGCGCACGTCGCGGGGCTCAACTGCGCGGGGTTCGGTTCGAGCGTGTGCGTGACGGCGAGCTTCGGCTTCGCGGCCGCAGCGCATGCGCTGCGGGCGATCGCGGCGCGGGCCGCGGGTTGATCGGGGAATCGATCGACGCGTAGCGGAATGTTGCGGCGCGGCAGGCCAGCCGCGCGCGATGGCGATTCAGCCGGGCCAGCGCGGCCCGGCCGGCCGTTTCATCAGTTGAGCGCCATGCTCAGCTTGCGCCGCCATGCGGCGACGAGCTCGGGGTGATCGCCCGCCAGCTCGAACACCGAAATCATCGTGCGGCGGCCGAGGTCGTCGCCGTACGTGCGGTCGCGCAACACGATTTCCAGCAACTGCTCGAGCGCGCCTTCGTACGCCCGTCGCGCGATCAGGCACTGCGCGAGATCGAAGCGTGCTTCGAGATCGCCGGGGTTCGCCGCGATGCGTGCTTCGAGCGCGTCGGTTGGCGGCAGGTCGGCCGTCGCGTCGAGCGCGTCGAAACGGGTCTTGATCGCCTGGTAGCGCGGATCGTTGCCCTGCACGGTCTGCGGCGACAGGCGTTCGGCCTCGGCGCGCGCAATCTCCACCTGGTTGTTCGCGAGCAGCAGTTCGATCAGGTCGAGCCGTGCGTCGTCGAAGCCGGGGTTCAGCGCGAGCGCCGCTTCGAGGTGCGTGATCGCGTCGTCGTAGCGCGACTCGGCGATCGCGTATTGTGCGGCGCGGCGCTCGGCTTCGTCGGGCGCCGGCAGCAGCCCGTCGAGGAATGCGCGCAACTGGCCTTCCGGCAGCACGCCGATGAACTGGTCGACGGGGCGCCCGTCGGCGAACGCGATCACGTGCGGAATGCTGCGCGTCTGGAAGTGCGCGGCGAGTTCCTGGTTCTCGTCGACGTTCACCTTGACGAGCTTCCAGCGGCCTTCGTAGTCGGCTTCGAGCTTTTCCAGCAGCGGACCGAGCGTCTTGCAGGGGCCGCACCACGGCGCCCAGAAGTCGACCAGCACGGGCGCGTCCAGCGACGCCTCGATCACGTCTTTCTCGAATGTGGCAAGCGTGGTGTCCATGTCGTTCTCTTCCGTTCGAATGTCGTCAGGATGGGGGCGGCGTGCCCCTTTTTCAACGCGGCGTCGATTCGGGCAGCGGAATCCACTCGGTTTCGCCGGGCACCTTGCCCATTTCCTGGTTCGTCCACGCGACTTTCGCGCGCTCGATCGCGTCGCGGCTGCTGGCGACGAAATTCCATTCGATGAAGCGCTCGCCGTCGATCTTGTCGCCGCCCAGCAGCATCGCGCGTGCGCCGCTGCCGCTCGCGAGCGTGACGGTTGCGCCCGGCGCGAGCACGGCCATCTGCTCGGCCGGCACCGGTGTGCCGTCGATCGTCAGGTCGCCGTTGACCACGTAGACCGCGCGTTCCTCGTGCGATGCGTCGAGTTCGATCCGGCCGCCGGCCGCGAATTCGGCGGCGACGTACAGCGTGCGCGAGAACGTCGTGACGGGCGAGCGCAGGCCGAATGCGTCGCCGGCGATCACCGTCAGCGACACGCCGTTCTCGTTGCGCTTCGGGAGCACGTCGGCCGCATGGTGCTCGAACGACGGCTCGGTGGTCTCGTCGCCGACGGGCAGCGCGACCCAGGTCTGGATCCCGTGCACGGTATGGCCGCTCGCGCGCTGCGCGTCGGGCGTGCGCTCCGAGTGCACGATGCCGCGGCCGGCCGTCATCCAGTTCACGTCGCCCGGCACGATTTCCTGCAGCGAGCCGAGGCTGTCTCGATGCATGATCGCGCCGTCGAACAGGTAGGTGACGGTGGCGAGCCCGATATGCGGATGCGGGCGCACGTCGAGCCCGGTGCCGGCCGGCAGCGTCGCGGGCCCCATGTGATCGAAGAAGATGAACGGGCCGACGAGGCGCGCGGCGAGCGCGGGCAGCGTGCGGCGCACCTGCAGGTTGCCGATGTCGCGGATGTGCGGCTTCAGCAGGGCTTTGATCGGATCGGTCATGGCGGGCCTCGTGGGAACGGCTGGAATGCCGGTCATTGTACTGGCCGCACGGCAACGGCGCGCGCTGCGGAGGCGGCGAAATGGTCGGCCGGCGGTGTGCACCGCAGCGTGCGCGGTGCGGTTCGGCTTGCAGGTTGTTGCCGCGCACGCCGCCGATTCCATGCGCGTCGCGCGGGTATCGGGCCGCGCGGCGAAATTCGGTAGACTGCCCGGCTTCAGAACAATCATCCGACAATCGAGGAGACGCCGATGATGGCCCCGAAGGACTTGCTGCTCGCGCTGGTCGTGATCCTGGCGTGGGGCGTGAATTTCGTCGTGATCAAGGTCGGCCTGCACGGGATGCCGCCAATGCTGCTCGGCGCGCTGCGCTTCACGCTCGCGGCGGTGCCCGCGGTGTTCTTCGTGCGCCGGCCGCAGATTCCGTGGCGCATGCTGATCCTGTACGGCGCGACGATCCAGCTCGGCCAGTTCGTGTTCCTGTTTACCGGCATGTACGTCGGCATGCCGGCCGGCCTCGCGTCGCTCGTGCTGCAGTCGCAGGCGTTCTTCACGCTCGTGTTCGCGATGCTGTTCCTCGGCGAGCGGCTGCGCGCGCAGAACCTGGTCGGGCTCGCGATCGCCGCGGCCGGGCTCGCCGTGATCGCGGCGCAGGGCAGCCGCGCGATGACGCTCGCAGGCTTCCTGCTCACGATCTGCTCGGCCGCGATGTGGGCGGTCGGCAACATCGTCACGAAGAAGGTCGGCCGTGCGAACCTGGTGTCGCTCGTCGTGTGGGCGAGCCTCGTGCCGCCCGTGCCGTTCTTCCTGCTGTCGCTGTGGTTCGAAGGGCCGCAGCGGATCGAGGCCGCGCTGGCCGGCCTGAACGGCGCATCGATCTTCGCGGTCGTCTATCTCGCGTTCGTCGCGACGCTCGTCGGCTACGGCTTGTGGAGCCGCCTGATGTCGCGGTATCCGGCCGCGCAGGTCGCGCAGTTCTCGCTGCTGGTGCCGATCGTGGGGCTGGCGTCGTCGACGCTGCTGCTCGACGAGCACCTGACCCAGGCGCAGCTGATCGGCGCCGCGCTCGTGATGGGCGGGCTCGCGGTGAACGTGTTCGGCGGGAAGCTGGCGCGCCGCTTCGCGGCGTCGTGACGCGCCGGCACGCAGCGCGTGCCGGCGACGGGGGAGGGGCGGCTGTGCGTCAGGTCATCCGGCTCTTCGCGAGCGGCGGATTCGCGGCGAAGTAGCGCTTGATGCCGCGGAAGATCGCGTCGGCCATCTCGTCGCGATAGCTGTCGTCGTTGAGCCTGCGCTCTTCGTCGGGGTTGCTGATGAACGCGGTCTCGACCAGGATCGACGGGATGTCGGGCGCTTTCAGCACCGCGAACCCGGCCTGCTCGACCGAGCCCTTGTGCAGCTTGTTGATGCCGCCGACTTCCTTCAGCACGTAGTTGCCGTAGCGCAGCGAGTCGCGGATCTGCGCGGTCGTCGACATGTCGAACAGCGCGCGGTTCACGGCCGCGTCCTGCGTCTTGATGTTGATGCCGCCGATCAGGTCCGACGAGTTTTCCTTGTTCGCCATCCAGCGCGCCGCGGCGCTCGTCGCGCCGTGGTCGGACAGCGCGAACACCGACGAGCCGCGTGCGGACGGCGTCGTGAACGCGTCCGCGTGGATCGACACGAACAGATCGGCGCCGACGCGGCGCGCCTTCTGCACGCGCACGTTCAGCGGCACGAAGAAGTCGGCGTCGCGCGTCATCATCGCGCGCATGTTCGGCGCGCCGTCGATCTTCGCGCGCAGCTTCTTCGCGATGTCGAGCGCGACGTGCTTCTCGTAGGTGCCGTTGCCGCCGATCGCGCCGGGATCCTCGCCACCGTGGCCCGGATCGATCGCGACCGTCAGGAGGCGCACGGTGCCGCCCTTGCCGGATTTCGGCGCGGTGAACTTGTAGGTGTCGCCGTCGTCGTCGCTGTCGTCGCGGCGCGCGATGACGGGCGGCGGCTTGACAGCCGGCTTCGCGGGCGTCGACGGCGTGGCGGCCGATGGCGTGCGCGGCGTGGCCGGCGTGTTCTGAGCGAAGCGCTGGAAGAACGCGTCGCTGTTGTCGCCCGCGGCGGGCGGCGGCGGCACGGCCGGGCCCGTGAGCGCGGTAGGCGGCTGCATCTGCTGCGCGCGCGCGGTGTCGTTGAGCGCCTGTTCCTTGCGTTCCGTCTGCGCGATCAGGTCGGTCAGCGGATCGGGCGCGACGGCCGGATACAGGTCGAACACGAGCCGGTACTTGTAGGTGCCCACCGGCGGCAGCGTGAACACCTGCGGCTTCACCGAACCCTTCAGGTCGAACACCATCCGCACGACGTGCGGCTGGTACTGGCCGACGCGCACCGACTGGATCTGCGGATCGTTCGGCGCGATCTTCGACACGAGGTCGCGCAGCGCCTGGTCGAGATCGAGCCCGCTCAGGTCGACGACGAGCCGGTCGGGACCCTGCAGCAGCTGTTGGCTATTCTGCAGCGGCTGGTCGGATTCGATCGTGACGCGCGTGTAATCGCGCGCGGGCCACACGCGCACGCCGAGCACCGACGACGCGTGTGCGAGCCGCGGCGCGACGAGACCGAGCACCAGCGTCGACGCCCCCGCGCACAGGACCTGGCGGCGCCGCCAGTTGTGCGTCGCGGTGGCCGCCGATTCGATCGAGCGGAACGGTTTGATCAACATCTTTCGAGACATGCCTTTCCTGAAGCGCTGAACGCCCGGACGGTGAGGGCGCGGCCGTCGCCATCCACGTCGAGCGAGAAAACCAGATCGGGCACGCCGAGCAGGGTGCCCGCCTGTTGCGGCCATTCGACGAGGCAGATCGCGCTGGAATTGAAATATTCGCGAAAGCCCGCGTCGGACCATTCGGCCGGATCGTTGAATCGATACAGATCGAAGTGATAGACCTCAAGTTCCCCATCGTCGCGGGCGAATGCGTATGGCTCGACGAGCGTGTAGGTCGGGCTGCGCACGCGTCCAGGGTGGCCGAGGCCGCGCAGGATCGCGCGCACGAGGGTCGTCTTGCCCGCGCCGAGGTCGCCGATCAGCTGGATCTGCAGCCCGTCGAACGCGTGGGCGCGGGCGAGCTCGTTGCGTGCCGCGTCGAGCGCGTGTGCGAAGCGGGTGCCGAAGGCCTCGGTCGCCGCTTCGTCGGCGAGTGCGATCACGCGCTCCGCGAGCGGGGCAGGCAGCGTGACGGCATGAGGCGTATGGGACGTGGCTGACATTCTCGTAAAATAGTGCGATGAACCGATTACCGGAACTCGCCGCATCCGACAGGCCTTCGACTCGTGCCGAAGGCGCGGCGCCGTGCGCGCTCGATGATGCGACGTTGACTGCGCTCGCCGCTCGCATCAGGGCGTGGGGGCGCGAATTGGGTTTCGGGGCGATCGGCATCAGCGATACCGATCTCTCGGATGCCGAAGCAGGCCTCGCCGCCTGGCTGGAAGCCGGTTGTCACGGCGAAATGGATTATATGGCGAAACACGGAATGAAACGCGCGCGGCCGGCCGAACTTGTGGCCGGTACGCGACGCGTGATTTCCGCGCGGCTCGCCTATCTGCCGGCCGAAACGCTCGCCGCCGATGCGCCCGATGCATCATCCGGCGCGCTTGCGCCGCACGACTGGCGCGCACGCGAGCGCGCGCGGCTCGACGATCCGCAAGCGGCCGTCGTGTCGATCTATGCGCGCGGCCGCGACTATCACAAGGTGCTGCGCAACCGGCTGCAGACGCTCGCGGAGCGCATCGAGCGCGAGATCGGCGCATTCGGCTACCGCGTGTTCACCGATTCGGCGCCGGTGCTCGAGGTCGAGCTCGCGCAGAAGGCCGGTGTCGGCTGGCGCGGCAAGCACACGCTGTTGCTGCAGCGCGACGCGGGTTCGCTGTTCTTCCTCGGCGAAATCTATGTCGACATTCCGCTGCCGACCGACGCGCAAACGGCGCCCGACACCGCGCCCGAGACGCCCGGCGCGCACTGCGGCAGCTGCACGCGCTGCATCGGCGCGTGCCCGACCGGTGCGATCGTCGAACCGTATCGCGTCGACGCGCGCCGCTGCATCTCGTACCTGACGATTGAACTGAAAGGCAGCATTCCGGAGCCGTTGCGGCCGATGATCGGCAATCGCGTGTACGGCTGCGACGACTGCCAGCTCGTGTGCCCGTGGAACAAGTTTGCGCAGGCCGCGCCCGTTGCCGATTTCGACGTGCGGCACGGCCTCGACCGCGCGACGCTCGTCGAGCTGTTCGGCTGGGACGCGGACGCTTTCGATACACGGATGCAGGGCAGCGCGATCCGGCGCATCGGTTATGAAAGCTGGCTGCGCAATCTCGCGGTCGGGCTCGGCAACGCGCTGCGCGCGCCGGCGGATCGGCTCGCACCCGCTGCGCGCGACGCGATCGTCGCCGCATTGCGCGCGCGGGCCGACGATCCGTCGCCGGTCGTGCGCGAGCATGTCGAATGGGCGCTGCGTGCCGCGTGAAGGCGGCGTAAAGTGTCGTCGGCGCGCGGCGGCGCTGCGCGTTTCACCGGTGAGGAGAAGGTCATGTTCAACGCAGTAATCGACGCACCGTTCGGCAAGGTCGGCATCCGCACCGATGCCGCGGTGGTGCGCGAGATCGTCTATCTGCCCGAGTCGATCCAGACGGTCGATCCGGACTCGCCGCTCGCGACGCGCGCGGTCGAGCAGATCGAACGTTATTTCGAGCGCGCGTCCGCACGCTTCGATCTGCCGCTCGCCGACGTCGGCAGCGCGTTCCAGCATCGCGTGTGGGACGTGATCAGCGACATCCCGCCGGGCACGGTGCTGACCTACGGACAGGTCGCGAAGCGGATCGGCAGCGCGCCGCGCGCGGTCGGCCAGGCGTGCGGCGCGAACTATTTCCCGCTCGTGATTCCATGCCATCGCGTCGTCGCGGCCGGCGGCCTCGGCGGCTTCGCGAATCACGACGACAACGGCTATTACCAGAAAGTGAAGCGCTGGCTGCTGGCGCACGAGGGCGTGCCGTACTGATGAGCGAACCGCTGCTTTCCCCCGATTCCGACTCCGATACCGACGGCGATGCGGCCGCGGCCTCGCCCGCGCTGCTCGCGAGCCGTGCGTCGATCGACGTGTTCTGCGATGCGCTGTGGCTCGAGCACGGGCTCGCGCGCAACACGCTCGATGCGTACCGGCGCGATCTGGTGCTGTTTTCCCAATGGCTGGCCGCGACGCACGATGCGCCGCTCGATTCGGTCGACGAAGGGATGCTGACCGGCTACATCACCGCGCGCAGCGACGGCAAGGCGACGTCGTCGAACCGGCGGTTGTCGGTGTTCCGTCGCTATTACGGCTGGGCCGTGCGCGAGCATCACGCGAGCGCGGACCCGACGCTGCGCATCACGTCGGCGAAACAGGCCGCCCGGTTTCCGTCGACGCTGTCCGAGGCGCAGGTCGAGGCGCTGCTCGGCGCACCGGACGTCGGCACGCCGCTCGGCCTGCGCGATCGCACGATGCTCGAGCTGATGTACGCGAGCGGGCTGCGCGTGAGCGAGCTCGTCACGCTGAAGACCGTCGAGGTCGGGCTCAACGAGGGGGTCGTGCGCGTGATGGGCAAGGGCTCGAAGGAGCGGCTCGTGCCGTTCGGCGAAGTCGCGCACGGCTGGATCGAGCGCTACCTGCGCGACGCGCGGCCGGCGCTGCTCGGCGCGCGCGCGGCCGACGCGCTGTTCGTGACCGCGCGCGGCGACGGAATGACGCGCCAGCAGTTCTGGAACATCATCAAGCGCCACGCGCAGCAGGCCGACGTGCGTGCGCACCTGTCGCCGCATACGCTGCGGCACGCGTTCGCGACGCACCTGCTGAACCACGGCGCCGACCTGCGCGTCGTGCAGCTGCTGCTCGGCCACAGCGACATCTCGACCACGCAGATCTACACGCACGTCGCGCGCGAGCGGCTGAGAACGCTGCACGCGCAGCACCATCCGCGCGGCTAGGGCGGCGCGTGCGTCGGCGCCACGCGTGGGGATGCGGCCGGCGCCGAGCGTTACACGAGTTCGCGCAGCTTGTGCTTCAGCACCTTGCCAGTCGATGCGGCCGGCAGCGCATCGAGCACGCGGATCTGCGCAGGGCGCTTGTAAGGCGCGAGCCGTTCCGCGCACCATGCCTGCAGCGCGGCCTCGGTCGCCGTCGCGCCCGGCATCAGCTCGACGAACGCGAGCACTTCCTCGTTGCCTTCGACCGCGCGGCCGACGACCGCTGCCTGCACGACGTCCGGGTGCGCGTTCAGCACCTGCTCGACTTCGACCGGGTACACGTTGAAGCCCGAGCAGATGATCAATTCCTTGCTGCGGCCCGCGATCGTCACCGCGCCGTCCGCGCCTTGCCGTGCGAGATCGCCGGTGCTCAGCCAGCCGTCCGGCGACACGGCCGCGCGCGTCGCATCCGCGTTGCGGTAGTAGCCGAGCATGACATTGGGGCCCCGCACGCGGATTTCGCCCACTTCGCCTGGCGGCACGTCGGTGCCGTCCGGTGCGACGATCCGCATCTCCACACCCGGGATCGGCACGCCGACCGAGCAGTCGGCGCGCGGCGCGTCGAGCGGCGTCTGCGTGATCGTCGGGCTGCTCTCGGTCATCCCGTAGCCGTTGTGCAGCGGCACGCCGTACAGGCGCTCGACGCGCGCCTTCAGATCGGCGTCGAGCGGCGAGCCGCCCGAATACGCGAAGCGCAGCCGCGGCGCGCGCCACGCGTGAGCGTGCGTGTGCAGGTGTTCGAGCAGCTTCGCGTGCATCGCGGGCACGCCCTGGAAGATCGTCACGCCTTCGTCGGCGAGCGCGACCCGTACGGCTTCCGGTGAAAAGCGCGGCGCGAGCCGCAGCGTTGCGCCCGCGTACAGGCTGCCGAGGCAGACCGACGCGAGGCCGTACACGTGCGACACCGGCAGCACCGCGTAGACGACGTCGTCGGGCGACACGCGGCGCAGCGCGCTCGACGTCGCCGCGATGAACAGCAGGTTGCGATGCGACAGCATCACGCCTTTCGGCGCGCCCGTCGTGCCGGTCGTGTAGATCAGCGCCGCGCATTGCGCGGCGCCGTCGGCTGCCACCGGTTCGTCGGGCGCGCTCGCGTCGACGCGGTGCGACCACGCGCCGATGTCGACCGGCAGCGCGTCGGCGGGCGACGCGTCGTAGCGCGCCGCGTGCGCGCGTGCATCGGGCGATGCTTCGGTCGCGAAGGCGATCAATTTGGGGCGCGCATGCGCGGCGATCGCATCGAGTTCGCCGGCCGACAGCCGCGCGTTCGACATGAGCGCCCATGCGTCGACGCGCGCGACCGCGAACAGCAGCACGATCTGCGCGACGCTGTTTTCGGCGACGATCATCACGCGGTCGCCGCCGCGCACGCCGAGGCTGGCGAGCCGCTCGGCGGTCGCGTCGACGGCCCGCGACAGCTCGCCGTACGACAGGCGGCGCGCGTCCTCGATCAGTGCCGGATGCGCGGGCGTGTGCGCGGCCCAGCGGGCAGGCACGTCGGCGATGCGGCCGGGCAACGCGGCGAGCAGTGCCGCGACGTCGAGCGGCGCGGATGAGCGGACAGGCGAGGTCATGGCGTCTCCAGGAGAAGGGCCGGGCGGCAGCGCGGCGAGTTTTGCGAACGATCGTGCCATGACGGCGCGCGCGCCACAATCGGCCAATCGGGCAATAGCGTCACGCGAAGTCCGCAATGATGACGGGCGGCGTGTCGCGGCAAGGCAGGGCGGACGCCGGGGGCAAAAGGGCCGCGAGTATACCGCCGGCGCGCGCCGCACCGCCGGGAACGCGCGACTGCGCGACTGCGCGACGGCGCGACGGCGCGACGGTGCGACGGTGCGACGGTGCGATGGTGCGATGGTGCGATGGCGCGCGCCTGGCGGTCGTTCGCCATTAAAATGCCGCCATGAGCAAATCCAGACACGTGTCCGAGACACCCGCGACCCAGCTGCTGCGCCGCCACGGCGTCGCATTCGGCGAGCATCCGTACGAATACGTCGAGCACGGCGGCACCGGTGAGTCGGCGCGCCAGCTCGGCGTCGACGAACACAGCGTCGTGAAGACGCTCGTGATGGAGGACGAGCATGCGAAGCCGCTGATCGTGCTGATGCACGGCGACCGCACGGTGTCGACCAAGAACCTCGCGCGGCAGATCGGCGCGAAGCGCGTCGAGCCGTGCAAGCCCGACGTCGCGAACCGCCATTCCGGCTATCTGGTCGGCGGCACGTCGCCGTTCGGCACGCGCAAGACGATGCCCGTGTACGTCGAGTCGACGATCCTCGACTTGCCGACGATCTACCTGAACGGCGGCCGCCGCGGCTATCTGGTCAGCCTCGCGCCCGTGGTGCTCACGACGCTCCTCGGCGCGACGCCCGTGCAGTGCGCGAGCGTCGACTGAGGGTTTCACCTTCGTGGCAGGCCGTGCTCGTTCGGTAGAATGGGCGCCGTTTCGGCCGGTCGCGCTGATGCGCGGCCCCGGCCCGCACGGCCGGCCGCCACAGCCTGCCGGCGGTTCGTCGCACCGGCGCCTGCCGCAACCGGCCGGCATGCCGCGCCCGGCCGTCCCTTCACCGATACGTTGAAAGAAGAGTTTTCCGCATGCAGATCCTGCTCGCCGCACTTGTTGCCTACCTGATCGGTTCGGTGTCGTTCGCCGTCGTCGTCAGCGCCGCGATGGGCCTGGCCGATCCCCGTTCATACGGGTCGAAGAATCCCGGTGCGACCAACGTGCTGCGCAGCGGCAACAAGAAGGCCGCGATCCTGACGCTCGTCGGCGATGCGTTCAAGGGCTGGCTCGCCGTCTGGCTCGCGCGGCACTTCGGGCTGCCCGACGTCGCGGTCGCGTGGGTCGCGATCGCCGTGTTCCTCGGCCACCTGTATCCGGTGTTCTTCCGCTTCCAGGGCGGCAAGGGCGTCGCGACCGCGGCCGGCGTGCTGCTTGCCGTGCACCCGGTGCTCGGGCTCGCGACCGCGCTGACCTGGCTGATCGTCGCGTTCTTCTTTCGCTATTCGTCGCTCGCGGCGCTGGTGGCGGCCGTGTTCGCGCCGGTGTTCGACGTGTTCCTGTTCGGTACGGGCCACAACCCGGGCGCCTGGGCCGTGCTCGCGATGAGCGTGCTGCTGGTGTGGCGTCACCGCGGCAACATCTCGAAGCTGCTGGCGGGGCAGGAAAGCCGGATCGGCGACAAGAAGAAGGCAGCGGCCGACGGCGGCGCGCAGGACGGCGGGAAGGTCTGAAGGAAGAGGACGGAGGGCTGCTGCTGCCGGCCGCCCGCCGGGGCGCCCCGCATGCGGGGCCCGGCGGCGCGGCACGACCGGTCGAACGGGCCGGTCAGTCGCGGAAGTTGTTGAAGTCGAGCGGCGTGTCGGTCACGTCCTTGCGCAGCATCGCGATCACGCTCTGCAGGTCGTCGCGCTTGGTGCCGGCCACGCGCACCGCGTCGCCCTGGATGCTCGCCTGCACCTTGATCTTGCTGTCTTTCACGAGCCTGACGATCTTCTTCGCGAGGTCGCCCGTCACGCCTTTCTTCACGGTGACGACCTGCTTGACCTTGTCGCCGCCGATCTTCTCGACCTTGCCGTAGTCAAGGAAGCGCACGTCGACGTTGCGCTTCGCCAGCTTGTTGATCAGCACGTCCTTGACCTGCCCGAGCTTGAAATCGTCGTCGGCGAACAGCGTCAGCTCGCGTTCCTTCTGCTCGACGCGCGCGTCGGAGCCCTTGAAGTCGAAGCGCGTCGAAATTTCCTTGTTCGACTGCTCGATGGCGTTCTTCACTTCGATCATGTTCGCTTCGGAAACGACGTCGAACGATGGCATGGCATTCTCCCTTGAGATGCGGGCACCCGGCTCGCGCGCGGGCACTCGCTATAATTGCGGACTGTTTGCCATTTTACCGATGCCCCTCCGTTTGCCCAAGGCCGGCCGTGCGCCCGCCGGGCGGACGTGACCGCGAATGCCGATGCCTCCTGACGATTCCGCCCTGTCGCTGCTCCCCGACCATCCGCTCGCCACGCACAACACGTTCGGCATCGCCGCGACCGCGCGGTTTGCCGCGCGCATCACGCATGCGGCGCAGTTCGCGGCGCTGCATCGCGACCCGCGCGTCGCGCACCTGCCGCAGCTCGTGCTCGGCGGCGGCAGCAACGTCGTGTTCACGCGCGATTTCGACGGCGTTGTGCTGCTCGACGAGATCGCCGGCCGCCGCGTCGTGCGCGAAGACGACGACGCGTGGTACGTCGAGGCCGGCGGCGGCGAGACCTGGCACGCGTTCGTCGCGTGGACGCTCGAGCACGGGATGCCGGGCCTCGAGAATCTCGCGCTGATTCCGGGCACGGTCGGCGCCGCGCCGATCCAGAACATCGGCGCGTACGGCCTCGAGATGAAGACGTACTTCGACTCGCTGGTCGCCGTCGAACTGGCGACGGGGCGCAACGAGCGCTTCGACGCCGCGCGCTGCGCGTTCGGCTATCGGGACAGTTTCTTCAAGCGGGAAGGGCGAGGCCGCTTCGCGATCGTGTCGGTGACGTTCCGGCTGCCCAAGCGCTGGACGCCGCGGCTCGGCTACGCGGACGTCACGCGCGAGCTCGACGCGCGCGGCATCGCGCCCGATGCGGCAACGCCGCGCGACGTGTTCGACGCGGTCGTCGCGATCCGCCGCGCGAAGTTGCCCGATCCGCTCATGCTCGGTAACGCGGGCAGTTTCTTCAAGAATCCGGTGATCGATGCCGCGCAGTTCGATGCGCTGCGCGCGCGCGTGCCGGAGCTCGTGTCGTATCCGCAGCCGGACGGGCAGGTGAAGCTCGCGGCCGGCTGGCTGATCGACCGCTGCGGCTGGAAAGGGCGCGCGCTCGGCGCGGCGGCCGTGCACGACCGGCAGGCCCTCGTGCTGGTGAATCGCGGTGGCGCGACGGGCGCCGACGTGCTCGCACTGGCGCGCGCGATCCAGGACGATGTCCGTACGCGGTTCGGCGTCGAACTCGAAGCCGAGCCGGTCTGCCTGTAACGCGGCTTTCCGCACCGCCTGCGCCCGGGCAAACAAAAAACGCCGATCGACGATCGGCGCTTTTTTTCACCCGCGGCCGGGTTCCGGCGGCGCGTGAGTACGGGACGTGCGGTCAGTGCTTGAGGCGGCCGAGCAGCAGGAACTCCATCAGCGCCTTCTGCACGTGCAGGCGGTTTTCCGCCTCGTCCCACACGACGCTCTGCGGGCCGTCGATCACGCCGGCCGTCACTTCCTCGCCGCGGTGCGCGGGCAGGCAGTGCATGAAGAGTGCGTCCGGGTTCGCGTGGCCCATCATTTCCTCGTCGACGCACCAGTCGGCAAACGCCTGCTTGCGTGCTTCGTTCTCGGCTTCGAAACCCATGCTCGTCCACACGTCGGTCGTCACGAGATCGGCGCCCTTGCACGCTTCGTTCGGATCGTCGAACACCTCGTAGAACGGCGCGCTGTCCGGCGACACGAGCTTCATGTCGAGCGCATAGCCGGGCGGGGTGGACAGGCGCAGCTTGAAGCCGAGGATCTGCGCAGCTTCGATCCACGTGTAGAGCATGTTGTTCGCGTCGCCGACCCATGCGACGGTCTTGCCGGCGATCGGGCCGCGGTGCTCGTAGTACGTGAAGATGTCGGCGAGCACCTGGCACGGGTGGTATTCGTTGGTCAGGCCGTTGATCACCGGCACGCGCGAATTCTCGGCGAAGCGCGTGATCACGTCCTGCTCGAACGTGCGGATCATGATGATGTCGACCATCCGCGAGATGACCTGTGCGGAATCCTCGACCGGCTCGCCGCGGCCGAGCTGCGTGTCGCGCGTGCTCATGAACACCGCGTGGCCGCCGAGCTGGAAGATGCCGGCTTCGAACGACAGCCGCGTGCGCGTCGAGCTCTTCTCGAAGATCATCGCGAGCGTGCGGTCGTGCAGCGGGTGATAGGTCTCGTAGTTCTTGAACTTGCGCTTCAGGATACCCGTGCGTTCGAGCACGTACTCGTAGTCTTCCAGCGAGAAATCCTTGAACTGCAGGTAGTGACGAATGGTTTTGGCGGTCATGAAGCGAAATACGACGGATCTCGCCCGGCAGCGGGGCCGGACGGCGCCGCCGTCGGGTGTGGATAACTCAAAGCAGCATAAAGGATTTTCTGTGCTTTGACGAGCCGCGACGAAAAGCGGGGAGCGATCGACTCGGGCGAGCGAGGGCGTCGGAAGAGGGGGCTCGGGACGACGCGCGATGGCGCGCTGCGGTATAATTCAAAAGTTTTCTCCAGCCCGGCAGGCAAGCCTTTTCGCGCTCTGCCGGACACAAGCCATGCGCTGCACAAATCCGGTGCGGCGCGCCGGCGGCACGCATCGACGGCCTGTTTTCGGGATATCGAAGCGCTTGTGCTGCCGTCGACTCCAGCTTTGTGTTCGCGTATCCAGGCGCCGTCGCCTGGACATCGCCGGGCCGTCACTTGGGTAACCACATGGCTGAAACCCCTCCGACCGAATTCTTCATCCAGGGCATTACGAAAGACGGGAAAAAGTTTCGCCCGAGCGACTGGTCGGAGCGTCTGGCCGGCGTGATGGCTTGCTTCGGGCCGGGCGCGAGCGGGCCGAACGCGCGCCTGAAGTATTCGCTGTACGTGCGCCCGACGATGCTCGGCGACCTGAAATGCGTGATCCTCGATTCCCGGCTGCGCGACATTGAGCCGATGGCGTTCGATTTCGTGCTGAACTTCGCGAAGGACAACCACCTCGTCGTCACCGAGGCGTGCGAGCTGCCGGACTACAACGAGAAGAAGTGAGTTCGACGGGCGGCGGCGCATGCCGCGCCCGTGCTGGCGATCGCTGCGCGTGAGGCGCGGGCGACGCACAGCAAAAAAAGCCCGCCTAGGCGGGCTTTTTTGCGATCGCAGGAAACAGGAGCGCCCGCCGAAGCGGGCACCCTCGCCGGTCGCACCGGATTTACGCTGCTGCCTGCAGGCCCTTGACGGCTGCGGCGAGGCGGCTCTTGCTGCGAGCGGCCTTGTTCTTGTGAACGATCTTCTTGTCGGCGATCGTGTCGATCGTCTTCACGGCAGCCTTGAACAGCTCGGCAGCCTTTGCCTGGTCGCCGGCTTCAACAGCCTTGCGAACCGACTTGATCGCGGTACGGAATTTCGAGCGCAGTGCCGAGTTGTGCGAATTTGCCTTCGCGGCTTGGCGGGCGCGCTTGCGTGCTTGTGCGGAGTTAGCCATGACGGTTCCTTATCCTGTCCTGTTTCCAGAGCTTGGAGCCTGACGGCCAAGCGCTGCTTTTCGATCCGTCCCCTGAGAACGATTGCCCAGGGGCGCATAAAAAAACGGTGAGTTTAACCGAGGCCGAGACATGAAAACGACAGGCGCCGTGCATGTAACAGGCTCAGAAACCGGCGATTATAGCAACAAAATCAAGCGTGTGGCAAGTTCAACGTGAGATTCGCCGGCGAGGCACCGGCGGCGCACGTGCTTTTCGGCATCCGTCCGTGCCGGGACACGCAACGTCCGTATAATAAGCGCCCCATGAATCTATTCCGAGCCCTGCTGACGGTCAGCGGCTTCACGTTGCTGTCGCGCGTGACCGGACTGGCCCGCGAGACGCTGATCGCCCGTGCGTTCGGCGCCAGTCAATACACCGACGCGTTCTACGTCGCCTTCCGCATTCCGAACCTGCTGCGCCGCCTGTCCGCCGAAGGCGCGTTCTCGCAGGCGTTCGTGCCGATCCTGGCCGAGTTCAAGAACCAGCAGGGGCACGATGCGACCAAGGCGCTCGTCGACGCGATGTCGACCGTGCTCGCCTGGGCGCTCGCCGGGCTGTCGGTCCTCGGGATCGCCGGCGCGTCGTGGGTCGTGTTCGCGGTCGCCTCCGGTCTGCATACCGACGGGCAGGCGTTCCCGCTCGCGGTCACGATGACGCAGATCATGTTCCCGTACATCGTGTTCATCTCGCTGACGACGCTCGCGTCCGGCGTGCTGAACACCTACAAGAGCTTCTCGCTGCCGGCTTTCGCGCCGGTGCTGCTCAACGTGGCGTTCATCGCCGCGGCCGTGTTCGTCGCGCCGCACCTGAAGGTGCCGGTGTTCGCGCTCGCGTGGGCCGTGATCGTGGGTGGCGTGCTGCAGTTCCTCGTGCAGCTGCCGGGCCTGAAGAAGATCGACATGGTGCCGCTGATCGGCCTCAACCCGGTGCGCGCGCTACGTCACCCCGGCGTGAAGCGCGTGCTCGCGAAGATGGTGCCCGCGACGTTCGCGGTGTCGGTCGCGCAACTGTCGCTGATCATCAACACCAATATCGCGTCGCGGCTCGGGCAGGGCGCGGTGTCGTGGATCAACTACGCCGACCGCCTGATGGAATTCCCGACGGCGCTGCTCGGCGTCGCGCTCGGCACGATCCTGCTGCCGAGCCTGTCGAAGGCGCACGTCGACGCCGATACGCAAGAGTATTCGGCGCTGCTCGACTGGGGGCTGCGCGTCACGTTCCTGCTCGCGGCGCCCAGCGCGCTCGCGCTGTTCTTCTTCGCGACGCCGCTCACCGCCACGCTGTTCAACTACGGCAAGTTCGACGCGCACACCGTCACGATGGTCGCGCGCGCGCTTGCGACCTACGGGATCGGTCTCGTCGGCATCATCCTGATCAAGATCCTCGCGCCGGGCTTCTACGCGAAGCAGGACATCAAGACGCCCGTGAAGATCGCGATCGGCGTGCTGATCGTCACGCAGATCTCGAACTACGTGTTCGTGCCGCTGATCGGCCACGCGGGCCTGACGCTGAGCATCGGCGTCGGCGCGTGCCTGAACTCGCTGCTGCTGTTCCTCGGGCTGCGCAAGCGCGGCATCTACCAGCCGTCGCCGGGCTGGCCGCGCTTTTTCGTGCAGCTCGTCGGCGCGGCGCTCGTGCTCGCGGGGCTGATGCACTGGAGCGCGATCAGCTTCGACTGGACCGGCATGCGTGCGCAGCCGCTCGATCGCATCGCACTGATGGCTGCGTGCCTCGTGCTGTTCGCTGCACTATATTTCGGTATGTTGTGGGTGATGGGCTTCAAATACGCTTACTTCAGAAGGCGCGCCAAGTGACGACCGCAATGACCCGCGTCCTCGACTACTTCAGCACGCTCGTGGCGGACGACGACAGTCTGCCCGTCACGGAAACCGCGCTGTCGCTCGCACAGGACGCGTATCCCGACCTCGACCTGCAGGGCACGCTGGCCGAACTCGACGTGCTGGCCGCGCGGCTGCGCCGCCGGCTTGCCGACGACGCGGACCTGAAGGGCCGCGTCGCCGCGCTGAACGAGTTCTTCTTCCGCGAACTCGGCTTCGCGTGCAATCACAACGATTACTACGACCCCGATAACAGCCACCTGAACGCGGTGCTGAAGCGGCGGCGCGGGATTCCGATCTCGCTGTCGGTGCTGTATCTGGAGCTTGCCGAGCAGATCGGCGTGCCGGCGCGCGGCGTATCGTTCCCCGGCCATTTCCTGTTGCGCGTGACGCTGCCCGACGGCGACCTGATCATCGATCCGACCAACGGCCATTCGCTGTCCGAAGCCGAGATGGTCGAGATGCTCGAGCCGTACGTCGCGCGTGCGGCCGGCGCGGTCGACAGCGCGTTGCGCGCGCTGCTGCAGCCGGCCACGAGCCGCGAGATCATCGCGCGGATGCTGCGCAACCTGAAGACGATCTATCTGC
Organism: Burkholderia cepacia GG4; assembly: GCF_000292915.1. Classification (NCBI taxonomy): domain Bacteria; kingdom Pseudomonadati; phylum Pseudomonadota; class Betaproteobacteria; order Burkholderiales; family Burkholderiaceae; genus Burkholderia; species Burkholderia cepacia. The sequence goes on from NC_018513.1 coordinate 972,005, forward strand.
AGACGGAACGCTGGCAGCGGCTGCTCGCGGTGCAGCAGCGGCTCGTGATCCTGTTGCCCGAGCATCTCGACGAGGTGCGCGATCGCGGCTTCGCCTATGCGCGGCTCGATTACCTGCGCCCGGCGCTCGAGGATCTCGAGCAGTATCTCGGCGAACGGCCGGATGCGGACGATGCGACCGTCGTCGAATCGCAGGTGACCGAATTGCGACAGCGGATGCAGCGCGACGGCGAGGACTGAGCCGTCGCGGTATCGCCGGAGCCTGGAACAAAAAAACGCCCGCATCGCGGGCGTTTTTTGTTTGCAGTCGTTTGTATTACTTCGGTTGCATCCGGATCGCGCCGTCGAGACGGATCACTTCGCCGTTAAGCATCGGATTCTCGACGATCTGGCGCACCAGCATCGCGTATTCGTCAGGCTTGCCGAGCCGCGACGGGAACGGCACCATCGCGCCGAGCGCGTCCTGCACGTCCTTCGGCATGCCGAGCAGCATCGGCGTCTCGAACAGCCCGGGCGCGATCGTCATCACGCGGATGCCGCTGCGCGACAGGTCGCGCGCGATCGGCAGCGTCATGCCCGCGACGCCGGCCTTCGATGCCGCGTATGCGGCCTGGCCGATCTGCCCGTCGTAGGCGGCGACCGAAGCGGTGCTGACGATCACGCCGCGCTCGCCGCCTTCGTTCGGTGCGGTCGCGGCCATCGCGGCCGCCGCCAGCCGGATCATGTTGAAGGTGCCGACCAGGTTCACGTTGATCGTCTTCGCGAACACGTCGAGCGGATGCGCGCCGTCCTTGCCGACGGTTTTCGCGGCGGGCGCGATGCCCGCGCAGTTCACGAGGCCGCGCAGCGTGCCCGCGCGCGTCGCGGCGTCGACGGCAGCCTGCGCGTCGGCCTCGCTCGACACGTCGCAGCGCACGAATACGCCGCCGAGCTCGCTCGCGAGCGCCGCGCCGCCCGCCTCGTTCAGGTCGGCGAGCACGACCTTGCCACCTGCCTGCGCGAGCATCCGGGCCGTTCCCGCGCCGAGGCCCGATGCGCCGCCGGTGATCAGAAAGACGTTGCCGCGAATCTCCATGACTGTCTCCTTGGTTGGGTCCGATGCCGGTCGATCGGTTGAAGGGCAGGTGCGCCGGCTCACCGGGAGGGCGCACGCGTTCGATCGATTGTACGGGGCGCCGTTGCGCGGCGGCTGGACAAGCACGGTCGTGCGAATCCCGGACGGGCAAAAAAAAGCCGCCCGGACAGGGCGGCTTGCGGTGCGCGACGCAGTGCTTACTTCAGTGCGTCGAATGCGCGCTCGCGGATTTCGTCGACGCTGCCGAGGCCCGAGATCTTGCGATACTGCGGTGCCTTCAGGCCGTTTTCCTCGCCGCGCTCTGCCCAGTCGCCGTAGTACGTGATCAGCGGCTTGGTTTGCGCTTCGTACACTTCGAGACGTTTCAGGACGGTTTCTTCCTTGTCGTCGTCGCGCTGGATCAGCGGTTCGCCCGTCACGTCGTCCTTGCCCTCGACCTTCGGCGGGTTGAACTTCACGTGATACGTGCGCCCCGATGCCGGGTGCGTGCGGCGGCCGCTCATGCGCTCGACGATTTCCGAGAACGGGACGTCGATCTCGAGCACGTAGTCGATTGCGACGCCGGCTTCCTTCATCGCGTCAGCCTGCGCGATCGTGCGCGGGAAGCCGTCGAACAGGTAGCCGTTCGCGCAATCGGTCTCTTTCAGGCGCTCCTTCACGAGGCCGATGATCAGCGCGTCCGGCACGAGCTTGCCGGCGTCCATGTAGCCCTTCGCCTCGACGCCGAGCGGCGAGCCGGCCTTGACGGCTGCACGCAGCATGTCGCCCGTCGAGATCTGCGGGATCCCGAACTTTTCCTTGATGAAGTTTGCCTGGGTGCCCTTTCCCGCGCCGGGCGCGCCCAACAGGATCAAACGCATGGTGATATCTCCGGTATGTAGATTCGTATGGCGAGACGCAAATGCGTCGGCGACAGCGTGCGCGGGACTTGCCTGGCGCGCGGCGGACCGGTCTGATGCGGCGCGCCGGGGTGAGCGACGCGCGGCTGCCGGAAGGGCCGCGGCGGGGTCAAGCGAGGACGCGCAGGTCGCGGACGGCTCGCACAATCACCTGATTATGCCACGGGTTATTTTGAACCCGGCCGAAAAAGGGCCTGCACGCGTGCGAGATCGGCCGGCGTGTCGATGCCGGCTTCGGGTGCGTGCTCGGTGATCAGCACCGCGATGCGCTCGCCGTGCCACATCGCGCGCAGCTGTTCGAGCTGCTCGGCCTGCTCGATCGGCGCCTGCGCGAGCGACGGATAGGTGCGCAGGAAACGCGCGCGATACGCGTAGAGGCCGATGTGACGATAGACCGGAAAGGCAGGCGCAGGCATCGACGCGACGTCGGGCCAGTGCGGCAGGTACGCGTCGCGGCTCCACGGAATCGGCGCGCGTGAGAAGTACATCGCGACGCGCCGCGCGTCGAGCGCGACCTTCACGATGTTCGGGTTGAATACGTCGGCCGCGTCGTGGATCGGGTGCGCGGCGGTCGCGATCGCGCAGTCCGGATGCGCGGCGAGGTGCGACGCTACGTCGCGCACGAGCACCGGGTCGATCAGCGGCTCGTCGCCCTGCACGTTGACGACGACGGTCTCGTCGCTCCACCCGAACGTCGCGGCGACTTCCGCGAGCCGGTCGGTGCCGGACGGATGGTCGGCGCGCGTCAGCACCGCTTCGAAGCCGTGATCGCGCGCCGCGTCGAGCACGCTCTGCGCGTCGGAAGCGACGAGCACCTGCTGCGCGCCCGCTTCACGCGCGCGTTCGGCGACGCGCACGACCATCGGCTTGCCGCCGAGGTCGGCGAGCGGCTTGTTCGGCAGGCGCGTCGACGCGAGCCGGGCAGGAATGACGGCGATGAAAGGCTGCGGATGAGTCATCGGGGCTGGGCGGTGAGAAGAGCGGGGCGGGCGGCGCGTCGAAGGCAGGCCGCCCGGCAGGTTCGGCACCCGGCCGCGGCGAAGCGCGGCCGGTGCGCCGGTGCGGCGTTTAGCTGCCGGCCGGGCCCGCCGGGTCGACCGGCGTGCCTTCGACGGTCTGGCGCGCTTCGTCGACGAGCATCACGGGGATGCCGTCGCGGATCGGGTAGGCGAGCTTGTCCGCGTTGCAGATCAGCTCCTGCGCGGCGCGGTCATAGTGGAGCGGGCCTTTGCAGATAGGGCACACAATGATTTCAAGCAGGCGAGCGTCCACGGAGTTTCTCCACAACGAGGGCAATGAGGCGAGGATCGAGCGCGGCTTCGACGGGGACGACCCACAGCCGAGCGTCGCGCCAGGAAGCGCCCAATTTTACTGCATCCTTCTCCGTGATCAGGATCGCGTCGACCGCGTCGTCGACGAACGGATTGTCGGCGAACGCGTAATGGTCGGGCAGCGCGCGCGTCGCCGGCGCGAGGCCGGCCGCGCGCAGCGTCGCGAAGAAGCGTTCCGGCGCGCCGATGCCGGCCGCGGCGAGCACGCGTTCGTTCGCGAATTGCGACAGCGGGCGGCGCAGCGCCGGTTGGTCGAGGTGCCACGCGGCGCCCGGTGTGAGCGCGAGCGAATAGGTGTCGGGCCACGGCGGCAGCGCGCCGCTGTACGGATCGTTGACGAGCGTCGCGTCGCGGTGGCGCGACAGCGGCTCGCGCAGCGGCCCGGCCGGCAGCAGGAAGCCGTTGCCGCCGAGCCGGTGGTCGAACACGACGAGCTCGACCGTGCGCGCGAGGCGGTAATGCTGGAGGCCGTCGTCGCTGACGATCACGTCGACCTCCGGATGCGCGGCGCGCAGCGCCTGCGCGGCCGCGACGCGGTCCGGACATACCCAGACGGGCGCGCCGGTGCGGCGCGCGATCAGCAGCGGTTCGTCGCCGGCCGCGCTCGCGCGCGATGCGGGCGTGACCGCGGTCGGCGCCTTCACGTTCGCGCCGTAGCCGCGCGACACGACGCCCGGTTTGTAGCCGGCCGCGCGCAGCGCATCGACGAGCGCGATCACGGTCGGCGTCTTGCCGGTCCCGCCGACGGTCACGTTGCCGACCACGACGACGGGCACGCCGACGTCGAGCGGTTGCTTCCAGCCCTGCGCATAGGCGGTGCGCCGCAGCGCCGCGCACAGGCCGAACACGCATGCGAACGGCGTGAGCGCCCAGGCGAGCGCGCCGCGTCGCTGCCATTCGCGGGTCAGGCGCGCTTCGAGTCGCGCGAGCGGGCCGCCGGGCGCGCTCATCGGGCCGGGCGCGGCGCGTCGTGCGCCGCGGCGTGGGACGGATTCGTCAAGACGGATTCTCCGTTGGGCGGCACATGCCGCAAGGTCTTCGGAAGGCGGCACTCTAGCGCGCCGCACGCGGGCGCGGCAAGCGCGGCCGGGCAACCCGCCCGATGGGGCCGGATCGAATCGGCCTGTGGATAACTCTGTGAAAAACTCCCGACCCGGTCGCATCAAACGCCCGCCGGGTGGACGTTGAATCGGAGGCGAACAAAACCGTAAGGTTTAAAAATCTATAAAAATCAATGCGTTGTATGGATTTGTCTGGATTTTTTCGCCGTTTTTAAGCGTTTTTGGCGGACGCTTGCCAGAGTGTGGACACCTTCCGCGCGTCGCGGTGCAGACGGCCGACGCTGGACGTCGCGCGCTTGTCGGACTATCGTGTCGCCGCCAGCATTCATCCGATCGCACATGCTTTCCGACTCTCCTTTTTCCGCTCCCGGCGCCACCCGTGGCGGCGACGAAGTGATTCCCGTTTCGGCGCTCAATCGCGCGATTTCGACGATGCTCGAGCGCTCGTTTCCGCTGCTGTGGATTTCGGGCGAAGTATCGAATTTCACGCGCGCGGCGAGCGGCCACTGGTATTTCTCGATCAAGGACCAGCAGGCGCAGATGCGCTGCGTGATGTTCCGTGGCCGCGCACAGTACGCCGAATTCACGCCGCGCGAAGGCGACCGGATCGAGGTGCGCGCGGTCGTCACGATGTACGAGCCGCGCGGCGAAGTGCAGCTCAACGTCGAGGCTGTGCGGCGCACCGGGCAGGGGCGCCTGTATGAGGCATTCCTGCGCCTGAAGGCGCAGCTCGAGGCCGAAGGGCTGTTCGCGCCCGAGCGCAAGCGGCCGCTGCCCGCCCATCCGCGCGCGATCGGCATCGTCACGTCGCTGCAGGCCGCCGCGCTGCGTGACGTGCTGACCACCCTTGCGCGGCGCGCGCCGCACGTCCCGGTGATCGTCTATCCGGCGCCGGTGCAGGGCGCGGGCGCGGCCGAGAAACTCGTCGCGGCCGTGCAGGCCGCGAACGCGCGGCGCGAGGTCGACGTGCTGCTCGTGTGCCGCGGCGGCGGCTCGATCGAGGATCTGTGGTCGTTCAACGACGAAGCGCTCGCGCGGGCGATCGCGGCGAGCGAGCTGCCCGTCGTCAGCGGTGTCGGCCACGAAACCGATTTCACGATCGCGGACTTCGCAGCCGACCTGCGCGCGCCGACGCCGACCGGCGCGGCCGAGCTCGCGAGTCCGCAGCGCGCATTGCTGCTGCGCGAGGTCGCTGACCGCCAACGCGCGCTTGTGCGCAGCCTCGAGCGCGGGCTCGAGCAGCGTGCGCAGCAGCTCGACTGGCTCGCGCGCCGGCTCGTCAGCCCGGCCGAACGGCTGCGGCGGCAGCGCACCCATGTCGAGCAGCTCGCGGTGCGGCTCGCGTCGGCCGCGTCGCGGCCGGTGCGCGATGCGCGAGCGCGGTTCGCGCTGGCGCAACTGCGCTGGCAGCGCGTGCGCCCCGACCCGGCGCAGGCGCGCCAGGCGCTCGCGGTGCTGTCGCAACGGCTCGCGGTGGCGCTGCAGCGCCGTCACGAACGCGATACCGCGCGGGTCTTCGCATGCGCGGCGCGGCTCGAGGTGCTGAGCCCGCAACGCACGCTCGAGCGCGGCTATGCGGCGCTGATCGACGCGCAGACCGGCCGCGCGGTGCGCGCACCGAACGCGCTGAAGCCGCAGCGGCGCCTGACCGTGCATCTCGCCGAGGGCTCGGCCGACGTGACGCTGGCCGACGTGCAGCCGCGGCTGACCGACACGATCTGACGGCGCCGGCGTAAGCGAAACGAAGGTCGCGCGCCGGACGTACCGAACCCGGGAACGGATGCTGCGCGCAGCGTCGTCTCATCCTGCCGGACGAAGCGTCAACGCCGATTTTCCGCATACCGCGGATAAATGCCCGGTGAGTTTGCGGGGATATTCGGACTCGCCTACAATCGGACGCTCGGCAGCATTCAACACAGCCTCCCTACATACTCAACGAAGGAATCGCCATGGCTCATACGCTCCCGCCGCTCCCGTACGCTGAAGACGCACTCGCGCCGACCATCTCGAAAGAGACGATCGAGTACCACTACGGCAAGCATCACCAGGCTTATGTGACGAACCTGAACAATCTGATCCCGGGCACGGAATTCGAAAACCTGTCGCTGGAAGAGATCGTGAAGAAGTCGTCGGGCGGCATCTTCAACAACGCCGCGCAAATCTGGAACCACACGTTCTTCTGGAACAGCCTGTCGCCGAACGGCGGCGGCGCACCGTCGGGCGCGCTGGGCGACGCGATCAACGCGAAGTGGGGTTCGTACGACGCGTTCAAGGAAGCGTTCTCGAAGGCCGCGGTCGGCACGTTCGGTTCGGGCTGGGCATGGCTCGTGAAGAAGGCCGACGGTTCGCTCGACATCGTGTCGACGAGCAACGCCGCTACGCCGCTGACGACGGCCGACAAGGCACTGCTGACGATCGACGTGTGGGAACACGCGTACTACATCGACTACCGCAACGCACGTCCGAAGTTCGTCGAAGCGTTCTGGAACATCGTGAACTGGGACTTCGCAGCGAAGAACTTCGCGTAAGTCCCGGCGTCCTGCGCGCCGTCGCGGCGCGCGGTACCGCGAAAAAAAGCCCTCGTCTCGAGGGCTTTTTTGTTTTTGCCGGGCGCGCGCGACTGCGCGCCATTCGTCGGATCAGGCGATCGTCCCCGACAACCAGCCAAGCGCCGCGCTGGCGATCACGACGGCCCATGGCGGCACGCGCCAGAACGCGAGCGCGACGAACGCGACGAGCGCGGCCGCGAAATCGCGCGGCGACCCGATCGTGTCGGTCCAGACCGGGTGGTAGAGCGCGGCTAGCAGCAGCCCGACGACGGCCGCATTCACGCCCGCGAGCGCGGCCTGCATGCGCGTGCTGCGGCGCAGGCGTTCCCAGAACGGCGCGGTGCCCGCGACGAGCAGGAACGATGGCGCGAAGATCGACACGAGCGCGATCGTCCCGCCGAGCCAGCCGTTCGGCGCGTCGCGCAGCGAAGCGCCGAGGAAGGCCGAGAACGTGAAGAGCGGCCCCGGCACGGCCTGTGCGACACCGTAGCCGGCGAGGAACGCCGAATCGCCGACCCAGCCCGGCGCGACCACGGTGGCCTGCAGCAGCGGCAGCACCACGTGCCCGCCGCCGAACACCAGCGCACCGGTACGGAAGAATGCGTCGACGACGGCGAGCGTGCGCGAATGGAGCGCGCCCGCCGCGAACGGCAACGCGACGAGCAGCGCGGCGAACAGCACGAGCCACAGCACGCCTGCGCGGTGCGACACGTGCAGCGGCAACGGATCGTGGGCGCCGCGCGCGGGCTGCGGCAACAGCACGAGACCGGCTGCCCCCGCCGTGACGATCACCCCAACCTGCAGCCATGCGGCCGGCACGAGCAGCGCGATGCAGGCTGCGACCGCCATCAGCGTGGCGCGGCGCGCATCCGGGCACAGCGTGCGCGCCATGCCCCACACCGCCTGCGCGATCACCGCGACCGACACGATGCGCAACCCGTGCAGCGCGCCGGCCGCGATCGGCATGCCCGTCGCGTGCATGCCAAGCGCGAACAGCATCATCAGCAGCGCCGACGGCAGCGTGAAGCCGAGCCAAGCGGCGAACATCCCCGCATAGCCGGCACGCGAAAGACCGATCGCCATTCCGACTTGGCTGCTGGCCGGCCCGGGCAGGAACTGGCACAGCCCGACGAGATCCGCATACGCGCGCTCGGTCAGCCAGCCGCGCCGCGTAACGAATGCGTCGCGGAAGTAGCCGAGATGCGCGACGGGGCCGCCGAACGACGTGAGGCCGAGCCGCAGGAAGGCGACGAACACGGGCCATGCATGACGGGGAGGGGCGGTGACGGTCGACGTGTTCAAGAGCGGGGGCGGGAAGAGGGCGAGCCGCCACGATAGCGCAACGCGATGACGGCGCACATGCGGTATTACGGTATTGCGGCGCTTGCGCGGCGGCGTCAGTACGTGCCGTCGGGCAGCCCGCTCGCGCGGCGCAGCGCGTCGACGTCGACGAGTTCGATCTCGCCGACATGCAGCCGCACGACGCCGTCGGCCTGCAGCGCCTTCAGCAACTGGTTGGTGGTCTGCCGCGTCAGCGACAGCATCGATGCGAGCTTTTCCTGCGACAGCCGGATGTGCATGCGGCCGGCGCTGATCCCGCCGTAGCCGCTGGCGATCATCAGCAGCCGCACGGCGAGCCGCTGCGCGGCCGGCATCACGCTCATCGATTCGACGGTCAGGAAGCTCAGCCGGAGCTTTTGCGCCATCAAGAGGGCGAACTGCCGCCAGTATTGCGGCGTCGTGTCGAGAATCGCAAGCAGCGCGGCCTGCGGGACGTGCAGCAGCAGCGTGTCGTCGAGCGCGATCGCGTCGTGGGTGCGCGGCTGGCCGTCGAACAGCGCGATTTCGCCGAACCAGGTGACGGGTTCGGCGACCGTCAGCAGCGCTTCCTTGCCCTGCTGATCGACCGCACCTATGGTGAGGGAACCGGCGAGGACCGCATACAGCCCGCACGGCGGGTCGCCGCGCCGGAACAGCGCATGGCTGGCCGGCAGGCGCCGCAACGCGGCGCGGGCGAGCAGGTCCGCGCGCAAGGCGGGCGGCAGCGCGGCGAACCACGGATTCGCTTCGATCTGCGGCAGATAGGTGGCGAGTGACGAGAGCATGGGCACGCGATGTCGGGTAGCTGACAGAGGTTCTCGGGCGTGACGCGCATCATAGCGCTCAACGATCGTTCAGGAGACGCCATGAAGACGCTTGAAGACCACCTTTCCCAGTATGCGGCCTACCATCGCGACGCGCGCAACATCGCGACGCACCTGGTCGGCATTCCGATGATCGTGTTCGCAGTCGAGGTGCTGCTGTCGCGGCCGGCCATCGGCATGCTGGCCGGCGTCGCGCTGTCGCCGGCGCTGCTGCTAGCCGTGGCGTTCGCGGTGTTCTACCTGCGCCTCGATCTGCGCTTCGGCGTGGTGATGACCGTGCTGTTCGCGCTCGGCCTGTGGGCCGCGCAGACGCTTGCGCTACTGCCGACCGCGCAATGGCTCGGGATCGGCATCGGCGCGTTCGTGGTCGGCTGGATCGTGCAGTTCGTCGGACACTGGTTCGAGGGGCGCAAGCCGGCGTTCGTCGACGATCTGGTCGGTCTGATGGTCGGGCCGCTGTTTGTCGTCGCCGAGGTCGCATTCTTCGCGGGCCTGCGCGGCGACGTGCGCCGCGAAGTCGAGCGGCGCGCCGGGCCGGTGCACGGCGGCGCGCACTCGCATGTCTGATGCGGCGGCCGGGCCGGTCTGCGTGTTCGGCGCGGGCGCGGTCGGCTGCTATCTCGGCGGCCGGCTGGCGGCAGCGGGCACGCACGTGACGTTCGTCGGCCGCGCGCGGATCGGCGCCGCGATTCGTGTGCACGGGCTGACTGTGACCGACCAGCGCGGCTATCGCGCGACGCTCGCGCCGGCGGAGGTCGCGTTCTCGACCGAGCCGGCCGCCGCGGCCGCCGCGCGGCTCGTGCTGGTCGCGGTGAAGTCGGCCGCGACGCATGACGCCGCGCTGCAGCTGGCCGGCGTGCTGCGGCCCGGCACGGTCGTGATCTCTTTCCAGAACGGTTTGCACAACGCCGACGTACTGCGCGATGCGCTGCCGCAAGCGGCCGTGCTGGCCGGGATGGTGCCGTTCAACGTGATCGAGCGCGGGCCCGGCGCATTTCACCAGGGTTCGGCCGGCACGCTCGCGGCCGACGCGTCGCCCGTGCTGCGGCCGTTCGCCGGCGCGTTCGCGCGCGCCGGGCTGCCGCTCGCGCTGCACCACGACATGCGCGCCGTGCAATGGGCGAAGCTGCTGCTGAACCTGAACAACGCGGTCAATGCGCTCGCGAACCTGCCGCTGCGCGACGAACTCTCGCAGCGCGCGTACCGGCGCTGCGTCGCGCTTGCGCAGCGCGAAGCGCTGCACTGGCTGGCGCGCGCCGCGATCCGGCCCGCGCGGCTGACGCCGTTGCCGGCCGCGTGGATCCCCGCCGTGCTGGCGCTGCCCGATACCGCGTTTCGTGCGCTCGGTGGCCGGATGCTCGCGATCGATCCGCTCGCGCGTTCGTCGATGTCCGACGATCTGGCCGCGCGCCGTGCGACCGAAGTCGACTGGATCAACGGCGAGATCGTCCGGCTGGCCGCGCGCTTCGGTGCGCGGGCGCCGGTCAACGCGCGACTCTGCGCGCTCGTTCACGACGCGGAAACGGCGGCAGCGCGGCCGGCCTGGCACGGCGATGCGCTGTGGGCCGAGCTGACCGCGCAGGCGTCGCGCGCGGGCGACGTGCGGGCGGTGTAGGTCCGTGGATGGCCGGCTTGCGTCGCGGACGCGGCGCGCCACACCACACGCGATGCGCAACGGCTAAGATGCGAGGAGCGTCACACGACCAGACAGACGGCTACGCGGAGCAATCGCCATGGTGGATCGCCCGACTCTCGATGCCTACGAAGCCCATGCCGCGCAATACGCGCAGGACTGGCTCGACCAGGCCGCCCCCGACGACATGTATGCGCTGCTCGAGCAATATTTCTCGCCGGGGCCGACTGCCGATGTCGGCTGCGGCGCGGGGCGCGACACCGCGTGGCTCGCTTCGCAAGGATTCGACGTGCGCGGCTACGACGCGAGCGCCGCGCTGCTCGACGAGGCGCGCCGGCGCCACCCGGCGCTGACGTTCGAGCTGGCCACGTTGCCGGCGCTTGCCGGCGTACCGTCCGGCGCGTTTCGCAACGTGCTGTGCGAGACGGTCGTCATGCACCTCGAACAGGCGGATGCGGCTGCGGCTGCCGCGCGGCTGGCCGCGCTGCTGATGCCCGGTGGCACGCTGTATCTCAGTTGGCGGGTGGCCGGAAACGGCGCCCTGCGCGATGAGCGCGGCCGCCTGTACACGCCGCTCGATTCAGCGCGCATGCACGCGGCGCTCGGTAGCGCCATGCACGTGATCGACGAGCACGAGGTGGTCAGCGCGTCGTCCGGCAAGCGCGTGCACCGGCTGATCGTGCGCCGTGCCGATGACATCGATGGCGCCGCGTGAGCGCGGCGCGCGCGTTCATTCGCGGTTGAGTGCCGCTTCCCAGTTGATGTCGACGCACAGCACCTGCATGCCGGACGCGGCCGGCGCGGCGACCGACGCGGTCACGCACAGGTGCGCCTCGTTGATCGACAGGTACGGCGGTGTCAGGTGCACGCGACCCGGCGCGCGCATCGCGTGGATGAAGTAAGGACGGCGCTCCCAGCTCGCCCCTTCCGAATGCAGCAGCGGCCGGAAGCGTTTCGCACGCTGCGACACGCTGCCGCGCGCGAGCACGTTGTCGCCGATCTGGCGGCCGGACGCATCCAGCAGGAAGCAGCGCGCGGTCTCGGGCAGCCCGAGCACGGCGCCGGCGGCGTCCAGCAGCGACTCGCCAGCGGCGAGCTTCTGGCTCGCTTCCTCCAGCGCGGCGACGTACGGCGCGAGGCGCTCGGCCTGCGTGCGCTCGCGTTGCGCGACGCGCAGCCGCAGCGCGGCCGACAACGTATCCATGCAGCCCGCGGCGGCCTGTGGCTGGACCGGGTCGACGCTCGGTCCGGCGAAGTACTGTCCCTGCACGAAATCGACGTCGCATTCGAGCGCGATCAGCGCGTCGCGCTCGGTCGAGAGCCCGCCCATCAGCACGAGTTGCCCGGATTCGTGCAGCAGCGACACGAGCCCCGGCAGCACGCGCTCTAGATGCGAGTGTTCGCTCGCCTGCGCGAGGATCCCGCGGTCGAGCGAGACGATGTCGGGGTGCAGGTGCCACACGCGGTCGATGTTCGAATGCTTCGCGCCGAAGCCGCCGAGCGCGATCAGGAAGCCGGCCTTGCGCAGCCCGTCGACGATCGCCGCATAGCGCGGCGTCTCGCCGCCCGCCTGTTCGGGCACCTCGAGCACCACGCGATGCGGCGGCAAGCCGAGCGCCTTCAGGTTCGCGAGCAGCGCGTCGCCGTAGATGGTGTCCATCAGCGCGGCCGGGTGCAGGCTCAGGAAGAGCCATTCGTCGTGGCTGTCGAACGCGTGGAAGTTGCCGAGGTGCAGCGATTCGGCGAGCCGGCCGAGCTCGAGCAGGTCGCCGCGCCGCGCCGCCTGCGTGAACACCTCGTGCGACGCGACCTGGCGGCTGTCCTCGTCGTGTGCGCGCAGCGACGCGTGATAGCCGATCGCGCGGCGGTGCGACACCGAGAAGACGGGCTGGAACACGCTGAACACGGTGTACGCGCCGTACAGCACGGTGCGCCGCTTGCCGTCGTCGCCGGCGACGGGGCGGGGCGGCTGGAAGCCGGGTGGATCGATGTCGATCATGCTCATGATGTCGGCCGAAGGAAGACTGCCAGTTTACCTACAGAATAGGCGAGCAAGAAGCATGCACGGCATCGTGCCCCATGCGGCGGCCCGTCGCGGCCCATGGCTGCCGCGTGGTGCAGCCGCGCTGCACCGCCATGGTGCGCGCTGCGCCGGCGTGGCGATTGCAGCGGCGCGCGTCACGCGCGCTCGGACGGGTCGGTCTTGTGCGAGCGGCCGCGGATTTCCGGCGCGAGCTGCGCGAAGATCCACGCGGACGCGGCCGTGATGATCCCGACGCAAATGAAGGTCGCATGGAACGCAGGCAGCGTGTTGCTCGGCGTCACCGTGCGCAGCATCCCGGTGAAGGTCGCCAGCAGCGCGCCGGCGACCGTGACGCCGAGACTCATCGACAGCATCTGCACCAGCGAGAACAGGCTGTTGCCGCTGCTCGCGCCGCCGGTGCCGAGATCCTTCAGCGTCAGCGTATTCATCGCGGTGAACTGCATCGAGTTGAAGCCGCCGAACAGCGCGAGATGGACGACCTTCACCCACACCGGCACCGTGTCGCGCATCAACGCGAAACTCGCCATCATCACGCCGACCATGATCGTGTTCGCGAGCAGTACCTTGCGGTAGCCGTGCTGCGTGATCAGGCGCGTGATGATTCGCTTCGAGAACATCCCGGCCGCCGCGACCGGCAGCATCATCAGCCCCGCCTCGAACGCCGAATAGCCGAGGCTCACCTGCAGCAGCAGCGGGATCAGGTACGGCATCGCGCCGCTGCCGATCCGCGCGAACAGGTTGCCGAGCAGGCCGACGCTGAACGTATGGATCTTGAACAGTTCGAGCGAGAAGATCGGCTGCGGCGCGCGCACCGCGTACAGCCCGTACGCGACGAAGCATGCGAGGCTCAGGATCAGCAGCACCAGCACGGCCGCGTGCTGCATGCCGAGATCGGCGAGCCCGTCGAGCGACAGTGAGATCGCGACCATCCCGATCGTCAGCAGCAGATAGCCCTTCAGGTCGAAACGGCCGACGGCCGGGTTGCGCGAATCGGGCATCGAGTAGAACGTCGCGACGCAGCCGGCGATGCCGACCGGCACGTTGATCAGGAAGATCCAGTGCCACGACGCGATCTTCACGAGCCAGCCGCCGAGCGTCGGGCCGATCAGCGGGCCGATCAGCCCCGGAATCGCGACGAACGACAGCGCGGGCAGGTAGCGTTCGGCCGGGAACGTGCGCAGCACCGCGAGCCGTCCGACCGGCAGCAGCATCGCGCCGCCCACCCCCTGTACGACGCGGAATACGACCAGCTGCTGCAGCGTATGCGCGTTCGCGCACAGCAGCGAGCCGAGCGAGAACACCAGGATCGCGCTGAAGAACACGCGTCGCGTGCCGAACGTGTCCGCGAGCCAGCCCGAGACGGGAATCATGACCGCCATCGTCAGCGAGTACGCGATCACGACCGACTGCATCCGCAGTGGCGATTCGCCGAGACTCACCGCCATCGACGGCAGCGCCGTGTTGACGATCGTCGCATCGAGCGTCTGCATGAAGAAGCCCGTCGCAACGAGCCAGAGCATCACGGTGAGGTTCTTTTCGCCGGGCGCGGCGGCGGGCGGGGGTTGGAACATGAAGGCGGGCCGGTGGCGCAAGACAGCCGTCATTGTAGGGAAAGCCGCTGCGCCGCGCAGGGTCGGGCCCGTCGGGGCGACGGCCGGCACGCGGCAGCGGGCGGATGCCCGTCCGCCGATCGACCGGTACAGTTCAGCCGAAACTGTCTGCAGGCGTATCTGTCCGCGTGCTGCCACTGTCCGAAATACTGGTGCCATCGAACCCACGCGACCCGGAGGCGGCCATGCGCGAACTGCGACTCTACGAGATGGACGGCAACGAGCCGGCCGGTCGGTGGCGGATCGTCGATCGTACCGTGCTGCAGGTGGCGGACGGTGATCTGTGGGTGACGGTCGAAGGCCGGCCCGACGATCACTGGCTGCGTGCCGGCGAGTCACTGACGCTGCTGCCGGGCGTACGCGTGTGGATCAGCGCGGCGGCCGGCGGCGCGGTGTTCTCGTTCGGCCCGCAGGCGGCGCCGGCCGTACTGGCCGCGCAGGCGTGGTGGCGACTGTTTGCTCCCCGGCGCGGCGGTCGCGGTCAGGCGGCCGCGTCGCTGCCGACGTAGCGCGCGCGGGGCCGGATCAGCTTGCCGTCCGCATATTGTTCGAGCGCGTGCGCGATCCAGCCCGCGGTGCGGCCGGCGGCGAACAGCGTGAACGCGGCGCCGTCGGGCAGTGCGAGCGTGCGCTCCAGCACCGCGAGCGCGAAATCGATCGCCGGTCGCAGGCCGGTCGCCGCTTCGACGCGCGTGGCCAGCGTACGCGCCGCGCGTAGCGGCGCCTGGTCGGGCAGCGCGGCATGGAGCGCGTCGAGCAATGCCCGCGCGCGCGGATCGCCGTCGGGATAGAGCGGGTGCGCGAAACCGGACAGCGCCGTGCGCGCGCCGTCAGCGCGCTCGTCGTGCGCGAGTCGCAGCGCGAGGTAGCGGTCGAGGTCGGCCGCGCGCGCCGCTTCGTCGAGCAGGGCGCCCGCGCGGAACGTCTCGCCGCCGTGACGCGGACCCGACAGCGCCGCGAGACCGCCCGCGATCGCGCCGAACAGGTGCGTGCCGGTCGACGCGATGCAGCGCACCGCGAAGGTCGATGGATTCAGTTCGTGATCGGCGCACAGCACGAGCGCGCGGCGCAGCAGGTCGGCATCGTCGCGCCGTCGGATCCGCCACGCGGCGGCGAGCTGCCGATGCACGGGCGCGTCGCTCGGCGCGATGCCGGCGAGCGCGGCCGTCGCGACGCGCAGCAGCAGCGTGGCCGTTTCAATCTGCGCGTCGCGCCCCTGTGCCCACCGGCGTGGCAGCGCTGCGGCCGCGGCGGGCAGCAGCACCAGCGTGCGCTCGAGCGGCGCGAGGTGCGCCCAGCGGCGTGCCCAGTCGTCCCACTGCGCGGCGTCGAAACAGGCCGCCGCGAGCGAAGCGGCGGCGAGCCGTGCGGGCGGGCAATCCCACAGCCGTGCGGCTGTCTCCTCGAGCGTCGCGTCGCCGGCGAGCGCGATTGCATCGGCGCCGCGGTAGCGCAGGCGGCCGTCGGCGATCTGGGTGATCCGCGATTCGAGCACGGGCACGCCCCAGTCGAGCGACCGTTCGGCGACGCCGCCCGCGCGTTTCGCATCGGCGCGGCGGCGCGCGAGCAGGCGCACCTCGTCCGCGTCGTAGCGGCGGCGCTTGCTTGCGCCGTCGGGCAGCGAGCGCAGCAAGCCGCGGCTGACATACGCATAAAGGGTGCTCACGCTGACACCGAGGATGCCGGCGGCTTCCGGCGCGCTGAGGGACGTCATGCCGATCGCTCCTGTCGGGGCGCATGAAGCGCGGCCCGGCTACAACTATTCGTTATGCCTTGATTCGCGCAATCAAGATTGATCGTGCGCGTCGCGAATTCTAGACTCGATTGCGTGTTCTCAACGGTTCGCATCCACCATGACACCCGAACTCGCATTGACCCGACTGTGGCAACTCGCGCACGGCGATCCCGGCGCGCTCGCCCGCGTGGCCGTGACGGGGCAGGACCCGACATTGCCGTCGACGTTCCATGTCGGCACGCTGGCCGCTGCGACGATCGCGGCAGCCGGGCTCGCGGCGGCCGAATGCCACCGGCTGCGCACGGGCGTCGCGCAGCGCGTCGACGTGTCGGTGCGCGACGCGCTCGTCGCGTTCCGCAGCGAACGCTACCTGCGCGTGGACGACGGCCCGCCGCCGGAGCTGCGCCATCCGGTGACGGGCTTCTACGCCACGCGCGACGGGCGCTGGGTCCAGCTGCACGCGAACTTTCCGCATCACCTGCACGGGATTCTCGACGTGCTCGGCTGCGGCGCGGGGCGCGACGAAGTCGCGGCGGCGATCCGGACGTGGGATGGTGCGACACTCGATACCGCGCTGGCGGAGGCCGGCCTGTGCGCGGCATTGATCAGAACCCCTGACGAATGGGCCGCGCACGACCAGGCGCGCGCGCTCGCGTCGCTGCCGCTGTTCGAGATCGAGCGGATCGGCGAGGCGCCCGTCGAGGCGATCGGCCGCGGCGAGCCGGACCAGCCGCTCGCGGGCGTGCGCGTGCTCGATCTCACGCGCATCATCGCGGGGCCGGTCGCGGGCCGCACGCTGGCATCGCACGGCGCGCAGACGCTGCTCGTCAACGGCCCGCATCTGCCGAACATCGCGTCGCTCGTGATCGACAACGGGCGCGGCAAGCGCTCGACGTGGATCGACCTGCGCGAGGCGGCGGGCGTCGCTGCGCTGCGCGACCTCACACGCAACGCCGACGTATTCCTGCAGGCATATCGCCCGGACGCGCTCGCCGCGCGTGGGTTCTCGCCGCAGGCGCTCGCGGAGCTGCGACCCGGCATCGTCTGCGTGTCGGTGTCCGCGTACGGGCATGCGGGGCCGTGGTCGAAGCGGCGCGGCTTCGACAGCCTCGTGCAGTCGGCGAGCGGTATCGCGTCACAGGAGCAGCATGCCGCGCAGGCGGACGGCCCGCGTCATCTGCCATGCCAGGCGCTTGATCATGCGACGGGTTATCTCGCGGCGTTCGGCGCGATGATCGCGCTCGCACGCCGCACGCCGCGCGACGGAAGGGGGAAGCTGGCACGTGCGGCTGTCGCTCGCGCAGACGGGGCGCTGGCTGCAATCGCTCGGGGTGGTGCCGGACGGTCTGCACGCGCCGGATTTCACGCGTGACGACGTGCGCGACCGGCTCGACCGAACGCCATCGCCATTCGGCACGATCGACGCGGTGCGTCCGGCCGAGCGCCTGTCGGCGACACCGCCGCGCTTCGCGCGGCCGCCCGTGCCGCTCGGCACGGACCAAGCGCGCTGGCTGTGAGCGCCGGCCTTACTTGCGCAGCTCGACGACGAAGTCGTAATAGTCGTTGCGGCAGTAGGTATCGGTCAGCTCGATCGCGCGCTGGTCGGCCGTATAGCCGATCCGCGTGATCAGCAGCAGCGCGTCGTGCGGCGCGATGCCCATCTGTTGCGCGATCTCGTCGGTCGCGTTGACCGCGCGGAAATGCTGCAGCGCGCGCACGATCGGCGTGCCGCGTGCTTCGAGATAGCTGTACAGCGAACCGCCGATCGCTTGCGGATCGGGAATCAGCGTCGCAGGAAACGTCGAGTTCTCGACGGCCATCACGATGCCGTCGGCAAGGCGCAGGCGCTTGAGCCGCGTGACCGATGCGGCCGGCGACAGGCCGAGCTGGATCACCTCGTCGCGGTTCGCCGGCTGGATCTCGCGCTCGAGCCATTGCGAGCTCGGCTTGAAGCCGCGGCGCTCGAGCATCTCGCTGAAGCTCGACAGTCGCGACAGCGGATCCTCGTAGCGCGGCTGGATGAAGTTGCCGGCGCCCTGCGTGCGGCGGATCAAGCCCTGTTCGACGAGCAGCGCGATCGCCTTGCGCGCGGTGATGCGTGACACGCCGAGTGCTTCGGACAGCACGCGTTCGGACGGCAGCGCCTCGCCGGCCGCCCAGCGATTGTCGTGGATCGCGTCGCCGAGCTTGCGGGCGAGCTGCAGGTAGAGCGCTGTGTCGTTGTCGGGGTCGGGGCGCAGGTCCTGCCAGCGGTCGTCCGTGGGTGCCTTCATGGAATGGGTATCGATCAGGTTGCGTGCCATTCTAAGTCATCATGCGGCGCCGTTATAGCCGGTTTTTGCCGTGCGACAGGCGGGCAGGGCGCCGATTGACTACACTGGCCCATGCTTCGGCCGCGGCGCGCGGCCACCTATCCGCAGCGAGGAGCGCATGACAGACACGATCGGCACGGTCGTCCTGCCGGACGGCGAGACGATCCCGAAGCTTGGCCTGGGGACCTGGGAAATGGGGGAGCGGCCCGCGCGGCGCGCGGACGAGATCGCTGCGTTGCGAGAGGGCATCGCGCTCGGGATGACGCTGGTCGACACCGCCGAGATGTATGGTGAGGGTGCGACCGAGGAACTCGTTGGCGACGCATTGGCCGGCTTGCGCGACGATGTGTTCCTCGTCAGCAAGGTGTACCCGCATCATGCGAGCCGGCGCGGCGTCGTCGCCGCGTGCGACGCGAGCCTCAAGCGCCTGCGCACCGATCGCCTCGACCTGTACCTGCTGCACTGGCGCGGCTCGGTGCCGCTCGAGGAGACGGTCGAGGGGTTCGAGGCACTGCGGCGTGCGGGCAAGATTCGCCACTGGGGCGTCAGCAATTTCGATACGGCCGACATGGCCGAACTTGTCGACGAAGCGGGCGGCGGTGCGTGCGCGACCAACCAGATTCTCTACAACATCGCGCGACGCGGCCCGGAGTTCGACCTGCTGCCGTGGCTTGCCGACCGCCGGATGCCGGCGATGGCCTACAGCCCGGTCGATCACGGGCGGCTGCCGAAGCGCTCGCCGCTCGACGAAATCGCGCGGCAGCGGGGCGTGTCGGTAACGCGTGTCGCACTCGCGTGGGTGCTTGCGCGGCCGTGCGTGTTCGCGATTCCGAAGGCATCGCGGATCGAGCACGTGCGCGACAATCGCGCCGCGCTCGATCTCGTGTTGAGCGATGACGAGCGCGCGCAGCTCGACGGCTATTTCCGTCCGCCGCGCAGCAAGCGCGCGCTCGAGATGCTCTGACAGCACCGGGTCAGGCGGCGCTTCGGTCAGTGGCCATGGCCACCGGCCGATCCGCCGTTGCCGCCGTTGCCGCCGGCACTGCCATTGCCGTTGCCATTGCCGACGCCGTTGGCACCGCCGTTGCCGGCGCCGCCACTGCCATTGCCATTGCCGTTGCCGCCGCCATTACCGTGGCCACCGGTGCCATGACCGCCAGCGCTGCCGCCGCTACCGCCGCTACCACCGCTACCACCGCTACCACCGCTACCACCGCTACCACCGCTACCACCGCTACCACCGCTGCCGTGGCCACCGGTTCCATGACCGCCGGAACTGCCGCTGCCATTGCCATTGCCGTTGCCGTTGGCACCGCCGTTGCCGGCGCCACCACTGCCGTTGTATCCAGCGGGTCCGGCGATGCGGTGCGCGGGGTGGCCCGTGTGCCGCATCCGGTAAGACGCAGGTTAGCGGCGCGTGCCCCGGCGGGTGTTACGCGGGGCGGTTACCGGGTTACGGCGCATTACAGTTCCCTTGCGCCGTAACCCGCAGTAACCCTTTCGTCCCTTTGTATCGTTCTTCGACTCCGCGCTTGCGCGGTAAACTTCGAGCCATGACTACCCAGATCCTCATCGTCGACGACGACCAAGAACTCCGAGACCTGCTGCGCGACTATCTCGTGCGCCAGGGGATGGAAGTGTCCGTGCTGCACGACGCGGCGTCGCTCGAGAAGCGCCTCGAGCGCGAGCGGCCCGACCTGATCGTGCTGGACCTGATGATGCCGGGCGTGGATGGCCTGACCGCGCTGCGCCAGCTGCGCGCGGCCGGTGACGACATCCCCGTGATCATGCTGACCGCGCGTGCGGACGACGTCGACCGCATCGTCGGGCTCGAACTCGGTGCGGACGAAATCGACTATCGCCGCTGCCACCATGGCCGCCACCGGAAGCACCACCACCGGAAGCACCACCACCGGAAGCACCACCACCGGAAGCACCACCACCGGAAGCACCACCACCGGAAGCACCACCACCGGAAGCACCACCACCGGAAGCACCACCACCGGAAGCACCACCACCGGAAGCACCACCACCGGAAGCACCACCACCCGAACCTCCGCTGCCGGAAGCATTGCCGCCGCGGCCTGTACCACCCGAGCCGCTCGTACCGCCCGTCGTACCGCCCGTCGTACCGCCCGTCGTACCGCCCGTCGTACCGCCGGCCCCTGCGGGACCGACGGCGCCATTGCCGTTGTTTCCGCTGCTGCCCGGGCTGCCGCCGCTAGTGGTCCCGCCGGCACCGTTGCCACCGATGCCTCCGCTTGCATACACGTGCACCGCGCAAGCGGTCGGGTTGGCAGCACATGGCGACGCGTTCTCGGCCAACGTCATGACTGCGTCCGCGCCAGCGTCCGCATTGGCCACGCCGTCGGGCGCCGTATTCTGCTCGACCTGGACTGATGGGGTAGTGGAAGTGTCGTCACCCGGCAGCGCAGTAACCGGAACGACGGTTGTCATGTCCTGCGCGACGGCATACGAACAGCAGCACGCAAACGCGGCTGCGGCCAGCAGGGTCGTGCGATAGCACCGTCCTGCCGTGCGGGACAGTTGTTTCGTTCTGCTCATTATGGTCTCCCGATGCGCGCGGTGCCTCGTCATACGCGATCATCAACGTGTGATGCAGGGGACCAGCAACGATGCGTTGTCGTTTCGGCGGCCGACGCGTGTCGGACCGGCGCCGGAGGCCAGCCGCGAACACGAATCGGCACGCGGGCCCGCCGTGCGAATCCCCAACTGCGAGATTCGTGCCACCGGTCGGCTATGCCCGTGGCGCAAGGCGTGCGCATACCGCGCGACAGCCCATGAAACACCGTTGTGAGGTTTTTGTTTCTGAAATGAAACGTCTGACTACGCTTGGCGCGCAGTTGTGTCGGCCGCACGCGACCAGCGATGGCACAGGATCGACGCGATCCAGCCGACGAGAAACAGCGCGACGATGCCGTAACCGATCGTGCCGAAGCGCCCGCCGAGCGCATCGAGCGCATCGCGTACGGAGCCTGTCAGCGACAGCTTGTCGGCGAGTAGGCCGGCGGCCTCGATCCCGCCGACCGCCAGCGCGACGGCCGCCGACACCAGCGTGATGCTCGCGTTATAGAGCAGCTTGCGCTGCGGATCGTCCATCGCCCATCCATACGCATGAATCATCAGCACATTGTCGGTCGAGTCGATCAGCGTCATCCCGGCGGCGAACAGCGCGGGAAACAGCATGACCGCATAGACCGGCAGCGCGTGGCTCGCCTGCGCGGCCGCGATCGCGAGCAGCGCGATTTCGGTTGCAGTAT
Organism: Burkholderia cepacia GG4; assembly: GCF_000292915.1. NCBI lineage: Bacteria > Pseudomonadati > Pseudomonadota > Betaproteobacteria > Burkholderiales > Burkholderiaceae > Burkholderia > Burkholderia cepacia. The sequence goes on from NC_018513.1 coordinate 993,678, forward strand.
CGAAACCAAGGCCGAACAGCACGCCGACCGGATACATGTGCCAGCTCTTCGACACGAACCGGAATAGCGGGCGCAGCAGCCGCGACACGAGGCCGCCCGCGCGATGCGTGTGCGCGGCGCCGTGGGCATGGTCCGGTGCGGCGCGATAGCGCCGCCACACGTCACGCAGGATCATCAGGTTCATGCACGCGAGCACCAGCAGGAAGGTTGCCGATACGGCCGTGCCGATCGTGCCGCCGATCTCGCGGAACGCGTCGAAGCGGTCGCACAGCGCGAATGCGGTCAGCGCAATGCCCAGCGTCGCGGCGATCACGATCGTCGAGTGGCCGAGCGAGAAGAACAGGCCGACGGTCACCGGGCGCTGGCCGTCCTGCATCAGCTTGCGCGTCGCGACGTCGATCGCGGCGATGTGATCGGCGTCGACCGCATGGCGCAGCCCGAGCCCGTAGGCGATCGCCGCGGTGCCGAGCAGCAGTGGATGGTCGCGCAGCACCGCGAGCGCCCCTAGCCAGACGGCGACGTTTGCGGCAATCAGGCCGGCATACAGCATCAGCAGACGGTGCAGTGCAGGGGTGGGCGGCATCGGGACGTTTCAATCAGACGAATCGCGATGGATTGTGTCACGCAAAAAAATGCCCGGCATGCCGGTCAAAAAGGATGGGTGCGGCCCGCATCGATCCGTCCGGCGGACGAAAAAAAGCCCGTCCGGGACCGGACGGGCTTCGACTTGCCGGGCAGCGCGCAATGCCTGGCGCTTACTTCACCTTGGCGTTGATCACGGCTTCCGACACGTTCGCCGGCGTTTCCGCGTAGTGCTTGAACTCCATCGTGTAGGTTGCGCGGCCCTGCGTCGCGGAGCGCAGCGACGTCGAGTAGCCGAACATCTCGGCAAGCGGCACTTCCGCGCGCACCAGCTTGCCGCCGCCGCCCGCGATGTCCTCCATCCCCTGCACGATGCCGCGCCGGCTCGACAGGTCGCCCATCACGTTGCCCATGAAGTCCTCGGGCGTCTCGACCTCGACGGCCATCATCGGCTCGAGCAGGACCGGCTTCGCCTTGCGCATCGCCTCCTTGAACGCCATCGAGCCGGCCATCCGGAACGCGTTTTCGTTCGAGTCGACGTCGTGGTACGAACCGAACGTCAGGTGCACCTTCACGTCGACGACAGGGTAGCCCGCGAGCACGCCGCTCTTCAGCGTTTCGGTGATGCCTTTGTCGACCGCCGGGATGAATTCGCGCGGAATCACGCCGCCCTTGATCTCGTCGAGGAACTCGTAGCCCTTGCCGGGGTTCGGCTCGAGCGTGATCACCGCATGCCCGTACTGGCCACGCCCGCCCGACTGCTTGACGAACTTGCCTTCGACGTCGGTTGCCTTCGTGCGCACCGTCTCGCGGTACGCGACCTGCGGCTTGCCGACCGTCGCCTCGACGCCGAACTCGCGCTTCATCCGGTCGACCAGGATTTCGAGGTGCAGCTCGCCCATCCCCGAAATGATCGTCTGGCCGGATTCCTCGTCGGTCTGCACGCGGAACGACGGATCCTCCTGCGCTAGGCGGTTCAGCGCGAGGCCCATCTTTTCCTGGTCGGCCTTCGTCTTCGGCTCGACGGCCTGCGAGATCACCGGCTCCGGGAACTCCATCTTCTCGAGGATGATCGGCTTGGCCGGATCGCACAGCGTGTCGCCCGTCGTGGCTTCCTTCAGGCCGACCGCCGCCGCGATGTCGCCCGCGCGCACTTCCTTGATTTCCTTGCGCTCGTTCGCGTGCATCTGCAGGATCCGGCCGAGCCGCTCCTTCTTGTCCTTCGTCGCGTTCAGCACCGTGTCGCCGGACTCGACGACACCCGAATACACGCGGAAGAAGATCAGCTGGCCGACGAACGGGTCGGTCATGATCTTGAACGCGAGCGACGAGAACGGCTCGTCGTCGCTCGGATGACGTTCCGCCGGTTTTTCCGGATCGGCGAAGTCGTGGCCGAGAATCGCCGGCACGTCGACCGGCGACGGCAGGTAGTCGATCACCGCGTCGAGCATCGCCTGCACGCCCTTGTTCTTGAACGCGCTGCCGCACAGCATCGGTACGATCTCGTTCGCGATCGTGCGCTTGCGCAGCGCGGCCTTGATCTCGTCCTCGGTCAGCGACTCATGGTCGTGCAGGTACTTCTCGAGCAGTTCCTCGCTGGCTTCCGCGGCGGCCTCGACCATCTTCTCGCGCCATTCGTGCGCGAGCTCGACGAGATTCGCCGGGATGTCCTCGTACGTGAACTTCACGCCCTGGCTTTCGTCGTCCCACACGATCGCCTTCATCTTCACGAGATCGACGACGCCCTGGAAATGATCTTCCGCGCCGATCGGAATCTGGATCGGCACGGCGACGCCCTTCAGGCGCTCGCCGATCTGGCGCTGCACGCGGAAGAAGTCCGCGCCGATACGGTCCATCTTGTTGACGAACGCGATGCGCGGCACCTTGTACTTGTTCGCCTGGCGCCACACCGTTTCGGACTGCGGCTGCACGCCGCCGACCGAGTCGTAGACCATGCACGCGCCGTCGAGCACGCGCATCGAGCGCTCGACCTCGATCGTGAAGTCGACGTGCCCGGGGGTGTCGATGATGTTGATGCGGTGTTCCGGATAGTTGCCGGCCATGCCCTTCCAGAAGGCCGTGGTCGCGGCCGACGTGATCGTGATGCCGCGTTCCTGCTCCTGCTCCATCCAGTCCATCGTGGCCGCGCCGTCGTGCACTTCACCGATCTTGTGGCTCACGCCGGTGTAAAACAGGATGCGCTCGGTCGTGGTGGTCTTGCCGGCATCGATGTGAGCGCTGATCCCGATATTGCGATAGCGCTCGATGGGGGTTTTGCGGGGCACGTGAACCTCCTGGTGGTTCGGATCGTAAGCGGGCCGGTTGAGCTGGCCCGGACTGGAACAAGCGAGACTTAAAGGATAGCGCTTGCGCGTGGCTTTTGCAGATGCGGGCAGCGTTTGCCGAATCAAGGCGCGCGCCGCCGCCGGCAGACGAAAAAAAAGCCGGCGCGCAACGGGCGGCCGGCTTCGGTCGACGCGCGGCGGTGCCGCGGCAAGCGCCGTTACTGGGGCTTGGGCAGGCCGTCGAGCTTCATGCCGGGCTTGATGCCCTTCGCCGCGAACCAGCCCTTGCTCATTTCGAGCGCATAGACGCCGTTGTTGCGCGGGCAGTGGTTGTCGGTCGTCTCGGCCCGCATCTCGTCGATGTCGGTGATCGTGCCGTCCGCGCGGATGAACGCGATCGACAGCGGAATCAGCGTGTTCTTCATCCAGAAGCAGTGCACGGCGTTCTCGTTGAACACGAACAGCATGCCTTCGTTCGGCGCGAGCTGTGACCGGTACATCAGCCCTTGTTCGCGGTCGGCGTCGTTCGCGGCGACGGCCGCGTCGATCACGTACATGCCGGCGCGCAGCTTCACGCGCGGGAACTCGGTGGGCTGCTTGGCGCCGGGCGGCATCTGCGCGCCGGCGGTCTGCATGCCGAGCGCGAGGACGGCGAGCGCGGCGGGAAACACGGCGGCGCGCGCAAGGCGGCCGAGCGACGAGCGCAGGGAGAATTGCACAGCAAGGCTCCTATCTGGAAAACGAGACCCGCATGGTACGCGATGCGCGCCGGCGGGCACAAAAAGAAAAAGGCAGATCGCCTTGCGGTGATCTGCCTTTCAACGCCGTAAGAACGGCAAGACTGCGTGTTCTTGACTGCGTTATTACAACCAGCTTGCTTAGTTCGATGCAGCTGCCGGTGCTTCGGCTTCGCTAGCAGCCTTCTTAGCTGCGTGGTGCTTCTTAGCTGCGTGGTGCTTCTTGGCGTGGGCCTTCTTTGCCGGTGCCGAAGCAGCTGCCGGAGCAGCAGCCGAAGCAGCTTCCGGAGCCGAAGCTTGTGCGAAAGCAGCCGTTGCGAAGAGACCAGCGACCAGAGCAGCGATCAGTTTGTTCATGTTGTGTTCCTCAGCTTTAGTTAATTAACCAAATGACCCGGCAATATGGAGTCATGTCGTCTAACGGTGCCATCCACCTTTCGGTTGACAGACGCTTCGAGAAATTTCTCTTTGCGCTGCGGGCGCCGAATCGTATTCGAAGAAAGAGTCGCTTTCGTGACGCAAACACGCAAATACCTGTTCGGCTGCCAATGCCGGATAGCTAAGGATGGCATCTGCGTGGTTTAACGCGCGATCTTCGCAGGTGGTTGACGAAAAAGATGACGAAAAATTCGGGAGCCGCCGACACGGTCATGCGCCGTGTGCGAAACCGTCCCACGGGGCCCGCGGCGGCAGTGCAATTGTTTCGCCCGGTGCAATGCCGAGCGTGAATATGTCCAATGCGCCGATGCCGACGCGCACGAGGCGCAACGTCGGGAAGCCGATCGCGGCCGTCATGCGGCGCACCTGCCGATTCTTGCCTTCGGTGATCGCGAGCTCGATCCACGTGGTCGGAATCGCGGCGCGGTAGCGGATCGGCGGGTTGCGCGGCCACAGCGCGTCGGGCGGTTCGATGAATTCGGCGCGGCACGGGCGCGTCACGTAGTCGCCGAGATCGACGCCGCGCGCGAGCGCCTTCAGGTCGGCCGGACCCGGCGCGCCGTCGACCTGCGCCCAGTAGCGCTTGACGAGCTTGTGGCGCGGCTCCGCGATGCGCGCCTGGAGCGCGCCGTCGTCGGTGAGCAGCAGCAGGCCCTCGCTGTCCGCGTCGAGCCGGCCGGCCGCGTAGACACCGGGCGTTTTTACCCAGTCGCCGAGCGACGGCCGCGTCTCGTGCGCGGAAAACTGGCAAATCGTGCCGAACGGCTTGTTGAGGGCGATCAGGGTCATGGCGGAGGTCCGCCCGGCGTGCCGCGGAGAGGCGGGGCGGGCGGTCTATGGCAAATGGCGGAATCTTAATGCATAATACGGAACGGCAAGTCCTCTGTCTTATATAAGACATAAGGGAAGACTTGATACGCAGCGTCGCGCTTCGTGCCGCCGGGCCCGGTTGGGGCGCTAGAATAGCGGCTCGCTGTCGCCGTCACGGGGGTGGCAAGGCCACCTCGCCGCGCGCGCAGTTTCGACCAGCATCACCTGCTCAGCCACGTCACTGGAGTCGATCATGCCGTATCAGCACATCAAGGTTCCGGAAGGCGGTGACAAGATCACCGTCAACAAGGACTTCTCGCTCAACGTTTCCGATCAGCCGATCATTCCCTATATCGAAGGCGACGGTACGGGCTTCGATATCACGCCGGTCATGATCAAGGTCGTCGACGCGGCGGTCGCGCAGGCCTACAAGGGCAAGCGCAAGATCCACTGGATGGAGATCTTCGCGGGCGAGAAGGCGACGAAGGTGTACGGTCCGGACGTGTGGCTCCCGGACGAAACGCTGCAGGTGCTGAAGGAATACGTGGTGTCGATCAAGGGGCCGCTCACGACCCCGGTCGGCGGCGGCATCCGTTCGCTGAACGTCGCGCTGCGCCAGGAGCTCGACCTGTACGTGTGCCTGCGCCCGGTCCAGTACTTCAAGGGCGTGCCGTCGCCGGTGCGCGAGCCGCAAAAGATCGACATGGTGATCTTCCGCGAGAACTCGGAAGACATCTACGCGGGCATCGAATGGGCCGCGGGCTCCGAGCAGGCGAAGAAGGTCATCAAGTTCCTGCAGGACGAGATGGGCGTGAAGAAGATCCGCTTCCCGGAAACCTCGGGGATCGGCGTCAAGCCCGTGTCGACCGAAGGCACCGAGCGTCTCGTGCGCAAGGCGATCCAGTACGCGATCGACAACGATCGCAAGTCGGTCACGCTGGTGCACAAGGGCAACATCATGAAGTTCACGGAAGGCCTGTTCCGTGACGCCGGCTACGCGCTCGCGCAGAAGGAATTCGGCGGCGAGCTGATCGACGGCGGCCCGTGGATGCGCGTGAAGAACCCGAAGACGGGCAACGAGATCGTCATCAAGGATTCGATCGCCGACGCGTTCCTGCAGCAGATCCTGCTGCGTCCGGCCGAATACGACGTGATCGCGACGTTGAACCTGAACGGCGACTACATCTCCGACGCACTGGCCGCGCAGGTCGGCGGCATCGGGATCGCGCCGGGTGCGAACCTGTCGGATTCGGTCGCGATGTTCGAGGCGACGCACGGCACGGCGCCGAAGTACGCGGGCAAGGATTACGTGAACCCCGGTTCCGAGATCCTGTCGGCGGAAATGATGCTGCGCCACCTCGGCTGGACGGAAGCGGCCGACACGATCATCGCCGCGATGGAGAAGTCGATCCTGCAGAAGCGCGTCACGTACGACTTCGCGCGCCTGATGGAAGGCGCGACGCAGGTATCGTGCTCCGGTTTCGGCGAAGTGCTGATCGAGAACATGTAAGACCCCTTCCGGGGTGGGCCGGCGGGTAGCCGGCCGCCCCGGCGCCTACTGCCGGCGCCGGGACGTTTCGTGGATGGCAGGTTTGTTGGCAGGGCGGTCCGGCATGCGGGCCGCGGCGCCGCAATGCGGCCCGGATGCCCTGCAAGGTAGAACATGACGGCCCTCGCAACACCACCGCCCGGCTAGCCGGCGCGCTCCTTTCGCGACCGACCTGGTCGCTTCCCGCCGGTTACCGCCGGCGCTCCTCAGTCCCAAATTTTCACGTAGCAACGCATCGACCATGTCCACTTCGCCCAAGATCATCTACACCCTCACTGACGAAGCGCCCGCGCTCGCGACCTATTCGCTGCTGCCGATCGTCAAGGCCTTCACGCGCTCGTCGGGCGTCGCCGTCGAAACGCGCGACATCTCGCTCGCCGGCCGCATCATCGCGGCATTCGCCGACGTCCTGCCGCCGGAGCAGAAGGGTTCCGACGATCTGGCCGAACTGGGCCAGCTCACGCTGAAGCCGGAAGCGAACATCATCAAGCTGCCGAACATCAGCGCATCGGTGCCGCAGCTCAAGGCGGCGATCGCCGAACTCCAGGCGCAGGGCTACAAGCTGCCGGCGTACCCGGAAGAGCCGTCGACCGACGAAGAGAAGGCCGTCAAGGCCCGCTACGACAAGATCAAGGGCAGCGCGGTGAACCCGGTGCTGCGCGAAGGCAACTCCGACCGCCGCGCGCCGCTGTCGGTCAAGAACTACGCACGCAAGCATCCGCACAAGATGGGCGCGTGGAAGGCCACGTCCAAGGCGCACGTCGCGCACATGAGCGAAGGCGACTTCTACGGCAGCGAGAAGTCGGCGCTGATCGCCGATGCCGGCAGCGTGAAGATCGAACTCACGGCCGCCGACGGCGTGAAGAAGGTGCTGAAGGAAAAGACGGCCGTGAAGGCCGGTGAAGTCATCGACGCATCGGTGATGAGCCGCAAGGCGCTGCGCAGCTTCATCGACGCGCAGATCGCCGACGCGAAGGCGCAGGACGTGCTGTTCTCGGTGCACCTGAAGGCGACCATGATGAAGGTCTCCGATCCGATCCTGTTCGGTCACTTCGTGTCGGTGTTCTACCGCGACGCGCTCACGAAGCACGCGGACGTGCTGGCGCAGGCCGGCTTCAACCCGAACAACGGGATCGGCGACCTGTACGCGCGCCTGAAGGACCTGCCGGCCGACACGCGCGCAGCGATCGAAGCCGACATCAAGGCTGAATACGCGGTGCGTCCGAGCCTCGCGATGGTCAATTCGGACAAGGGCATCACGAACCTGCACGTGCCGAGCGACGTGATCGTCGACGCATCGATGCCGGCGATGATCCGCGAGTCGGGCTGCATGTGGGGCCCGGACGGCGAACTGTACGACGCGAAGGCCGTGATTCCGGACCGCTGCTACGCGGGCGTCTACCAGGCCGTGATCGAGGACTGCAAGCAGCACGGCGCGTTCGACCCGGTCACGATGGGCAGCGTGCCGAACGTCGGCCTGATGGCGCAGGCGGCTGAAGAATACGGTTCGCATGACAAGACGTTCCTGATCCCGGCCGACGGCGTCGTGCGCGTCACCGACGAAGCCGGCAACGTGCTGCTCGAGCACGCGGTCGAGTCGGGCGACATCTGGCGCATGTGCCAGACGAAGGACGCACCGGTGCAGGACTGGGTCAAGCTCGCGGTGAACCGCGCCCGCGCGACCGGCGTGCCGGCCGTGTTCTGGCTCGATCCGGCACGTGCGCACGACGCGCAGATCATCGCGAAGGTCGAACGCTACCTGAAGGATTACGACACGAACGGCCTCGACATCCGCGTCATGACGCCGGTCGACGCAACGCGTTTCTCGCTCGAGCGCATCCGTGCGGGCAAGGACACGATCTCGGTCACGGGCAACGTGCTGCGCGACTACCTGACCGACCTGTTCCCGATCATGGAACTCGGCACCAGCGCGAAGATGCTGTCGATCGTGCCGCTGATGGCCGGCGGCGGGATGTTCGAAACGGGTGCGGGCGGCTCGGCACCGAAGCACGTGCAGCAGTTCGTCGAGGAAGGCTTCCTGCGCTGGGATTCGCTCGGCGAATTCCTCGCGCTGGCCGCGTCGCTCGAACACCTTGGCGGCGCTTACCAGAACCCGAAGGCGCTCGTGCTCGCGAAGACGCTCGACCAGGCAACCGGCAAGTTCCTGGACGAGAACAAGTCGCCGGCACGCAAGGTCGGCGGTCTCGACAACCGCGGCAGCCATTTCTACCTGTGCCTGTACTGGGCGCAGGCGCTGGCCGAGCAGACCGAAGATGCCGCGCTGAAGGCGCAGTTCGAAGGCGTCGCGAAGTCGCTGTCCGACAGCGAAGCGCGGATTCTGGAAGAACTGTCGGCCGCGCAGGGCAGCGCGCAGGCGATCGGCGGCTACTACCGTCCGAACGTCGAGCTGACGAGCCAGGCGATGCGCCCGAGCGCAACGCTGAACGGCATCGTCGACGCAGTCGCCTGACGCCGGCAGCGCTTTCGCGCGCGCCACGGCAACGGCAGCAGCCGATGCGGCGGGCCTGGCGGCTCGCCGTCCCGCCGAACATGAAAACGCCCCGGTCGCCCGGGGCGTTTTTCGTTGCAGGCGTGCCATTCAGACGTGAACGATTTCCCATTCGGCGATTTCGTGCGGCACTTCGAGCGTTGCCGTGTCCAGTTCGGACAGTTGCTCGCAGTCGCCGCGGGAGATGTGGTCGGCTGCCACTTCCGGGCACGAGAACGCGCCGATCAGTGCGTTGCCGAACGTCGCTTCCCAGCCGCCGTTACCCGGCAGGATGTAGAACGACCCGAGCGCTGAACCAAAGCGAAATCCCTTCATTTCCGTTCTCCCTTTCTGATCACACGCGATTCTGTTGTGCCACCCGCCGGCTCGTCCGGCTGCGGCCCGACTGGTTGCCTGCGCCGGGTTCCGTATCGAACGTCGTGGCGAAGCGTCAGTGCATGGAACAAAGTCTACGTCCGCGACCGCGCCCGATGGTGCGCGTAGAACGCTTTCTCGAAAGAAAAAATCATGTTTAAAAACATGGTCTTATTAAGATCATTTTGTATTGCGGAACGATTTTTGGCATCGCGAAACAGCCAATTTGTGCCTTGCACCACGAATTTTTACAACGCAGGGGCTTGTTCCGCATCGTGAAATATTGGCGGATTTGCGTATCGAGCGGATGCGGGGCGGGAATCGCGGGTTGAATGAGGCTCGCGGACTGCCCCGGCGAGGCGTTGCGTAGCGGGGCGGCGGCGACCGCTGGCCGCGCCTGTCAGCGTGAATGCGGCGACGCGGATAGCGGCGGCGCGCGATGTTCGGGGACGTCGTTCGACCGGAGCCTGATCGGTCCCGGCCGCGCACTGCGGCGTATCGCCGCCGCTCGGCCGGGGCTGCCGCGTGGCGGCCGGGGGCAGCGGTTATGATGTTGCCGGCATCAGGTTGCGCGTCGCGCTTGGGCGCTTGAGCGCCGGTCGGCGCGGCTGCCGCGCGACGCAGCACGAATAACGAGGAACGATTGATGATACGGAGAACCTTCCTGTCGCACGCCATCGGTGTCGCGGCCGCATCGCTGTTTGCGCGTACTGCGTGGGCGCAGCATGCCGGTCACGCGGGCATGGCCGGCATGGACCAGATGGACGACATGCCCGGCATGGCGGGCCATGCGCAGCACGCCAAGCCGGCGCCCGCTGCGCTCGCGGCTGCCGATGCGCTGCCGGCCGGCGCGCCGCTCGCCGCGTTGCGCACGCTCGCGAACGAGAGTCGCGAGCCCGGCACGTTCCGCGCCACGCTGGTCGCGCAGCCGGTTGCGCGTCCGATGCTGCACGGCACGCGTCCGACGACGTTCTGGCAGTTCGGCGCGGGTACGCAGGGGCCGGTCGTCGGCCCGCTGATCGACGTGCGCGAGGGCGACACGGTCGAAATCCGTTTCGTGAACCAGCTGCCGCAGCCGTCGACGATCCACTGGCACGGCGTGCCGGTGCCGCCCGACCAGGACGGCAACCCGTCCGACCCCGTCGCGCCGGGCGCGTCGCGCGTGTACCGCTTCACGTTGCCGAAGGGGAGCGCCGGGACCTACTGGTATCACCCGCATCCGCACATGATGACCGCCGAGCAGGTGTTCCGCGGGCTGGCGGGCCCGTTCGTCGTGCGCGCCGCCGATGATCCGCTCGCGGGCTGGCCCGAGCGCAACCTGTTCGTGTCGGACCTGAAGCTCGCGCGTGACGGCACGATCCCGCCGAACGACATGATGGATTGGATGAACGGACGCGAGGGCCAGTTCGTGCTGGTCAACGGCGCGCGCCGGCCGCGGATCGACGTCGCGGGCGACGAGCGCTGGCGCGTGTGGAACGCGTGCAGCGCCCGCTACCTGCGCATCGCGTTCGACGACGGCCGCGCGTTCGAGCACGCCGGCACCGACGGCGGGTTGTTCGATGCGCCGCGCCGCGTCACGTCACTGCTGCTCGCGCCGGGTGAGCGGGCGGAGCTGCTGGTGCGCGCCGGCGACCGTGCGTCGCACGCGGTGCTGCAGGCGGCCGAATACGACCGCCGCAAGATGGCGATGTCGCACGACGACGGCCACGGCAGCCTGCCGCCCGATCCGGCGCTGGCGCTGGCCGACGTCGCGTTCGCGCCGGCCGCCGCGCGTGCGTTGCCGGCGACGCTGCGCGCGGTGGCGCCGCTCGGCGAGCCGGTCGCGCACAAGGAAGTCGCGTTCGGCGAAGAGATGGACATGGACGCGATGATGAAGGGCCCGGCGCACGGCCGCCCGGCCGGGATGCGCTTCACGATCAACGGCGCGACCTACGCGCCGCACCGTGCGACGCTGACCAGCCGCCGCGGCGACGTCGAGCGCTGGGCGCTCCGCAACGCCACCGACATGGACCACCCGTTCCATTTGCACGGCACGCAATTCCAGGTGATCGAGCGCGCATCGGACGGCACGCGCACGAGCGAACCGTTCCGTGCGTGGCGCGATACCGTGAACGTGCGCAGCGGCGAAACCGTGACGATCCTCGTCAGGCAAGAGATGCCCGGCGAGCGCATGTTTCATTGCCACATTCTCGAACACGAGGATCTCGGCATGATGGGCACGCTGAAGGTCGTGTAACACACCATCGAATATGTTTCACGCGTGTGACCGGCATTCAATCTGCGCGTGCAACAAGACAATACAGGTTGAATTATCGGGATTGAACGGAAAGGCCGGCCAATCGATTATTGATTGGCCGGCCTCAAAAAAAGAAACCCGGCGCATTGCGCCGGGTTTCTTCGTCCGATATCCGATGCCTTATGCGGCCTGGATGTTCGACGCTTGCTTGCCCTTCGGTCCTTGAACGACGTCAAAGCTCACCTTCTGGCCTTCCTTCAGCGTCTTGAAGCCATTCATGGTGATAGCCGAGAAGTGCGCAAACAGATCCTCACCGCCCTCATCGGGAGTGATGAAACCGAAGCCCTTCGCGTCGTTGAACCACTTAACGATACCAGTTGCCATTTCCTACTTCCCCTGTCACACAGTCGCTGCTACTTACCACGAGCACGCTCGAAAAGCTAAACGACCGGAAAATGCAGCCGTTCCCCCCTCACAAGCTCACCTCGGCCTCTTTCATTTCGCCAACCGGCAATTTGAAAAAAGTGCCAGCTTGATTGTTGGCGCTCTTTATTTGAGTGTCAAGTGGAATTTTTAGACGTATAGGGGGTCGTTGTAAAGAACCCATTTTCAGGGTTTTTCCGGCTTTGCTTTGCAGCATGCCGCCGAGCGCGCGGACTTGAAAAGTCGCATAATCGGCTCATATACCAGGCTCGAGTGACACGCGATCGAGTCGTCCCGGCTTGTGGGATACTGGATGCGGATGCGACGGTCCGGTGCGGTTTCCCCCTGACGGTTCGTGTTCCGCGCCACGCGTGAAAGCCGGCACCGCAGCCGGCTTTCGTATGGCACGAAGACGATCGCGTGTCGTCGGGAATCAGGGAGGGCGCCGGCCGGTCGGTCGGGTAATGGCAGGATTGCGGGCCTGTCCGAGTTGTTTAGAATGGGTGTATGGCGATTATCCCGGACAAGCAGGACAGTACCGTCCTGGAACGCAAGCAGCAGAAGCTCAAGCCGCCTTCGATGTACAAGGTGGTGCTGCTGAACGACGACTTCACGCCGATGGAGTTCGTCGTGATGGTCGTACAGGAGTATTTCAAGAAGGATCGCGAGACGGCCACGCAGATCATGCTGAAGGTCCATCGCGAAGGGCGAGGAGTTTGTGGGGTCTATACGCGGGACATCGCGTCGACCAAGGTTGAGCAAGTCGTTACCCATGCGCGGCAGGCCGGGCATCCGCTGCAGTGCGTGATGGAGGAAGCATGATTGCCCAGGAATTGGAAGTCAGCCTGCACATGGCGTTCATGGAAGCACGCCAGGCGCGCCATGAGTTCATTACGGTCGAGCATCTGCTGCTGGCCCTGCTGGATAATCCGACGGCAGCCGAGGTGTTGCGCGCGTGCGCGGCAAACATCGAGGATCTGCGTCAGAACCTGCGCAATTTCATCCACGACAACACACCTACCGTCCCGGGCACCGACGATGTCGATACCCAGCCGACGCTCGGGTTCCAGCGCGTGATCCAGCGCGCGATCATGCACGTCCAGTCGACGTCGAACGGCAAGAAGGAAGTCACCGGCGCGAACGTGCTGGTCGCGATCTTCGGCGAGAAGGATTCGCACGCCGTCTATTACCTGCAGCAGCAGGGCGTCACGCGCCTGGACGTCGTGAACTTCATTTCGCACGGCATCGCGAAGACGAACGGCGGCGAAGCCGCCAAGTCGACCGATGCGAACGCGGAAAGCGAAGACGCGAATGCGCAGAAGGAAACCCCGCTCGCCCAGTTCACGCAGAACCTGAACCAGATGGCGAAGGACGGCCGCATCGATCCGCTGATCGGCCGCGAGCCGGAGGTCGAGCGCGTCGTGCAGGTGCTGTGCCGCCGGCGCAAGAACAATCCGCTGCTCGTCGGCGAAGCCGGCGTCGGCAAGACCGCGATCGCGGAAGGGCTCGCCTATCGCATCACGCGCGGCGAAGTGCCGGACATCCTCGCGAACGCGCAGGTCTATTCGCTCGACATGGGCGCGCTGCTGGCGGGCACCAAGTATCGCGGCGACTTCGAGCAGCGTCTGAAGACGGTGCTGAAGGAGTTGAAGGAGCGGCCGCACGCGATCCTGTTCATCGACGAGATCCATACGCTGATCGGCGCGGGCGCCGCCTCGGGCGGGACGCTCGACGCGTCGAACTTGCTGAAGCCGGCACTGTCGTCGGGCACGCTCAAGTGCATCGGCGCGACCACGTTCACTGAATATCGCGGCATCTTCGAGAAGGACGCGGCGCTGTCGCGGCGCTTCCAGAAGGTCGACGTGACGGAGCCGACCGTCGAACAGACGGTTGCGATCCTGCGCGGGCTGAAGTCGCGCTTCGAGGAGCATCACGGCGTCAAGTATTCGTCGGGTGCACTGTCGGCCGCGGCCGAACTGTCGGCACGCTTCATCACCGACCGTCACCTGCCGGACAAGGCGATCGACGTGATCGACGAAGCGGGCGCCGCGCAGCGCATCCTGCCGAAGTCGAAGCAGAAGAAGACGATCGGCAAGAGCGAGATCGAGGAAATCATCTCGAAGATCGCGCGCGTCCCGGCGCAGAGCGTGTCGCAGGACGATCGCAGCAAGCTGCAGACGCTCGATCGCGACCTGAAGAGCGTCGTGTTCGGCCAGGATCCGGCGATCGACGCGCTCGCGGCCTCGATCAAGATGGCGCGCGCGGGCCTCGGCAAGATGGACAAGCCGATCGGCTCGTTCCTGTTCTCCGGCCCGACCGGCGTCGGCAAGACCGAAGTGGCGCGCCAGCTCGCGTTCACGCTCGGCATCGAGCTGATCCGCTTCGACATGTCGGAATACATGGAGCGTCACGCGGTGAGCCGGCTGATCGGCGCGCCGCCGGGCTATGTTGGGTTCGACCAGGGCGGGCTCCTGACCGAAGCCGTCACGAAGAAGCCGCATTGCGTGCTGCTGCTCGACGAAATCGAGAAGGCGCATCCGGACATCTTCAACGTGCTGCTGCAGGTGATGGACCACGGCACGCTGACGGACAACAACGGCCGCAAGGCGGATTTCCGCAACGTCATCATCATCATGACGACGAACGCGGGCGCCGAGTCGATGCAGAAGGCGACGATCGGTTTCACGACGCGCCGCGAAACGGGCGACGAGATGACCGACATCAAGCGCCTGTTCACGCCGGAGTTCCGCAACCGCCTGGATTCGATCATCAGCTTCCGCTCGCTCGATGAGGAAATCATCATGCGCGTGGTCGACAAGTTCCTGATCCAGCTCGAGGAGCAGCTGCACGAGAAGAAGGTCGACGCGCTCTTTACCGACGCGTTGCGCAAGCATCTCGCGAAGCACGGCTTCGACCCGCTGATGGGTGCGCGGCCGATGCAGCGGCTGATCCAGGACACGATCCGTCGTGCGCTGGCCGACGAGCTGTTGTTCGGCAAGCTGGTCAACGGCGGCCATGTGACGGTCGACGTCGACGAAAACGACAAGGTGCAGTTGTCGTTCGACAAGCTGGCGAATCCGCCGCACAAGCCGAACGAAGAGACGGTCGAAGTCGAGTAAGCGATAATTCGTTGTTCATGCGAACGGCGCGGGAAGTCCTCCGCGCCGTTTCGTTTTATCTGGCGCCGACGGCGCGATGGTGGTGCAGGGGAGTGGCAACGCAGTGACACAACAACAACGATCGTTCGACAACATCGTCGCGCGCGAACAAGGGTTGCGCCATGCGCTGACGTCGGGGCAGATGGCGATGATCGCGATCGGCGGCGCGATCGGCACGGGGCTGTTCCTCGGCAGCGGGTTCGCGATCGGGCTCGCGGGTCCGAGCGTGCTCGTTTCGTATGCGATCGGCGCGCTGATCGCGCTGCTGCTGATGGGCGCGCTTGCGGAAATGACGGTCGCGCATCCGACGGCCGGCTCGTTCGGCGCGTACGCCGAACATTACGTCGGCCCGCTCGCGGGGTTCCTCGTGCGCTACGCGTACTGGTTCGCGGTGGTGTTCGCGATCGGCACCGAAATCAGCGCGATCGCCGTATTCATGAAGTACTGGTTCCCGGGCGTGCCCGGCTGGTACTGGGTGATCGGCTTCTCCGCGCTGCTGATCGCCGTGAACCTCGCGAGCGTCACGCTGTACGGCACGGTCGAATACGCGTTCTCGCTGCTGAAGATCGCGGCGATCATTGTGTTCATCGTGCTCGGCGCGTATCTCGTGTGGTCGGCACCGGCCGCGTCGGGCGTCGGCTTCGCGAACTACACCGCGCACGACGGCTTCATGCCGAAGGGGCCGTGGGGCACCTGGGTCGCGGTGATCGTCGCGATCTTCAGCTACATGAGCATCGAGGCGGTCGCGATCGCGGCCGGCGAGGCGCGCGATCCGCAGCACGCAGTCACCCGCGCGTTTCGCTCGACGGTGTTCCGGCTCGTGCTGTTCTACCTGCTGACGCTGTCGCTGATGCTCGCGATCGTGCCCTGGACGCAGGCCGGCACCGACGAAAGCCCGTTCGTGAAGGTGATGGCCGCGACGCATGTGCCGTATGCGGCCGGCGTGATCAACTTCGTGCTGCTGATCGCGGCGCTGTCGGCGATGAACAGCCAGCTCTATGTGACGACGCGGATGATGTTCAGCCTGTCGCGCGCGCGGCTCGCGCCGGCGGTGTTCGGCCGGCTCGGCACCAACGGCGTGCCGCGTGCGGCGCTGTGGATCTCGACGAGCGGCGTCGCGGTCGCGGCCGTGCTGGTCGCGCTGTCGCCCGACACGGCTTTCACCGTGATGATGGCGATCGCGATGTTCGGCGCGCTGTTCACGTGGCTGATGATCTTCGTCACGCACCTGCGCTTTCGCGTGCAGTATCGCGGCCCGGCGCTCGCGTTCCGGATGTGGGCGCATCCGTTCGGCAGCTTGCTCGGTGCGGGGCTCGTCGGCGCGGTCCTGCTGACGACCGCGTTCACGCATGAATTCCGGATGACGATGGTGGTCGGCGTCGTGTTCGTCGTGCTGCTGACGCTCGCGTACGCGCTGCATTACCGCCACCAGCACGCGCGTTGACGCGCGGCTTCACACCGCGGGCTGCAGGCTGCGCGGCGATGCGGCGCCGCTAAGGTTCCGTTAAGCCTGCGGCGATAACATTCGAACCTGTCCGCGATGCGGGCTGGCGCGCGCCAGCCCGTCACCATCTGTAAAAGGGGTTCGAATGAACAAACTTCCCGAAATCACGCTCGCGTTCTGGATCATGAAGATCTGCGCGACCACGCTCGGCGAAACCGGCGGCGACCTGCTGTCGATGACGCTGAACGTCGGCTACGCGGTGAGCTCGATCCTGCTGTTCGGTTTCTTTCTCGTCACGCTCGGCGCGCAGCTCCGGACGACCGGCTATCGCCCGGCCATCTACTGGGCCGTGATCGTCGCGACGAGTACCGCGGGCACGACGATGTCCGATTTCATGGACCGTACGCTGGGTCTCGGCTACGCGGCCGGCTCGTCGATTCTCGTCGCGATCCTGCTGGCGATCTTCGCGGTGTGGCGCCTCAGCGGCGAATCGCTGTCGGTCGACCTGATCCGCACGCGCAAGGTCGAGCTGATGTACTGGATCGCGATCCTGTTCTCGAACACGCTCGGCACCGCGCTCGGCGATTTCCTCGCGGACAGTTCCGGCCTCGGCTTCGGCGGCGGCGCGCTGCTGATCGGCGGGCTGCTCGCGGTGATTGTGCTCGCGCACTATTTCACGCGCATCTCGGGTGTGCTGCTGTTCTGGGCCGCGTTCGTGCTCACGCGTCCGTTCGGCGCGACGGTCGGCGACCTGCTCACGAAACCGGTCGCCAAGGGCGGACTCGCGCTCGGCACGGTCGGCTCGTCGGCGGTGCTGCTGGCCGTGCTGGTCGCGATGGTGATCTACGCGAGCCTCGTGCAGGCGCGCCGCGGCGAACTCGTGCCCGCGCGAATCGCCGAGGCGGTCGATCGGTAACGGGAAACGGAAAAAAGAAAGGGGCCGCGAGGCCCCTTTTGCATTGCGCCGCTCAGTGACGGCCGGTGCTGCCGAAGCCGCCCGCGCCGCGCTCGCTCGTGTCGAAGTCGTCGACGATGTTGAACTGCGCCTGCACGACCGGCACGATCACGAGCTGCGCGAGGCGCTCGAACGGGTTCAGCACGAACTCGGTCTGGCCGCGGTTCCACGTCGACACCATCAGCTGGCCCTGGTAGTCGGAATCGATCAGGCCGACGAGGTTGCCGAGCACGATCCCGTGCTTGTGGCCGAGGCCCGAGCGCGGCAGGATCAGCGCCGCGTAGCCGGGATCCGCGAGATGGATCGCGAGGCCGGTCGGCACGAGCGTCGTTTCGCCCGGCTGCAGCGTCACCGGCGCATCGAGGCACGCACGCAGGTCGAGGCCCGCGCTGCCGGTCGTGGCGTAGGCGGGCAGGTAGTCGCGCATGCGCGCGTCGAGAATCTTCAGGTCGAGTTTCATGCGATCGTCGAATCGGTCGGGAAGGGCGCGGCGGCGCGTGCCGCCGCGCCAGGGATCAGATCAGGCGGTTGTCGGGCAGGCGCTTCGCGATTTCGGCGACGAGCGCGTGCGCGAGTTCGTCCTTCGGCGCGCGCGGCAGGCGGGTGAGGCCGGCCGCCTCGAACAGCACGACTTCGTTATCGTCGCGCCCGAACGTCTGCGGGCCGAGGTTGCCGACCAGCAGCGGCACGTTCTTGCGCTTGCGCTTCTCGTCGCCGTGCACGTCGAGGTCGCCGCTTTCGGCCGCGAAACCGACGCAGAACGGCGGATCGGGCAGCGCCGCGACCGACGCGAGGATGTCGGGGTTCTCGACGAATGCGAGCGTCGGTGTCTTGCGGTCGGCAGTCTTCTTGATCTTGTGCTCGGCCGGTTGCTCGACGCGCCAGTCGGCGACGGCGGCCACCGCGATGAAGATGTCCGCGTCGGCCACCGCATGCATGACCGCGTCGTACATCTGCTGCGCGGTCTGCACGTCCTGGCGGTACACGCCCCACGGCGTGTCGAGCGCCACCGGCCCGGCGACGAGATGCACGTCGGCGCCGGCCTGCTGCGCGGCGCGCGCGAGCGCGAAGCCCATCTTGCCGCTCGAGCGGTTCGTGAGGCCGCGCACCGGATCGAGCGGTTCAAAGGTCGGGCCGGCCGTGATCAGCACGCGGCGGTGCGCGAGCACCTTGGGTGCGAAGTGCGCGACGATCGCTTCATAGATCGCCTCGGGCTCGAGCATGCGGCCGTCGCCGACTTCGCCGCACGCCTGCGCGCCCGAATCGGGGCCGAGCACCGACACGCCGTCGGCGCGCAGTTGCGCGGCATTGCGTTGCGTGGCCGGGTTCTGCCACATCTGGCGGTTCATCGCGGGCACGACGAGCAGCGGACAGTCGCGCGCGACGCACAGCGTCGACAGCAGGTCGTCCGCGAACCCGTGCGCGAGCTTCGCGAGGAAGTCCGTCGACGCGGGGGCGATCACGATCGCGTCGGCTTCGCGCGACAGGTCGATGTGCGCCATGTTGTTGTCGATGCGCGCGTCCCACTGGCTCGTATACACGGGCCGGCCGGAGAGTGCCTGCATCGTGACCGGCGTGATGAACTGGGTGGCGGCTTCCGTCATCACGACCTGGACGGTCGCGCCGGCTTTCGTGAGCAGCCGCGTGAGCTCGGCGATCTTGTAGCAGGCGATGCCGCCCGTCAGGCCGAGAACGAGGTGTTTTCCTGCGAGTTCTGCGTGTGCCAACTCAGGCCTCCAAGGGTCAAACGGAACGGCCGGCGCGAAGCCGGCCGTCGACGCCGAGTATGCGCGCTCAGCGCGTGCCGCGCACGCGACGCAGCTCGTCGTAGATCAGCAGCACTGCGCCGACCGTGATCGCGGAATCGGCGAGGTTGAACGCCGGGAAGTGCCACGCGTCGAGGTGGAAATCGAGAAAGTCGATCACGTGGCCGTAGACCAGCCGGTCGATCACGTTGCCGAGCGCGCCGCCGAGGATCAGTGCGAGCGACAGGCTGAACAGCCGCTGCTGGCCGTGGCGGCGCAGCAGGAAGCAGATCACGAGCGTCGCGCCGATACCGAGCGCGGTGAACGCCCAGCGCTGCCAGCCGCCCGCGGTCGACAGGAAGCCGAACGCGGCGCCGCGGTTGTACACCAGCACGAGGTTGAAGAACGACGTCAACGCATGCTGCGCGCCGTACGCGAACGTTTTCAGGATCGCAATCTTCGACAGCTGGTCGAACAGGATCACGATCAGCGAAATGCCGAGCCAGGGCGCGAGTGCGCCGCTGGCCGGTTTCGACACAGTTTTCGCCATATTCAAGCAGCGCTCCGGATTTCGCCGTTTTCAAACAGGTTCGAGAAGCAGCGGCCGCACAGCGTCGGGTGGTCGGCGTGTGCGCCGACGTCCTCGCGGTAGTGCCAGCAGCGTTCGCACTTCTGGTACTTCGACGCGGCCACGTCGACGCTTTCCTGCGCTTCGTCGTCGACCTTCACGACCGTCGCTGCCGACGTGATCAGCACGAACTTCAGGTCTTCGCCGAGGCTCGTCAGCGCGTCGTAGCGCGCGCCGCTCGCGTGCACGGCCACTTCGGCCTGCAGCGACGAACCGATGCGGTTCGCGGTGCGCGCTTCCTCGAGCGCCTTCGTCACGTTGCCGCGCACGTCGCGCAGCAGCGCCCACTTCTCGATCAGCGCGGCCGAGCCGGCGACTTCCGGATACGCGTAGTACGTTTCCGTGAAGACCGTCTCGCTGGCCGGCTGGAACACCTTCCACGCTTCTTCCGCGGTGAACGACAGGAACGGCGCGAGCACGCGCAGCAGCCCGTGCGTCAGGTGGTACAGCGCCGTCTGCGCGGAGCGGCGTGCGCGCGAATCGGGCGCGCTCGTGTACAGGCGGTCCTTCAGCACGTCGAGGTAGAAGCCGCCGAGATCCTCCGAGCAGTACGTCTGCAGCTTCGCGACGACCGGGTGGAATTCGTACTTCTCGTAGTGGCCGAGCAGTTCCGTCTGCAGCTGCGCGGAGAACGCGACCGCATAGCGGTCGATCTCGAGCCATTCGTCGACCGGCACCGCGTGCTGCGCGAAGTCGAAGTCCGACAGGTTCGCGAGCAGGAAGCGCAGCGTGTTGCGGATGCGGCGATAGCCTTCCGTCACGCGCTTCAGGATTTCCTCGGAGATCGCGAGCTCGCCCGAGTAGTCGGTCGACGCGATCCACAGGCGGATGATTTCCGCGCCGAGGCGGTTCGCGACTTCATGCGGGTCGACGCCGTTGCCGAGCGACTTGCTCATCTTGCGGCCTTCGCCGTCGACCGTGAAGCCGTGCGTGAGCAGGCCCTTGTACGGCGCGCGGCCGTCGATCATCGACGCGGTCAGCAGCGACGAGTGGAACCAGCCGCGGTGCTGGTCCGAGCCTTCGAGGTACAGGTCGGCCGGGAATTGCAGCTGATCCTTGTGCGAGCCGCGCAGCACGTGCCAGTGCGTCGTGCCCGAGTCGAACCACACGTCGAGCGTGTCGCGGTTCTTTTCGTACAGGTTCGCGTCGTCGCCGAGCAGCTCGCGCGGGTCGAGCGATTGCCAGGCCTCGATGCCCGACTGCTCGACGCGCTTCGCGACTTCCTCGAGCAGCTCGAGCGTGCGCGGGTGCAGCTCGCCGGTTTCCTTGTGCACGAAGAACGCCATCGGCACGCCCCACTGGCGCTGGCGCGACAGCGTCCAGTCAGGACGGTTCGCGATCATGCTGAACAGGCGCTGCTTGCCCCACGACGGGTAGAACGCGGTCGCGTCGACGCCTTCGAGCGCCGTTTCGCGCAGCGTCTTGCTGCCGTCGCGCGGCGTCACGTCCATGCCGGCGAACCACTGCGACGTCGCGCGGTAGATGATCGGCGTCTTGTGGCGCCAGCAGTGCATGTAGCTGTGCGTGTACTTCTCGCTGCGCAGCAGCGAGCCGGCCGCGTTCAGCGCCTCGACGACCTTCGGGTTCGCGTCCCAGATCGACAGGCCGCCGAACAGCGGCAGCGATTCGATGTAGCGGCCGTCGCCCATCACGGGGTTGATGAAGTCCGAATCGGTCATCCCGTGCGCCTTGCACGACAAGAAGTCTTCGATGCCGTAGGCGGGCGACGAGTGCACGATGCCGGTACCCGTGTCGGTCGTCACGTAGTCGCCGAGGTAGACGGGCGCGGTGCGCTTGTAGCCGGGGTGGGCCGACGCGAGCGGGTGGTGGAAGCGCAGGTTCGCGAGCTTCACGCCGGGCGTGGTCGCGACGACGCGGCCGGTCAGCTTGAACTCGGCCATGCATGCTTCGACGCGTTCTTCGGCGATGATCAGCAGCCCGCGCTCGGTGTCGACCAGCGCGTAGATGATTTCCGGATGGAGGTTCAGCGCCTGGTTGGCGGGGATCGTCCACGGCGTGGTGGTCCAGATCACGATGCCGCCCTCGGCGCGCGGCAGCGCCGGCAGGCCGAACGCCTGCGCGGTCTTTTCCGGTTCCGCGAACGCGAACATCACGTCGATCGTCGGGTCGGTGCGGTCCTTGTACTCGACTTCCGCCTCGGCGAGCGCCGAGCCGCAGTCGAAGCACCAGTTCACCGGCTTCAGGCCGCGATACACGTAGCCCTTCTCGATGATCTTGCCGAGCGCGCGGATCTCTTCCGCCTCGTTGACGAAGTTCATCGTCTTGTACGGATTCGCCCAGTCGCCGAGCACGCCGAGGCGCTTGAAGCCGACCTTCTGCTTCTCGATCTGCTCGGTCGCGTACGCACGCGCCTTGCTCATCACTTCGGCCGCCGGCAGCGACTTGCCGAACTGCTTCTCGATCTGGATCTCGATCGGCATCCCGTGGCAATCCCAGCCCGGCACGTACGGCGCATCGAAGCCGGCCATGTTGCGCGACTTGACGACGATGTCCTTCAGGATCTTGTTGACCGCGTGACCGAGGTGGATGTCGCCGTTCGCATACGGGGGGCCGTCGTGCAGGATGAACTTCGGCCGGCCCTTGCTGGCTGCGCGGATCTTCTCGTAGATGCCGCGCTCTTCCCATTCCTTGACCCACTGCGGCTCGCGCTTGGGCAGATCGCCGCGCATCGGGAACGGCGTGTCGAGCAGGTTGACCGGATACTTGGCCTGCGGTTTCGAATCGGCTTTCTTGTTGCTCATGATGGGATCGCTATCAAATCGGGGGACGCTCGTGCGTCGTGAATCGGGGATGCGCGCGTGTCGGCGCGAGAGGGGGCGGCGCGGGGCGCCGCCGGCCGGATCAGCTAATTCGGTCGGTCGCCGACGTCGAGAAGCCGGTCGTGCGGCTGCCCGGCGCGCGGTCGCGCTCGACGAAGTACGCGCGCGCATTCGCGACGTCCAGCGCGATCGCGCGCGACAGCGCCTCGAGATCGTCGAACTTCGCTTCGTCACGCAGCTTCTTCAGGAATTCGACGCGGATGAGCTTGCCGTACGCGTCGCCGTGCCAGTCGAGCAGGTGGACTTCGAGCAGCACGCGGCCGGAATCGTCGACGGTCGGGCGCAGCCCGAGGCTCGCGACGCCCGGCAACGGGGACGGGCCCAGGCCGTGCACCTGCACGACGAAGATGCCCGCGAGCGCCGGCCGCTTGTGCGCAATCGGCAGGTTCAGCGTCGGGAAACCGAGGTCGCGGCCGAGCTTCAGCCCGTGCGCGACGTGGCCGCTGATCGCGTAGCCGTGGCCGAGCGCCTGCGCGGCCGCGTCGAGATCGCCGGCCGCGAGCGCGGTGCGCACGCCCGAGCTGGAGATGCGCGTGCCGTCGCTGCCGGCGACCGTGCCCATTTGCTCGACCTCGAAGCCGTATTGCTCGCCGGCGGCCTTCAGCGTGTCGAAGGTGCCCGCGCGCTTCGCGCCGTAGCAGAAGTCGTCGCCGACCAT
The DNA here is from genome assembly GCF_000292915.1 of Burkholderia cepacia GG4. Lineage (NCBI taxonomy): Bacteria > Pseudomonadati > Pseudomonadota > Betaproteobacteria > Burkholderiales > Burkholderiaceae > Burkholderia > Burkholderia cepacia. The sequence goes on from NC_018513.1 coordinate 1,017,029, forward strand.
CATCCAGCGCGTGTGCAGCCCGCCGACCAGCGTGCGTTCGACGAACGCCTGCGGCGACTGGCTCGCGAACGTGTGGTTGAAGTGCTCGACGACGACGCGGTCGACACCGTGGTCGCGCAGCGCCTCGAGCTTGTCGCGCAGCATCGCGATGCGCGGCGGCGCGCCGGCCGGGTTGAAGAATTCGCGCGGGTGCGGCTCGAAGGTCATCACGCACACGGGCAGGCCGCGCGCGTCCGCTGCCGCGCGCACGCGCGCGAGCAGGGCCTGGTGGCCGCGATGGACACCGTCGAAGTTGCCGATCGTCAGCGCGCACGGCGCGCGGCTCTCGGCGTTGGGCAGGCCGCGGAAGACTTTCACGATAGCGGATGCAGCGTCGGGGAATGGGCGGTGGGATGCCGCAAAGCAGAAGATTATAAACGTTCGGGCGGCCCGGCGGCCGAGAAGGGGGGAAACGCGGGGGTGAATGGTAAAATTCGCGGATGAAAAAACTCGTGATCCTGATTTCCGGTCGCGGCAGCAACATGGAGGCCATCGTCCGCGCGTGCGCGCAGGAACGCTGGCCGGCCGAGATTGCCGCCGTGATCGCCAACCGGCCCGATGCGGCCGGGCTGGCTTTTGCCGCGTCGCACGGGGTGGCGACGGCGGTGGTCGACCACCGGTCGTTCGACGGCCGCGACAGCTTCGATGCGGCGCTCGCCGCCGAGATCGATCGTTTTGCGCCCGATCTCGTCGTCCTCGCCGGCTTCATGCGCATCCTCACGCCCGCATTCGTCAGACGATACGAAGGCCGGCTGCTGAATATTCACCCGTCGCTGCTGCCGAGCTTCAAGGGTATCCACACGCACCAGCAGGCGCTGGATGCCGGCGTCGCGCTGCACGGTGCGAGCGTGCATTTCGTCATTCCCGAACTGGACAGCGGCGCGATCGTCGCGCAGGGCGCGGTGCCGGTGCGTGCCGGCGACGACGCGGCCGCGCTCGCGCAGCGCGTGCTGACGGTCGAGCACGTGCTGTATCCGCGTGCGGTGCGCTGGTTCGTCGAGGGGCGCCTGCGCCTCGAGAACGGCCGGGCAGTGGTCGCGCCGGAAGAGGCGCGCTGGATTTTCGCGGATCAACCGCATACCGAAAAGAGTGAGGGCGTATGAAGCTGCACGGATTCCTGATCGGCCAGACCGAGACTTTGCTGGCGGAGGTGCTGAAGTTCGCCGGCCCGGCCGACGCGACGACGAGCCGGTTCTTCCGCGCTCACCCGAAGCTCGGCCACGCCGAGCGCGGTGTGATCGCCGAGGCAGTGTTCGCGGTGCTGCGCCGCAAGATGGAGTTTTCACACCTCGCCGAGAGCGGCACCGGCAGCCCCGCGCGGCGCCTCACGCTGCTGGGCCTGATGCAGACGCTCGGCCGCAATGCGCTGAAGCCGTTCGTCTCTGCCACCGAAGCCGCGTGGCTCGAGCACGTGTCGAAGATCGATCCGGCGAGCCTGCCGGTGCGCGTGCGCACGAACCTGCCCGACTGGATCTACCAGGCGCTGTCGGCCCGTTTCGACGCCGAGGAACTGGCGCAGCTCGCCGCCGCGCTCAACTACCCGGCGCCGCTCGATCTGCGCGCCAATGCGCAGAAGGCGACGCGCGACCAGGTGATCGACGCGCTGCGCGTGGAAGGCATCGACGCGGGCGCGACGCCGTTCGCACCGCAAGGCGTGCGGGTCGTCGGCAAGCCGGCGCTCACGCGCCTGAAGCTGTTCGAGGAAGGCCAGATCGAGGTGCAGGACGAGGGTAGCCAGCTGCTGTGCTCGCTCGTCGCGCCGCGCCGCGGCGAGATGGTCGTCGATTTCTGCGCGGGCGCCGGCGGCAAGACGCTCGCGCTCGGCGCGATGATGCGCTCGACCGGGCGCCTCTACGCGTTCGACGTGTCGGAAAAGCGTCTCACGAAGCTGAAGCCGCGCCTCGCGCGCAGCGGGCTGTCGAACGTGAACCCGGTGCTGATCGACAGCGAGCACGACGCGAAGATCAAGCGGCTCGCCGGCAAGATCGATCGCGTGCTGGTCGACGCGCCGTGCAGCGGCCTGGGCACGCTGCGCCGCAATCCCGACCTCAAATGGCGCCAGACGCGCACGTCGATCGAGGAGCTCACGCCGAAGCAGGCGTCGATCCTCGCGAGCGCGGCGCGTCTCGTGAAGAAGGGCGGCCGGCTCGTGTACGCGACCTGCAGCGTGCTCCACGCGGAGAACGAAGCCATCGTCGAACAATTCCTGGTCGACCATCCCGAGTTCGTGCTGGTGCCCGCGCAGAAGGTCCTGGCGGACCAGCGCATCGAGCTCGAGACCGGCGACTACCTGTCGCTGTGGCCGCACCGCCACGCCACCGACGGCTTCTTCGCCGCGGTGCTGGAACGGCGCGCGCAGTAACGGCAGGGCGCACGGATGATGCAGAACCGCCTGCTGTCGCACCGGCTCGCGTCGGTGATCCGCGACTTCAACGAGCCGGTGATGATCTGGCAGGCGGCGATCCTGGTCGGCGCGCTGTGTTTCGCGTGGGTGGCCGCGCGCTTCGTGCACGGCCGCATCGACGCGCGCCGGCGCGCGGCCGGCCGGGTGCCCGGCGCCGGCGCGCAGAGCCTGAAGCGCGCGCTGTTCCCGCTGTTCGGCGGGCTGTTCGTGCTGGCGGCGCAGCTCGCGTTCGACCCGTTCATGTCGACGTCGCTGCTGTCGCTCGCGCTCGTGCCGCTGTTCGGCATCGGGCTGATCTACGTGCTGTTCTTCTTCGCGCGGCGCGTGTTCGCGCGCGACGGGCACACACATGCCTGGCTGTCGATCGTCGAGAAGATCGTGTCGGTGATCGTGTGGGCCGCGATGGTGCTCACCGTGCTCGGGATCCAGCGCGACGTGGTCGCCTGGCTCGACAGCGTGCAGTTCCGTGTCGCGAACGCGCACCTCACGCTGCTGTCGGTGATCTCCGGCGCACTGTGGGTGTGCGTGACGCTGATGGTCGCGATGTGGCTCGGCTCGGTGCTCGAGGAGCGCCTCGCGCGTGCCACCACGCTCGACGCGAACCTGAAGGTCGTGCTGTCGCGGGTCGGGCGCGCGCTGCTGGTGTTCGCGGCGATCCTGATCGGGCTGTCGCTCGTTGGCATCGACGTGACGGTGCTCGGCGTGTTCGGTGGCGCGGTCGGCGTCGGCCTCGGCTTCGGGCTGCAGAAGATCGCCAGCAACTACGTATCGGGCTTCATCATCCTGCTCGATCGCTCGCTGCGGCTCGGCGACGCGATCAGCGTCGGCGGGCTGCAGGGCGTCGTCACGCAGATTCGCACCCGTTACACGGTCGTGCGCGGTCTCGACGGCAACGAGACGCTGATCCCGAACGAGAAGCTGATCACCGATGTCGTGCAGAACCAGTCGTCATACCTGACGCGCGGTTACGCGAAGGTTGCCGTGCAGGTCGCCTATACCAGCGACGTCGAGCAGGCGCTCGCGGTGCTCGCCGCTGCGGCGAAGGGCGTGCCGCGCGTGCTCGAGGAACCGGCGCCGGCCCCATACCTGGTCAGCTTCGGCGCGGACGGGATCGATCTGGAGCTCGGCTTCTGGATCGAGGATTCGGCGAAGGGCACGTCGGGCGTGCGTTCGGCGGTGAACCGCAACATCTGGCGGCTGTTCGGCGAGCACGGCATCTCGATTCCGTTCCCGCAGCGCGAAGTGCGCGTGGTCGGCGTGCCGGACGGTTTTGCCGCGACCGGCGTGGTGGCCGATGGCGTGCCGGTGGCCGGCAACGGCACGGCGGACGGGCAGGCGTCGGCGGCGTAGGCCGGGAGCTGACGCGATTCGGGTGGATCGGGCGGCCAGAACCGGATCGAAGGGCTTGCCGGGTCCGTCGATGGACTGTCCGGATTGCGTCATGACAAGAAAATATTCATTTTTTACAACGACTTGGAACGGTTGAAGTAAAATTCCGGTCTACACGCGGTATGCTTTCATTTTTATGACGTCGGCCTGCGCCTGCGTCGCTCTCACCACAGGTAACTGCCTTGTTGAATTCCCTGCTCGATTTTCTTTCCCACGGGCTTCTGCGCTTTTCGTGGTGGCAGGTCGCGCTGTTCGCGCTGGCCGTCACGCACGTCACGATCATCGGCGTGACGGTCTACCTGCATCGCTGCCAGGCGCACCGCGCGCTGGAGCTGCATCCGATCGCGAGCCACTTCTTCCGCGTCTGGCTGTGGATGACGACCGGCATGCTGACGGGCCAGTGGGCCGCGATCCATCGCAAGCACCACGCGAAGTGCGAAACCGAGGAAGATCCGCACAGCCCGCAGACGCGTGGGATCTGGAAGGTGTTCCTCGAAGGCGCCGAGCTGTATCGCGCGGAAGCGAAGAACGAAGAAACGATGCGCAAGTTCAGCCACGGCACGCCGAATGACTGGATCGAGCGCAATGTGTACTCGAAGTACCCGATTCTCGGCATCAGCCTGATGATGGTGATCGACGTCGCGCTGTTCGGCGTGCTCGGCCTGACCGTGTGGGCCGTGCAGATGGTCTGGATTCCGTTCTGGGCGGCTGGCGTCGTCAACGGCTTCGGCCACTTCTGGGGCTACCGCAACTTCAACTCGGCCGACGCGAGCACGAACCTGTTCCCGTGGGGCATCGTGATCGGCGGCGAAGAGCTGCACAACAACCACCACACGTTCGCGACGTCGGCGAAGCTGTCGAACAAGTGGTACGAGTTCGACATCGGCTGGATGTACATCCGCATCATGTCGGCATTCGGTCTCGCGAAGGTGAAGAAGGTTGCGCCGACGCCGCGCCTGAACAAGCCGAAGACGGTGCTCGACCAGGAAACGCTGCAGGCCGTGCTGTCGAACCGCTACGAAGTGATGGCGCGCTACGGCAAGGCCGTGAAGCGCGCATATCGCCAGGAGCTCGCGCACCTGAAGGAAATCGGCGGCGAGAAGTACCAGCTGATGCGCGGCGCGCGCAAGTGGTTCCACAAGGACGCCGACGGCCTCGACGAGCCGCAGAAGAAGCTGCTGCCGGAGATCTTCGCGAACAGCCAGAAGCTGCACACGTACTTCCAGCTCCGCCAGGATCTCGCCGCGATCTGGGATCGTTCGACCGCGTCGCGCGAACAGCTTCTCGCGCAATTGCAGGATTGGTGCCATCGCGCAGAACAAAGCGGCATCAAGTCGCTGCAGGAATTCGCGACGCGCCTGCGCCGCTACGCCTGATTCGAAATCGATTAGAATCTCAGGACGTCACAAACCCCGCGTTGGCGGGGTTTTTTCATTTGGGCGGCCGGTTTTCGACGGACGCCGGAATGGCCGGAATTCGTATGAGGCTTTGGGGCAACGCGGGCGTGGCGTCCCCGGGGCGAGCGTAGAGGACAGGGCTGAAGTAAGCGTTAAAGCGCTGACTCTGGTCGACCGCAAAGCATGGGACCAGAGTAAGCGCTAAAGCGCTAACTCTGGTCGACAGGAGATATGGAGATGCAATCGACGATCAAACCCGTCGAGTACGACCGGCCGGTCTCGGCAGGGACCGTCTGTGGCGTCGGGCAAGCATGGGCCAAGGTGCCCGATGCACCTTCCGCCGAAGAACGCGCCGCACTGAAGGCGCGCATCAAGGCGCTGCTCGTACGTGAAAAGGCCGTGCTCGTCGCTCACTACTACGTGGATGCCGAGCTGCAGGAACTGGCCGACGAAACCGGCGGCTGCGTCGCCGATTCACTCGAAATGGCCCGCTTCGGCCGCGATCACGACGCGCAGACGCTCGTCGTCGCCGGCGTGCGCTTCATGGGCGAAACCGCGAAGATCCTGAGTCCGGCCAAGCGCGTGCTGATGCCCGATCTCGATGCGACCTGCTCGCTCGATCTCGGTTGCCCGGTCGACGAATTCTCCGCGTTCTGCGATGCGCACCCGGATCGCACCGTCGTCGTCTATGCGAACACCAGCGCCGCCGTGAAGGCGCGCGCGGACTGGATGGTCACGTCGTCGATCGGCCTCGAGATCGTCGCCGACCTGCATGCGCGGGGCGAGAAGATCATTTGGGCACCGGATCGCCATCTCGGCAGCTATATCCAGAAGAAAACCGGCGCGGACATGCTGCTGTGGCAGGGTTCGTGCCTCGTCCACGACGAATTCAAGGGCATCGAGCTCGACCTGCTGCGCGCCGAATACCCGGACGCGAAGGTGCTCGTGCACCCCGAGTCGCCGGAAAACGTCGTCGCGCAGGCGGACGTCGTCGGCTCGACGACGCAGCTCATCGACGCGGCCGTGAAGTTCGACGCGACGCACTTCATCGTCGCGACCGACCTCGGCATCCTGCACAAGATGCAGCTCGCGGCGCCCGGCAAGACCTTCATCGCCGCGCCGACGGCCGGCAACAGCGCAACCTGCAAGAGCTGCGCGCATTGCCCGTGGATGGCGATGAACGGCCTCGCGAACCTCGCCGACGTGCTCGAGCGCGGTCACAACGAGATCTTCGTCGATCCCGCGATCGGCGAGCGGGCGCGTTTGCCGATCGACCGGATGCTCGATTTCGCGGCCGCGCACAAGAAGCGCGTGCAGGCGAGCGGCGATCTGCAGCGCGATCAGCAACTGTTTGCAAACGTGGGGGCTGCATGACGACTGCAGTCTCCCCGCTGTTCGAAGCCGTCCGCGCTCAATACGGCGCAGCCTTCGACGATGCGATCGCGCGCAACGTTGCCGATGCGATCGCCGAAGACGTCGGCACCGGCGACCAGACCGGGCGACTCGTGCCGGCCGGCGAGCGTCGCCGTGCTCGCATCATCGTGCGCGAGGAAGCGGTGCTGTGCGGCGTGCCGTGGTTCGAGGCCGTCATCGCGCGGATCGATCCGTCGATCGTCGTGCAGTGGCGCTATCGCGAAGGCGACCGGATGACGCCGGATTCGACCGTCTGCGAACTCGAAGGGCCGGCGCGTGCGTTGCTGACGGCCGAGCGCAACGGGCTGAACTTCCTGCAGCTGCTGTCGGGCGTCGCCAGCGCGACGCGCCGTTATGTCGACCGCGTCGAAGGTACGCGCGCGAGGATTCTCGATACGCGCAAGACGCTGCCGGGCCTGCGGCTCGCGCAGAAGTACGCGGTGCGGGTCGGCGGCGGCGAGAACCAGCGTCTCGCCCTGTACGACGGCATCCTGATCAAGGAAAACCATATCGCGGCGGCCGGCGGCGTCGGTGAGGCCCTCGACGCGGCGTTCGCGCTGGATTCGGGCGTGCCCGTGCAGGTCGAGGTCGAGACGCTCGCGCAGCTCGACACGGCGCTCGCGCATGGCGCGCAGTCGGTGCTGCTCGACAACTTCACGCTCGACATGATGCGCGAAGCGGTGCGCGTCGCGGCCGGCCGGGCGGTGCTCGAAGTGTCGGGCGGCGTCAATTTCGATACGGTGCGCACGTTCGCGGAGACGGGCGTGGACCGCATCTCTATCGGTGCGTTGACGAAGGACGTGCGCGCGACCGACTACTCGATGCGGATCGTCGACTGATCGCGCGATCTACCCATCTGACGAAAAAAAGCCGCTGGCACGCAAACGCCAGCGGCTTTTTTCATGGGCGGCAGCCGCCGGGAAGTGCGTGCCGGTCAGCGGCGCGAGCGGGGCGTGAGCACGCTCGGCAGCGCCTTGGGCAGCGTGTGCGGCCAGTCCCGGCTGTAGTGCAGCCCGCGGCTTTCACGGCGCGAGTACGCGCTCTTCACGATCAGCGTTGCAACGTCGACGAGATTGCGCAGTTCGAGCAGGTCGCGCGTTACGCGGAAGTTCGCGTAGTACTCGTGGATCTCGTCGCGCAGCAGCGACAACCGGTGCTTCGCGCGTTCGAGACGCTTGTCGGTGCGCACGATGCCGACGTAGTTCCACATCAGCCGGCGCAGCTCGTCCCAGTTGTGCGCGACGACGACTTCCTCGTCCGCATCCGACACGCGGCTTTCGTCCCAGGCGGGCAGCTTGGCCGGCGTTTGCGCATCGTAGCCGGCTGCCTCGATCGCCTCGGCCGCCGCGCGGCCGATCACGAGGCATTCGAGCAGCGAGTTGCTCGCGAGCCGGTTCGCGCCGTGCAGCCCCGTGTACGACGTTTCGCCGACCGCATACAGGCCCGTGAGATCGGTGCGCCCCGCAAGGTCGGTGACGACGCCGCCGCACGTGTAGTGCGCGGCCGGCACGACCGGAATCGGCTGTTTCGCGATGTCGATGCCGAATTCGAGGCAGCGCGCGTGGATCGTCGGGAAGTGTTCGCGCAGGAACGCTTCCGGCTGATGGCTGATGTCGAGATACACGCAGTCGATCCCGCGCTTCTTGATCTCGAAGTCGATCGCGCGCGCAACGATGTCGCGCGGCGCGAGTTCCGCGCGCGGATCGTGCGCGGGCATGAAGCGCGTGCCGTCGGGCAGCTTCAGCAAGCCGCCTTCGCCGCGCACGGCTTCCGAAATCAGGAACGATTTCGCATACGGATGGAACAGGCAGGTCGGGTGGAACTGGATGAATTCCATGTTCGACACGCGGCAGCCCGCGCGCCACGCCATCGCGATGCCGTCGCCGGTCGCGGTGTCGGGGTTCGTCGTGTACAGGTAGACCTTGCCGGCGCCACCGGTCGCGAGCACCGTGTGTGGCGCCTCGATCGTGATCGTGCGGTCGTTGTCGACGTCGAGCGCGTACAGGCCGTGACAGCGGCGGCCGGGCAGGCCGAGCCGGTCCGATGTGATCAGGTCGATCGCGTGGTGGTTTTCGAAGAACGTGATGTTCGGATGCCGGCGCGCACGTTCGGACAGCGTCGCGAGCACCGCATGGCCGGTCGCGTCGGCTGCGTGGATGATCCGGCGGTGACTGTGGCCGCCTTCGCGGGTCAGATGGAAGCCGAGTTCGGCTGCGTCGTCCTTCGTGAACGGCACGCCCTGCGAGATCAGCCATTCGATCGCTTCGCGGCCGTGCTCGACGATGTAGCGGGTCGCGCCTTCGTCGCACAGCCCGCCGCCGGCGACCAGCGTGTCGTCGACGTGGTTCTCGATACTGTCCGCCGAGTCGAGGACGGCCGCGATGCCGCCTTGCGCGTTATCGCTCGCCCCCTCCATCATCGAACGTTTCGCGATCAGCGCAACACGTCGCGTGCTGGCCAGGTTGAGTGCGACCGACAGCCCTGCCAGGCCGCTGCCGACGATCGCCACGTCGAATTTCATGCTGCATCTCCATCGTTACGCTTTAGATCTTGTGCGTTCCGTCGGCCGTGGCCGCGGAAAGGGGAGAGCATACCGCGTCGGGCCCGTGCGTGCGCGCAAAACAAAAAGCCCCGCATGTGCGGGGCTTTTCGGTCGCCGTCAGGCTCGCAGAAACCGGAGATTTATTTGATCTTGGTTTCTTTGTATTCCACATGCTTGCGGACGACGGGATCGAACTTCTTGATCGCCATCTTTTCCGGCATGTTGCGCTTGTTCTTCGTGGTCGTGTAGAAGTGACCCGTACCAGCGGTCGACTCAAGCTTGATCTTGTCGCGGGCGCCTTTTGCCATGATTGTGCTCCTTGGGCTTAGGCTTCGCCGCGTGCGCGCAGGTCAGCGAGCACGGAATCGATGCCGTTCTTGTCGATCAGGCGCAGGCCGGCGTTCGAGACGCGCAGGCGCACCCAGCGGTTTTCGCTCTCAACCCAGAACCGGCGGTTTTGCAGGTTCGGCAGGAAGCGACGCTTGGTCTTGTTGTTGGCGTGGGAAACGTTGTTGCCGCTCATCGGCGCTTTCCCAGTTACTTGGCATACGCGTGCCATGAGAGCACTCCTAATACGCTAAATTCGGGGTTCGATCGCCGATGAAGGTTCCATCGCACCGCCACGTGATCCATGGCTGCACTCAGAACGCCGAAGCCCTTACAGACAAGGCCCTTCGATGGCTAGAACTGGTTGGAAAAAAGACAGACGGCGATTCTAGCAGAAAAAGTTCAGAAAAATCAAACCCAATTTCGCTTCACCGTTGCGGCGCTCCCGGGGCGGGTCGCCGGGCCACAGTCTACAACCATCCGGCGCGTGCGAACGAAAATGTATCGGCGGTGCCGACGACGACGTGATCGAGCAGCTTGGCGTCGACGAGCGTCAGCGCTTCGTGCAGCACGCGCGTCAGGCGGCGATCTTCCGCGCTCGGCTGCACCGCGCCGGACGGATGGTTGTGCGCGATGACCAGTGCGGCGGCATTCAGCGTGAGCGCGCGGCGCACGATCTCGCGCGGATAGACGGCCATCCGCGTTAGCGAGCCGCGCGCGCTTTCCTCCACGTCGATGAGGCCGTGGCGGGCATCCAGGTATAGCGTGACGAACACCTCGTACGGACGCATGCCGATCCTCAGCCGCAGATAGTCCTCGACCGCGCCCGGCGAATCGATCTGCACCCGCTCGCGCGCCTTTTCGGCCAGCGCGCGCCGCGTGATCTCGGTCACGGCGATCAGCAGCGCCGAGCGCGCGGCGCCGATGCCGGGGTGTGTCGCGAACACGTCGGGATCCGCATCGAGCATGTCGCGCAGCGAGTCGCCGAACCGCGCGAGCAGCGCGCGGGCACTGGCGAACACGTCGCGACCGCCGCCGCCGGTGCCGAGCAGCAGCGCGATCAATTCGGCGTCGGTGAGCGCGGCCGGCCCGCGCTCCAGCAGCCGCTCGCGCGGCAGGTCGGGCCGCCAGTTGCGCGGACGGCGCTTGCGCGGCCGGGCCGCGGCGGTCCGGCGGACCGGATCGGCAGGGGAATCGGCGGGGTCGCGGCATTCGGTCGGCGCGACGGCGAGGCAGGGTGGCGGCATGGTCGAAACTCCAATGGCGGCGGCCGAGTGCGCGACGTCGTCGCACTTTCAGCCTTGCGCGCTAAGGTGACTTACAATATTGGTTTTGCGCCGGGCCTTTCGGCCATCGCGGGCGCCGACGAACACGAGTAATTCATGAGCCTCATCGATCTTTCCGAAGTGAAGCCCGGTTCCCATGTCACGCTGCATTACCGGCTTGCACTGGCCGACGGCGCCGATATCGTCAACACCTTTTCCGACAAGCCCGCCACGCTGCTGCTCGGCGCGGGGCAACTGGCGCCCTCGCTGGAACAGATTCTGATCGGGCTCAGGGTCGGCGACCATTCGACTTTTCAGCTAACGCCCGAACAGGGGTTCGGTCCCCGCAATCCCGACATGCTCCAGCGCGTGACGCTGTCGACGCTGCGCGAGAACGGGATGGTCGGCGACGATTTCACGCCGGGCGAACTGATCGAGTTCAACGCGCCGGACGGCGGCCGCTATGCGGGGGTGCTGAAGGAAGTCAGCGAAACCTCGGCGCTGTTCGACTTCAATCATCCGCTCGCGGGCCAAGCGCTCACGTTCGAAGTGAAAATCATCGGAATCCTGTAATCATGAGCACCACCGATACGCTGTCCGGGCTGACCGTCGCGTCCGACGCCGAAATCCTGCTGGCTCAGCCGCGCGGCTTCTGCGCGGGTGTCGACCGCGCGATCGAGATCGTCGAGCGGGCGATCGCGATGCACGGTGCGCCGATCTACGTCCGCCACGAAATCGTCCACAACAAGTACGTGGTCGAGGATCTGAAGAAGAAAGGCGCGATCTTCGTCGAGGAGCTCGAGGAAGTGCCGGCCGGCAACACCGTGATCTTCAGCGCGCACGGCGTGTCGAAGGCCGTGCGCGACGAGGCCGACGTGCGCGGGCTGCGCATTTACGACGCAACCTGTCCGCTCGTCACGAAGGTGCACGTCGAAGTCGCGAAGATGCGCCAGGACGGCGTCGACATCGTGATGATCGGCCACAAGGGTCACCCGGAAGTCGAAGGCACGATGGGGCAGGTCGAGCGCGGGATGCACCTCGTCGAAAGCGTCGAGGACGTGCAGAAGCTCCAGCTGGCTGACCCGGAGCGCATCGCGCTCGTCACGCAGACGACCCTGTCCGTCGACGACGCGGCCGAGATCATCGGCGCGCTGAAGGCGAAGTACCCGAAGATCCGCGAGCCGAAGAAGCAGGACATCTGCTACGCAACGCAGAACCGTCAGGACGCGGTGAAGTTCATGGCGCCGCAGTGCGACGTCGTGATCGTCGTCGGCAGCCCGAACAGCTCGAATTCGAGCCGTCTGCGCGAAGTGGCCGAGAAGCGCGGCGTGGACGCGTACATGGTCGACGCGCCCGACCAGATCGATCCGGCATGGGTTGCCGGCAAGCGCCGCATCGGCGTGACGGCCGGCGCATCGGCGCCCGAGGTGCTCGCCCAGGCCGTGATCGCGCGGCTGCGTGAACTCGGCGTGCGCAATGTCCGCGCGCTGGACGGCATCGAGGAAAACGTGTCGTTTCCGCTGCCGCGCGGGCTGAACCTGCCGCCCGCTGCCTGACCGTCGAATCGCATCCGCGGTACCCGCGAAGCGCGCCTCCCGGCGCGCTTTTTTTTGCGCTGCGAAAATGAAATCGCAACCATTATTCACATTAATGGTGCAACCGGGTTGCTACGCCCGTGCTTAAGCGCCTCTCAAAATTGGTTGCAATGCAGGAAAACCCCATCGAATCAGGATTATTGGCGTCCTATAAATGGAGTTACAATGCGCCCGTTTTCAAGCCGGAATGGCTTTGAAATCGGGTTTTGGCAAGGCGCGGGAGACCTACTCGATGCATGTGAAGTTGGCTTACGCCATGTCTGTCGCCGCACCGGTTGCAATGCTTTCCGGTTGCAGCAAAAAGAGCGACGACAGGGCGGGCAGGGAGGCTGCGGCATTCGCAGTACCGGCGGCCAGCGACGTGCGCGCTGCCACAACCGGTCGTGCGGCGCCGTCTACGTGCCGCATTGCGCAATCGGACAGAGACAAGGACAACGGGGCACGTTTGGCGATCGAGGAAATCAACGCGCAGGACCCGACGAGCGGCGTGCATTCGGCACGGCGGGTATCGATCACCGGCGGCGCTGCGGCCCGTCTGGCGACGGGCGCGCGGGTGGCCCGACAACGAGTCGCCGACCGCGAGGCGGCAGCAGCGGGGCGCGTCGAGCAACGGGCGCCCGGGTTTCGGGGCAACGCAGGCAACGTGCAGATGTCACTGATCCCCTTTCATTTCGATTTGACGAAACAGCGTGTCGCCGCGACCCGTCGCGTCGCGGCGGGCCGTCTGCTTCGTTCGACGAATTCCGACGCAGTCCTGACGAAAGTCGGGTGCCGCTTTCGCGATGCCGGTTCCGGCGCCGCGCGTGCGGCGGCGGACGGCCCGCTTGCGAAGCAGGCGCCGGCGTCCGGCATCGGAGCGCAAACCCTTGGCGACAACGGCATGTGCGCCGTCAAGGTGGTCGAGCCCGCGGGTGACGCGGTGCGGAACCTGATCTGTCCGGATGCGGGGTTCGCCCCGGCCCGGACGGAAAAAGGCACGGACTTCGGGAAACCGGATGCCGGCCGTTTCGGCACGCTGCCCTACGACTTCAAGGAGGCCAAGCACACCGTCCTCGACGTCGTGACGATTTAGCGACAGGACTCGTGATGGCACCGGAACAGTGCGGTGCCGTTTCTGTATCCGCTCCGGCGGCAAGTCCGGCCGTACAGGCCGGGCAGCGCGCGCCGGGACGATCCACCCTTACCGGTATCGACTAGTACCCGCAGTGTCGCCGAGAAGGCGCGATTCCTCGCTTACCCGCGGGGCGCAACGTCCTCCGGCAGCATGGGCCAAGGAGCTTTAAATGGATATTTTCATCCAGCAGATCCTCAACGGGCTGGTGCTCGGCAGTGTGTACGCCATCATCGCGTTGGGCTACACGATGGTGTACGGCATTCTCGGCATCATCAACTTCGCGCACGGCGACGTGCTGATGATCGGCGCGATGGTCGCCCTCTCGGCGATCACCGTGCTGCAGAACCACTTCCCCGGACTCGGCAACGTCGCGACGCTGACGATTGGCCTTGGCATTGCTGCGGTCGTCTGCGCCTGCGTGGGCTACACGATCGAGCGGGTCGCGTACCGGCCGCTGCGCCGCGCACCGCGTCTCGCGCCGCTGATCACCGCGATCGGCGTGTCGATCCTGCTGCAGACGGCTGCGATGATCATCTGGTCGCGCAACCCGCTGCCGTTCCCGCAATTGCTGCCGACCGATCCGATCAACGTGATCAAGCCGACCGACACGACGCCGGGCGCCGTGATCTCCCTGACCGAGATCGTGATCATCGCGGTGGCGTTCATCGTGATGGCAGGCCTCTTGCTGCTCGTGCACAAGACCAAGCTCGGTCGCGCGATGCGTGCGATTGCCGAAAGCCCGAACACTGCAAGCCTGATGGGCGTGAACCCGAACTTCGTGATCTCCGCGACGTTCATGATCGGCTCCGCGCTCGCCGCGCTGGCCGGCGTGATGATCGCGTCCGAATACGGCAACGTGCACTTCTACATGGGCTTCATCCCCGGCATGAAGGCGTTCACGGCGGCGGTGCTCGGCGGGATCGGCAACCTCGGCGGCGCGATGGTCGGCGGCGTGGTGCTCGGCCTGATCGAGCAGCTCGGCGCGGGCTACATCGGCAACCTCACGGGCGGCGTATTCGGCAGTAACTACCAGGACGTGTTCGCATTCATCGTGCTGATCGTCGTTCTCGTGTTCCGTCCGTCGGGCCTGCTGGGCGAACGTGTCGCGGATCGCGCGTAACGGAAGGGAGCAAACAACATGACATCCATTCAACCGATCGAATCCTCGACGTCGCTCGTCGAAGAGCGCAATACCGCCAAGACCGTCATCATCGGCATCCTGACCGCGGCCTTCGTGATCGCGGCGCCGATCATCATCGGCTCGGCCGGCGGCAACTACTGGGTTCGCGTGCTCGACTTCGCGATGCTGTACGTGATGCTCGCGCTCGGCCTGAACGTGGTGGTCGGCTTCGCCGGCCTGCTCGACCTGGGCTACATCGCGTTCTACGCGGTGGGCGCGTACACGGCCGCATTGCTGAGCTCGCCGCACCTGACCTCGCAGTTCGAGTGGATCGCGGCGCTCGCGCCGAACGGCCTGCACGTGCCGTTCGTGATCATCGTGCCGATCGCGATGGCGGTGGCGGCGACCTTCGGGATCCTGCTCGGCGCGCCGACGCTGCGCCTGCGCGGCGACTACCTGGCGATTGTCACGCTCGGCTTCGGTGAAATCGTCCGGATCTTCATGAACAACCTCGACCGTCCGGTGAACATCACCAACGGCCCGAAGGGGATCACGGGTATCGATCCGGTGCACGTCGGCGGCTTCAGCCTCGCGCAGACGCACTCGATCTTCGGCTTCCAGCTGCCGTCGGTCTACATGTACTACTACCTGTTCGTGCTGTGCGCGCTGCTGGTGATCTGGGTCTGTACGCGCCTGCAGCACTCGCGTATCGGCCGTGCCTGGGCAGCGATCCGCGAAGACGAAATCGCCGCGAAGGCGATGGGCATCAACACCCGTAACGTGAAGCTGCTTGCGTTCGCGATGGGCGCGTCGTTCGGCGGCCTGTCGGGCGCGATGTTCGGCGCGTTCCAGGGCTTCGTGTCGCCCGAGTCGTTCACGTTCTGGGAATCGATCGTGGTGCTGGCCTGCGTCGTGCTGGGCGGTATGGGCCACATCCCGGGCGTGATCCTGGGTGCGGTGCTGCTCGCGATCTTCCCGGAATTCCTGCGCTCGACGATGAGCCCGCTGCAGCACGCGCTGTTCGGTCATGACATCGTCGACACCGAAGTGATCCGTCAGGCGCTGTACGGCCTCGCGATGGTGGTCATCATGCTGTATCGCTCGGAAGGTTTGTGGCCGGCGCCGAAGCATGAGGACAAGATCGCGAAACTGGCGAAGCGCAGCAGCAAGAAGCCGGTGCGCGCTTAACCAACGGACCAGGGGATACACACATGAGCGACAAGCAAATCCGACTGTCCGTGCAAGGCGTGAACAAACGCTTTGGCGGCCTGCAAGCGCTGTCCGACGTCGGCCTGCAGATCAAGGAAGGCGAGATCTACGGCCTGATCGGCCCGAACGGCGCCGGCAAGACGACGTTCTTCAACGTGATCACGGGCCTGTACACGCCGGACTCCGGCGAGTTCAAGCTGGATGGCGCGGAATACAAGCCGACCGCGGTGCACCAGGTCGCGAAGACGGGCATCGCGCGCACGTTCCAGAACATCCGCCTGTTCGGCGGCATGACGGCGCTCGAGAACGTGATGGTGGGCCGCCACGTGCGCACCAAGCACGGGCTGCTCGGCGCGGTGTTCCAGACGCCGGCCGAACGCCAGGAAGAGCGCGAGATCAAGGAGCGTGCGATCGAGCTGCTCGAGTACGTCGGCGTGCTGCAGTACGCCGACTACACGTCGCGCAACCTGTCGTACGGCCACCAGCGTCGTCTCGAGATTGCACGCGCGCTGGCAACCGACCCGAAGCTGCTCGCGCTCGACGAGCCGGCGGCCGGGATGAACGCGACCGAGAAGGTCGAACTCACGCGCCTGCTCGACAAGATCCGTTCGGACGGCCGCACGATTCTGCTGATCGAGCACGACGTGAAGCTCGTGATGGGGTTGTGCAACCGGATGACGGTGCTCGATTACGGCAAGGTGATCGCCGAGGGTCTGCCGCAGGACGTGCAGAAGAATCCGAAGGTGATTGAGGCATATCTCGGCGCAGGGGTGCACTGATGGCAGCGGCAATGTTGAAAATCAAGGGCTTGCAGGTCAACTATGGCGGCATCCAGGCCGTCAAGGGCGTTGACATGGAAGTCCGCCAGGGCGAGCTGGTGACGCTGATCGGCGCGAACGGCGCGGGCAAGACCACGACGATGAAGGCGATCACGGGTCTCAAGCCGTACTCGGCGGGCGACATCGAGTACGACGGCAAGTCGATCAAGGGCGTGCCGTCGCACGAATTGCTCAAGCGCGGCCTCGCGATGGTGCCGGAAGGCCGCGGGATCTTCGCGCGGATGTCGATCATCGAGAACATGCAGATGGGCGCGTACCTGCGCAACGACAACGAGCAGATCAAGAAGGACGTCGACCGGATGTTCGGCTTCTTCCCGCGCCTGAAGGAGCGTGCGACGCAGCTCGCGGGCACGCTGTCGGGCGGCGAGCAGCAGATGCTGGCGATGTCGCGCGCGATCCTGTCGAAGCCGAAGCTGCTGCTGCTCGACGAGCCGTCGATGGGCTTGTCGCCGATCATGGTCGAGAAGATCTTCGAAGTGGTGCGCACGATCTCGGCGGAAGGCATCACGGTGCTGCTGGTCGAGCAGAACGCGCGCCTCGCGCTGCAGGCGGCCGACCGAGGTTACGTGATGGACTCGGGCACGGTCACGATGGAAGGCGATGCGAAGCAGATGCTCGACGATCCGAAGGTGCGGGCCGCGTATCTGGGTGAATGAGCGGGCCCGGTGCGGTGCGACGGCGAATGCCGGCGTGCCGCGCAAGGGCTTTCGAAAGGCTGTCACGGAATGTCGTGACAGCCTTTTTTTCGTGTGGCGCGCCCGGTGGCGAACTGTGCGTGCGGATGCGACTCCATTCATTCCACAGTGACGCCGACCATGCGGCGCGGGATACGGCAGCGCAAAGGCCGTCCGCCACTGGCCGTCCGCGACCGGCCGTCCGCAACCGGCCGTCCGCAAACCGACACGCGGGCTGCGTAGCATGGTCGATCCATCGGGACACGGAGAGCACGCATGAGTCTGGACTACGGTTTCGTGAAGGCGAAGGTGAAGTCGGTGGCGCAGCTGAAGGGCTCGCCGCATGGCAGCGAGATCCAGTATCACATCCACCTGACGCTCGCGTTGCCGACCGGCGACTGGGACGTCGCGATCAACGTCGGTACCAACGACGCGGACGACTTGCTGAACTACAAGCTCGTCTACGATTTCCATCATCCGGTCACGGCGACGCTCGCGGCCGCGGCCGAAGGCTACACCGATCTGACCGGGCAAACCGCGCTGCCCGCGCTCGACTATCTGCGCAGCGACATCCTGAACGAGACGGGCGCGTGGCGCGCCAGCGCGGTGATGGACGGCACCGAAAACGCGGAGCCGATCCCGTCGCTGCAGCGGCTCGTCAACGCTGCGCAGTCGCAGGGGCTCGACGTCGTCGTGTTCGGCCGCACGTATTCGGAAGGCAACGGAATTCACGACACGCACATGAACCAGGGTTCGACGGGCTCGAACTACCTGCATCGCGCGGGCGACGACCACAACGATCACAACGACGTGTGGCAGGACGGCGCGCTGATCGTGCGCGTGAACGAGTCGCAATGGGCCGCGTATTTCGCGGCGTTCGAACGGCAGGCGGTGCCGACCGACGCGCTCGGCAATCCGCTGCCGGGCGCGGGGACGATCACGCGGTGATGGCGGGGGCCGCCGGCCGCGGCCGATCGTTCGTCATGCGGCCGGCAGCGTCTTGCCGAACGAGATGCGTTCCTCGACGCGATAGCCGAGCGCCGCATAGAAGCGGCACGCATCGTCGTTGCCGGGCAGCACCTGTAGATTGATCTTCAGGCAACCGCGCGCGGCGAGTGCGCGTTCCGCATGCGCGATCAGTGCCCGGCCGATGCCGAGCCGCCGTGCGTCGTTCGACACGCCGAACGAGTAGAGCCAGCCGCGATGTCCGTCGAAACCTGCCATCAGCGTGCCGGCGACCCGCGCGCCGCAGGTCGCGACGAAGAACAGCTCCGGCTGCGTCGCGAGCTTCAGCTCGATCGATCGCCGCGGATCGCGGTGCGGCGGCGCGCCGGCTTCGTCGTACTGCGGGAACGCATCGCGCCAGACCGCGAGCACGGCATCGGTGTCGGTGCGTTCGAACGGGCGGATCGCGACAGCATCGGCGGCGGCATCCATCGCGGCGGACTCCTTAGAGCGTGTCGAGGACCGACCGCAGCATCGCCATCATCTGGTCGATTTCCTCGGTCGTCACGTTCAGCGCGGGCATGAAGCGCAGCAGGTTCGGGCGGGCCGCGTTCAGCAGCAGGCCGTCGGGCTGCATGTCGCGCGCCTTCTCGACGATCTGCGGGCCGATGTCCTTGCCGAGCAGCAGCGCGCGCAGCAGGCCTTCGCCGCGTTCGCCCTGGAAGCCGCGCTCCTCCGACAGCTCGAGCAGCTTGCGCTTCAGATACTCGCTGCGCGCGCGCACGCCTTCGAGGAAGCCGGGCGCGACGAGCTGCGAGATCACCGAATAGCCGACCGCCGTCATCAGCGGGTTGCCGTTGTACGTGCCGCCCTGGTCGCCGGCCTCGAACACCGCGACGTCGGCCTTCGACAGCAGCGCGCCGAGCGGTGCGCCGCCGCCGATGCCCTTCGCGAGCGTCATGACGTCCGGCTCGATGCCGGACAGCTCGTACGCGAACAGCGTGCCCGCGCGGCCGCAGCCGCTCTGCACTTCGTCGACGATCAGCAGCAGGTTGTGCTGCTTCGTCAGCGCGCGCAGCGCCTGCATGAATTCACGCGTCGCCGGAATCACGCCGCCTTCGCCCTGGATCGGCTCGAGCATCACTGCGACGGTCTTGTCGGTGATCAGCCGCTCGACCGAGTTGATGTCGTTCAGCTCGGCCTTCGGGAAGCCCGGCACCTGCGGCGCGTAGATCGTGTCCCAGCCCGGCTTGCCGCTCGCCGACATCGTCGCGAGCGTACGGCCGTGGAAGCTGTGGTCGAACGTGATGATCTCGTACGCGCCGTTCCTGAACTTGCGGCCCCACTTGCGGGCGAGCTTGATCGCGCCTTCGTTGGCTTCCGCGCCGCTGTTCGTGAAGAACACCTTGTCGAACACGCTGTGCTGGGTGAGCAGGCCCGCGAGCTTCGCCATCGGTTCGTTGTAGAACGCGGGCGACGGGTTCAGCAGCTTCTCGGCCTGCGTCTTCAGCGCTTCGACGATGCCGTCGTTGCAGTGGCCGAGGCTGTTGACGGCCCAGCCCTGGATGAAGTCCAGATAGCGCTTGCCCGTGTGATCGTAGAGCCACGAACCCTTGCCGTGCGTAAACACGATGTCGGGGCGGTTCGTGATGTACATCAGCGAGTCGATCGGGTAATCGTTCAGGGGCATGGCAGCAGACTCCAGCGGACGTTGAAAGGGAAACGGGCAATAAAAAAGCCACGGAATGCCGTGGCTGGTGGATCGAACAGCTTGTGCGTAACCGGTGAAGCGGAGGAGGGTTACGCGCGAGTCCGTGACGAGCCGGCGGCATCCGGGCGGAGCGGCGAGCGGCGACGTCGGAGAGCGGACAGGAAGCGATTCATGTGCGCAAGCATAAGGCATCCCGCGCCTCACTGTAAACCGCCGCGATGCCACGGATGTGACATGGCGGCGCCCGCAGCGGGGGCGCGGGCGCGCCCGGTGTTCAAACCGGATGCGCGAGATCGGCGGCGCTCGTGAACGAGTCCGCGTAGAACTCGTCGGCCGGCAGCGCGTGGTGCTGCGTGAAGTCGCGCTGCGCGGATTCGACCATCACCGGTGCGCCGCATGCGTACACCTGGTGGCCCGACAGATCGGGCAGGTCCTCGATCACCGCGCGGTGGACGAAGCCGGTCCGGCCGGTCCACTGGTCGGCGGCGTCCGGCTCGGAGAGCACCGGCACGTACTTGAAGTTCGGGATCTCGCGTGCCCACTGCTCGGCGAGCTCGCCGAGGTAGATGTCCTTCTTGCGGCGCGCGCCCCAGTAGAGCGTCATCGGGCGCGTGATGCCCGAATGCTTCACGTGCTCGATGATCGCCTTGATCGGCGCGAAGCCCGTGCCCGACGCGAGCAGCACGATCGGCTTGTCGGAATCCTCGCGCAGGAAGAACGTGCCGAGCGGGCCTTCGAAACGCAGGATGTCGCGCTCCTTCATCGCGCCGAACACGTGGTCGGTGAACTTGCCGCCCGGCATGTGGCGGATGTGCAGCTCGACCGGGCCTTCCTCGTGCGGCGCGTTCGCCATCGAGTAGCTGCGGCGCGAGCCGTCCTTCAGGATGAACTCGACGTACTGGCCCGCGAGGTATTGCAGGCGTTCGTTGGCGGGCAGCTGCAGCTTCACGACCATCACGTCGTCGGCGCGGCGCTCGAGCGCGGCGATCCGGCACGGCAGCTTCTTCACCTGCACGCCGTCGACGCCGGCGATTTCACGCACGTCGATCTCGAGGTCGCACTGCGCCTTCGAGCAGCACAGCAGCGCGAGGCCGCGCGTGCGCTCGTCGTTGGACAGTGCCGACGCGGCGTGCGGGCCCTGTTCGATCTGGCCCGACACGATCTGGCCCTTGCAGGAGCCGCACGCGCCGTTCTTGCACCCGTAAGGCAGATGGACGTTCTGGCGCAGCGCCGCCGCCAGCACGGTTTCGTCCGACTCGACCTGGAACTGCCGGCCGCTTTGCTTGAGAGTAACGTTGAATGCCATAGAACCAAATAGAACAAAATGTGGGGACCGTGCATTTCGCGCACGGCGGCTACAATGCAAACCCGTTGCGCACCGCGCAACGGTGGCTACTGACTTCGCAACCAACATGATCGCGACTCGAATCCTGCGCCGGCCGCGCGCACTGATCGTCGGCTGCGGCGACGTCGGCCTGCGCTGCGTCGCGCAATGGCGCGCCGCACGCCGCAACCTGCGCATCGTCGCGCTGACGAGCCATCCGGGCCGCTGCGACGAATTGCGCGCGGCCGGCGCGACGCCGATCGTCGGCAACCTCGATCGCCGGGCGACGCTCGGCCGTATCGCGGGCCTTGCCCGCACGATCCTGCATCTCGCGCCACCGCAATCCGACGGCCGCGACGATCGCCGCACGCGTGCGCTGATCGCCGCATTGTCCGTGCCTGCGCGGCGCCCGTTTGCACCGTCGGTGTCGTCGGTCGGCCGGCTCCGGACGCTGCGCACTGCCGCCCGACAGGCCGGCGTGCCGGCTCGGGAAGCGCGTATTGTACCCGACGCCCTTCGTGCGCCGACGCTCGTCTACGCCAGTACGACGGGCGTATACGGCGATTGCGGCGGTGCGCGAATCGACGAAACGCACCCCCTGCGCCCCGCGAATCCGCGGGCGTTCCGGCGCGTGTCGGCCGAGCGTCAGCTGCGGGCGGCGACGGTGCGCGGCGTGCTGTCCGCGCGCATCGTGCGCATTCCCGGCATCTACGCGGCGAACCGGCTGCCGCTCGCGCGGCTCGAGCGCGGCACGCCGGCGCTCGACGCGGCCGACGACGTCTACACGAACCACATCCATGCGGACGATCTCGCGATGATCCTGCGCCGCGCGGCCGTGCGCGGCAAGCCGGCGCGCGCCGTGCACGCGTCGGACGACAGCGAACTGCGGATGGGAGAGTATTTCGACCGGGTCGCGCAGGCATTCGGCCTGCCGCCGCCGCCGCGTGTCAGCCGCGCGGACGCCGAGCGCCAGCTCGAGCCGACGCTCCTGTCGTTCATGCGGGAGTCGCGGCGCCTGTCGAATGCTCGGCTCAAGGCCGAATTGTGCGTGACGTTGCGCTATCCGACCGTAGACGAATTCCTTCAAACGCTCGCGCCGGGCGGCACGTCAGGTCAGCGCGGGTAACGCTTCGATCAGCAGGAAGCACAGCAACGCGCCGATCAGCGCGCCGATCAGGTTCGGGTGATATTTGTGCTTCATGTGCATCGTGGCCAGCAACCCGCCGATCACGATGGCGCCCACGACCGCGAAGGCGATCGTCACGTACGACAGTTCGAAAGAATGGTTGAAGTTCATGATGTCTCCCCTGCATCGCTGCTCTTACAGCTTGTGATTTCAGTATAGCGGGGGATCACGCGGCCGCGATGCGGCCGGACTCCGAACGGTCGTGCGGATTTTCCCTTACAGGGTTTTGACGGGATTGCGCAGTGCTGTAAGGTCGTCTGCCCCGAGCCAGCGCCACGCACCCGGCGCCAGATCGTCCGGCAGGGTGAAGCCGCCGATGCTTTCGCGGTGCAGCGCCTCGACGCGATTGCTGGCCGCCGCGACCATGCGTTTCACTTGATGATATTTGCCTTCGAGGACGGTCAGCGCGAGCGCGTGCGTATCGCGCGCGTCGGCGGCGACCGCCGCGATCGGTTTCGGCTCGCCGTGGAGTTGCACGCCGGCGCGCAGCGCTGCCAGCTGAGTGTCGTCGAGCGGATGGCGCACGGTGGCGACGTAGGTTTTCGGCACCTTGCGCTTCGGCGACGTGTACGCGTGCACGAACTGGCCGTCGTCGGACAGCAGCAGCAGGCCCGTCGTGTCCTGGTCGAGGCGGCCGACGCATTGCACACCGCGCGCGACGAGCGGCGCGGGCAGCAGGCTGAACACGCTCGCGTGATGTTGCGGATCGCGCGAACACTCGTAGCCGGCCGGCTTGTTCAGCGCGAGGTACGCGTGCGCGTGGAACGGCCACGCGATGTCGTCGACCGTAAACACGAGGCCGTCGGTGTCGAATGTCGCGTCGGGGTCGGTCGTGCTCGCGCCCGCGACGGTGACGCGGCCCGTTTCGATCAGGCCGCGGCACTGGCGACGGGAGCCGAAGCCCTGCGTGTAGAGAATGCGTTCGAGATCCATAGCGCGCGCATTCTATCAAGCGGCGGGCTGGCACCGGCACGAACGTGCCTGCGCTGGTAAGCTGCCGGAGCGTCGCGGCGCGCGTTCAATCTTCCCGGAAAGCCGATGTCATTCGATCCGCTCCTGTTCGGCCGCAAGGCTGCGGCCGTCCTGCTGGCCGCGACGGTTGCGTCGGCCGCGTTCGCGCACGCGCACGTCGCGACCAGCGATCCGGCCGCGAACGCGGCGCTGGCCGCCGCGCCGGTCGCCGTCACGATCGATTTCACCGAGACGCTGGAGCCGGCGTTCAGCTCGATCGTCGTCGTCGACGGCGAGGGCAAGCCGCTTTCCGACGGCCACGCGAAGATCGACGCCGCGAACCGCAAGCGGATGACGGTGCCGCTGACCGCGCTCGGCGCGGGTGCCTATACGGTGAAATGGGTGGCCGTCGCGACCGACGGGCATCGCACGCAGGGGCGTACCGCTTCAGCGTGAAGTAGTGCAACGGCGGCAGGCCCGTGCCGGGGCTGCCGCCGCCTTCATCAGACACGGAGTCTGCCGCATGAACCCGACGACGCTCGACGCACTCGCTGATTTTCCCCGCCAGCTCGAAGCCCATTTCGCCGCCGTGCCGGACGGCTACGCGCGCTGGACCCCCGCCGACTGGAGCGGGATCCCGAGCGAGCATTTCTCGCCGCTCGGGCAGCTCTGCCACGTGCGCGACATCGAGATCGACGGCTACCACGTGCGGCTGCGGCGGATGCTCGACGAGGATCACCCGCTGCTCGTGTCGGTCGACGGCGACGCGCTCGCGACCGAGCGCCGCTACGACGCCGCGTATGCCTCCGACGTGCTCGCGGCGATTCGCGACGCGCGGCGTGAAACGCTCGACCTCGTGGCACGCCTCACGCCCGAGCAGTTCGCGCGCACCGGGGAGTTCGACGGCTACGGCGCGCTGACCGTGCGCGGACTCGTTCATTACCTGTGCAGCCACGACCAGCAGCATCTGGCCGGCATGCAGTGGCTGCTCGGCAAGATCGACGCGGCGCTGTACGCGCGCTGACGCTTGCGGCCCGGTGGCCGTGAGTCGTGCCGCGTTGCCGGCGAGACGATTTCGAGGCTACTGTCAGTGGGGCAGGCCACCATTCCGGCCGCTGAATTGGATCGCTTTTCTGGATAATCCATCCAGCCGCGCCCGGCTGACCCGCGCGCCGTGCGTGCCTACACTCCTAGCTTCATTCACCGCAAAAAGGAGTCAACCGTGGCCACTCATACGCTCGCAGACAAGGTCGTCCTGATCGCCGGCGGCGCCAAGAACCTCGGCGGCCTGATCGCCCGGGACCTGGCCGGCCACGGCGCGAAGGCGGTGGCGATTCACTACAACAGCGCGGCCTCGCAGGCGCAGGCCGAGGAGACGGCAGCCGCCGTGCGCGCGGCCGGTGCGCAAGCCGCGACGTTCCAGGCCGACCTGACAACGGCCGCCGCGGTCGAGCAGCTGTTCGACGACGCAAAGCAGCGCTTCGGCAAGATCGACATCGCGATCAACACCGTCGGCAAGGTGCTGAAGAAGCCGTTCACCGAAATCACCGAGGCCGAATACGACGAGATGTTCGCGGTCAACAGCAAGTCGGCGTTCTTCTTCATCAGGGAAGCGGGGCGGCACCTCGAGGATCACGGCAAGCTCGTCACGCTCGTGACGTCGCTGCTCGGTGCGTTCACGCCGTTCTATGCGGCTTACGAAGGGTCGAAGGCGCCGGTCGAGCACTTCACGCGCGCCGCATCGAAGGAATACGGCGCGCGCGGCATCTCGGTGACGGCGGTCGGGCCGGGTCCGATGGACACGCCGTTCTTCTACCCGGCCGAAGGCGCCGATGCGGTCGCGTATCACAAGACGGCGGCCGCGCTGTCGCCGTTCAGCAAGACCGGCCTCACCGATATCGAGGACGTCGTGCCGTTCATCCGCCATCTCGTGACCGACGGCTGGTGGATCACCGGCCAGACGATCCTGATCAACGGCGGCTATACGACCAAGTAACGGGCCGTGCCGGCGGTTGTCGCGGGCGCTCGGTGCACCGCAATGGACCGTTTGCATGGACAATGGACGGGCGCGCGGGCATGAAGCCGCGCGCCCGTTTTTCTGTGCCGCCGGAACCGGCCGCGACGCGCGGCACTTGCCGGTGACGGTCGTCCGAACCCATGTCTTCCGCCGATGGACAAGCTGGACCAGGTCAGAATCTTCCTCCAGGTTGCCGAGATGGGCAGCTTCATCAAGGCCGCGCGTGCGCTCGACGTGCCGCGCGCGACCGTGTCGGCGGCCGTCCAGCAACTCGAGACGGCGCTCGGCACGCGCCTTCTGCATCGCACGACGCGGCAGGTCCAGCTGACCGCCGATGGCGCGCTGTTGCTCGAGCGCGGCCGGCGCCTGCTTGCGGAAGCCGACGAGCTCGACCGGCTGTTCCGGCGCCGCGATCGCGACGTGATCGGGCGGTTGAACGTCGACGCGCCGAGCCGAATCGCACGCCGCATGATCGCGCCTGCGCTGCCGTCGCTGTTTCGCCGCTACCCGAAGCTGCAGCTGTCGCTCGGCTCGACGGACCGCTCGATCGACCTCGTGCAGGAAGGCGTCGACTGCGCGATCCGGGTCGGGCGGCTCGCGGACAGCAGCCTCGTCGTGCGGCCGCTCGGACAGTTCGCGCTGGTCAACTGCGCAAGCCCCGATTACCTGCGCGAATGCGGCGTACCCGAGCATCCGGACGCGCTCGCGCACGGACACTGGGCGATCGGCTATGCGTCGCCGACGACCGGCCGCGAGCTCGGCTGGGAATACTGTGCGGACGGCGGGCGGCACACGCTGACGCTGCCCAGTCGGGTGATCGTCAACAACGCAGAAACCTACATCGCGAGCTGCATTGCCGGGATGGGGCTGATCCAGATTCCGCGCTTCGACGTCATGCATCTGCTCGACAGCGGTGCGCTGGTCGAGGTGATGCCCGGCCATCGGGCTGCGCCGATGGACGTGTCGGCCGTGTATCCGCACCGCCGGCACCGGTCGAGACGGCTCAACGCGTTCATCGAGTGGTTCGGGGAGTTGATGGCGGATGCGCTGAACGATACGGGCACGAGCGGGCGCAGCGACTGAAAGCGGCGCCTTGCGCGCACGCTCGGGTCATCTGCTGTTCGCTGACTTCGACTTCGACTTCGACTTCGACTTCGACTTCGACACGGCCGCCACTGCGATTGACGGGCCGGACTGGGCCGAGGTGGTGCTGCACTCGTACCTTTATCGCTGGGGATTCGTCGACGGCGGTGCCGCATATGCGGAAGACACCGTGCAATTGACGCCCGCGCCCGTGCTGTCGGTGCCGACGCTCGTGTTGCACGGCGGCGCGGATACCTGCACCGCGCCGGAGACCTCCGCGGCACGCGAGCGGTTCTTCACCGGCTGCTACGAGCGTGTGCTGGACGGCGTCGGACACGTCCCGCAGCGCGAGGCGCCGGAAGCGATTGCGGATGCGGTTCTGCGAGCACGGCTGAACGCGCGGCGCGCTCGCCTGTGCGAAGTCGGTCGAACGGGTCACTCGGTCCGGTGCGGAATGTTGTCCGGGAACGGGTAGGGCGCATGCGGCCCCGGCCAGTCGGGCACGGGCGGTTCGCGCAGCAGGTCGCATCCGCCCAGCATGATCGACAGCAGCGCGGCAAGCATGCCGCGGCAGATCCGGCCGGAAATGACGCGCGTGGACATGGGCGGCCTCCGTGCTTGCGTGTCCTGATGCTTGGACCGCCGCGGGCGTGTGCGCGTTGCGTGTGCCATGCACGCGGGAAAAACAAAAAACCCGCGAAGCGGCTAGCTTGCGCGGGTTTCGACAGTGCAGCGCATGACGCTGCGAAATACTGGTGCCCAGGGCCGGAATCGAACCGGCACGCCTTGCGGCGGGGGATTTTGAGTCCCCTGCGTCTACCAATTTCACCACCTGGGCTTTGATCCTGGCCGCACATGCGATTGTGTGCGGCGAAACGCGGATTATGTCGGAAAACGGCGCACCGGGCAAGCTGCCCGGCAACCGACCTCGTGTTACTGGCTCAGATAGACGAACTGGCCGTGCTTCACGATCCCCATCACGCTCGCGCGTTGATCGAGCCCCACATGATCCTTGTCGCTGGCATTGACTACGCCGTTCGGCACGACGAGCTCGTGCGCGCGTTCGAGCTCGTGCCGCAGCGCCGCGCGGAACGCCGGCGTGCCGGGCTGCGCGGACTTCAGCGCGCGGCCGACCGCGTCGGCGAGGCGCGGGTACACGCCCGCCGCGTCGCCCGCGAACTGCGTGACCGTGCCGGCGCCGTATTGCGCTTCATACGCATCGACGAACGCGAGTGCGGCCTTGCGGGCCGGATGGTCGGCGGGCAGCGTGCGCGCGACGACGACCGGCTGGGTCGGGAACAGCGTCCCGTCAACGTCCTTGCCGCCGAGCTTGATGAATTCCGGCGTCGCGATGCCGTGCGTCTGGTAGATCGCGCCCTTGTAGCCGCGCTCGATCAGCGTGCGCTGGGGCAGCACGGCCGGCGTGCCGGAGCCCGCGATCAGGATCGCATCGGGCTTCGCCGCGATCAGCTTGAGCGCCTGGCCGGTCACGCTCGCGTCGGTGCGGTTGAAGCGCTCGGTCGCGATCACGCGGATCTTGCGTACCTCGGCGAAGCGCGTGAACTCGTTCAGCCAGCTGTCGCCGTAGCTGTCCGCGAAGCCGATGAAGCCGACCGTCTTCACGCCGTGGTTGGCCATGTAGCGCGTCATCACGTCGGCCATCGCGCGGTCGCTCTGCGCCATCTTGAACGCCCAGGTCCGCGCGCCGTCCTGCGGCTCGACGATTGCGCCGGAGCCGACCAGCGTGATCATCGGCGTCTGGGCAGTCGCCACCGCGTCGAGCGCCGCGAGTGCGGCGGGCGTGATGTTCGGCCCGACTACGACGTCGACGTGATCCTCGTCGACCAGCTTGCGGATGTTGCGCACGGCAGCGCCCGGGTCGGACCCGTCGTCGAGCACCGTCACCTGCACCGGCTGCCCGGCGATCGTCTTCGGCCACATCAGGATCGCGTTCTTGCTGGTGATGCCGATCGCGGCGGCCGGGCCGGTCGACGACAGGTCGACGCCGACCTTCAGGTCGGCATGCGCGGCCGAGCAGGCGAGCACGAGGGCGGCGCCGGCGGCGCGGCGCAACAGGGCGGGAAGCGTCATGCGGGAATCTCCGTCGGGCAAGAAAAAGGGGCGCGATGTGCGCCCCTGCGTTCATACATCTCGGTCAAAGCTCGTACGATTCGGATTCGCCCTTGAGCGCCTGTTCGATCAGCTTGCGGTTCAGCGTCGGCGACAGCAGCTCGACCAGCGTATACACATAGCTGCGCAGGTAGGCGCCCTGCTTGAGCGCGACGCGCGTCACGTTGCTGCCGAACAGGTGGCCGACCGGAATCAGCCGCAGGTTGCGGTCGCGCTCGGGGTTGAACGCGATGTCGGCCATGATCCCGACGCCGAGGCCGAGCTCGACATAGGTCTTGATCACGTCGGCGTCGATCGCCTCGAGCACGATGTCCGGCGACAGCCCGCGCAGCGCGAACGCATGGTTGATCTTCTTGCGGCCCGCGAACGCGTCGTCGTACGTGATTAGCGGGTACTGCGCGAGATCGTCCAGCGTGACCGGCTTGCGTTCGAGCAGCGGATGGTCGGCCGGCACCACGGCCGCGTGATGCCACTGGAAGCAGGGCAGCGACACGAGTTCCTTGTAGTCGGAGATCGCTTCGGTCGCGATCGCGAGATCAGCCTGGTCATGGATCACCATCTCGGCGACCTGCGTCGGGCTGCCCTGCAGGATCGACAGGTGCACCTTCGGGAAGCGCTTCTTGAACTCGGCGATCGCGGCCGGCAGCGAGTAGCGGGCCTGTGTGTGGGTTGCGGCGATCGTCAGGTTGCCCTGGTCCTGCGCTGCATAATCTTTTCCGACCCTTTTAAGGCTTTCAACTTCCTGCAGGATCCGCTCGACCGACGCGAGAATGATCCTGCCCGGCTCGGTGAGCGACCGCACGCGCTTGCCGTGCCGCGTGAAGATCTCCACGCCGAGCTCGTCCTCGAGCTCGATGATCGCCTTCGATACTCCCGGCTGCGACGTATACAGCGCCTTGGCGGCCTCGGTGAGGTTGAAATTCTGCCGGACGGCCTCGCGCACGAAGCGAAATTGGTGCAGGTTCATTTATAACCCTTCCGCATATCAACAGAATTTTTTAGTCGTTTGAAATATAAGGCGAGTTTATTACGATTCACCGGAGTTTTTCAAATATGGATATCTGTTTTCGTCATTAGCAATCCAGCCAGGCCGCGGAAGGCCGGCGGTGGCGGCGGAACGGAGATTCGGGCGCGACGTGGCTAGGACGTCGCGCGGTCACCACGAAAACCCTGGGGTCCCCGAATGTATCAGTACGACCAGTACGACCAGACGATCGTCGACGAGCGAGTCGCGCAGTACCGCGATCAGGTGCGCCGCCGCCTGTCGGGCGAGTTGAGCGAAGACGAGTTCCGTCCGCTGCGCCTGCAGAACGGCCTGTACATGCAGCGCCACGCGTACATGCACCGCATCGCGATTCCGTACGGCAACCTGCGCAGCGAGCAGCTCCGCATGCTGGCGCGCATCGCCCGCGAGCACGATCGCGGCTACGGCCACTTCTCGACCCGCTCGAACATCCAGTTCAACTGGGTCGAGCTGGAAGATACGCCCGAGATCCTCGCGAAGCTCGCGTCGGTGCAGATGCACGCGATCCAGACGTCGGGCAACTGCATCCGCAACATCACGGCCGACCAGTTCGCCGGCGTCGCACAGGACGAGGAAATCGATCCGCGTCCGTGGTCCGAGATCCTGCGCCAGTGGTCGACGTTCCATCCCGAATTCGCGTGGCTGCCGCGCAAGTTCAAGATTGCGGTGTCCGGCTCGAAGGACGACCGTGCGGCCGTGCAGATCCACGACCTCGGCGTCTACCTGAAGAAGAACGAGCAGGGCGAGGTGGTCGCGAGCATTCTCGCGGGCGGCGGCCTCGGCCGTACGCCGATCGTCGGCGCGGTGATCAAGGAAGACCTGCCGTGGCAGCACCTGATCACGTACTGCGAAGCCGTGCTGCGCGTGTACAACCGCTACGGCCGCCGCGACAACCTGTACAAGGCGCGGATCAAGATCCTCGTGAAGGCGCTGTCGCCCGCGAAGTTCGCGCAGCAGGTCGAGGAAGAGTGGCAGCATCTGAAGGACGGCCCGTCGACGCTCACGCAGGCCGAACTCGACCGCGTGTCGCAGTACTTCCAGCCGCCCGTCTACGAGAAGCTTGCCGACACCGACGCGTCGTTCGAACAGCACCTGCTCGAGAACAAGGCGTTCGCGCGCTGGGTCGAGCGCAACGTCGCGCCGCACAAGGTGCCGGGCTACGCCGCCGTCACGCTGTCGCTGAAGGACCACCGCGTGGCCCCGGGCGATGCGACCGACGCGCAGATGGACCTGGTGGCCGACTGGGCCGACGCGTACTCGTTCGGCGAACTGCGCGTGTCGCACGAGCAGAACCTGATTCTCGCGAACGTGAAGAAGCGCGACCTGTTCGCGGTGTGGGAAAAGGCCAAAGCGGCTGGTTTCGCGACGCCGAACATCGGCCTGCTGACCGACATCATCGCGTGCCCGGGCGGCGACTTCTGCTCGCTCGCGAACGCGAAGTCGATCCCGATCGCGCTGGCGATCCAGCAGCGTTTCGACGACCTGGACTACGTGTACGACCTCGGCGACCTGTCGCTGAACATTTCCGGTTGCATGAACTCGTGCGGTCATCATCACGTGGGTAACATCGGCATCCTCGGCGTCGACAAGGACGGTGCCGAGTGGTACCAGGTATCGCTCGGCGGCGAGCAGGGCACGGGCCACAACGGCGCGCGCCTCGGCCGCGTGATCGGGCCGTCGTTCTCCGCGGAAGAAGTGCCGGACGTGATCGCGAAGCTGATCGACACGTTCGTTGAGGCGCGCGTCGACGGCGAGCGCTTCATCGACACGTACGATCGCATCGGCATCGCTCCGTTCAAGGAGCGTGTGTATGCGGCGCGCCAGGCAGTGAACGCGTAACCAACCGGGTAGAAGGAATTTGCAGATGGCTTCGATTATCAAGAACCGCGCAGTGATCGACGACGCATGGCAGGTCGTGCGCGCGGCGGAAGACGGTGCGCTGCCCGCGGTCGACGCATTGCCGGCCGGCAAGGTGCTGGTGCCGTTCGCGCTGTGGCAGGCGGAGCGAGCGGCGCTCGTCGCCGCGAAGACGAAGGACGAACTCGGCGTGTGGCTGGCGCCGGACAGCGAGCCGGCCGATCTCGTGGCCGACTTCGGCGCGATCTCGCTGATCGCCGTCGACTTCCCGCGCTTCGCGGACGGCCGCGGCTACAGCATCGGCCGACTGCTGCGGGAGCGCCACGGCTGGACGGGCGAGCTGCGCGCGATCGGCGACGTGCTGCGCGACCAGCTGCTGTACATGTCGCGTTGCGGCTTCGACGCGTTCGCGGTGCGTGCCGACAAGGACATCCACGACGCGCTGAATGCGTGGGGCGAATTCACGCAGCGTTACCAGGGCGCGTTCGACGAGCCGGCGCCGCTGTTTCGCCGCCGCGCTGCCGCGGCCGACGTCAAGGTGAGCGCATGAGCACCGCGACCGCCACCGTGCTGACGCCGGAACTCGCCGCGAAGGTCGAGCGCCTCGACGCGCTGCTCGCGCAGATCGGCGCGCGCCACGAGAAGGTGAAGTTCGCGAGCAGCCTCGCCGCGGAAGACATGCTGCTCACGCACGCGATCCTGTCGAAGGGCGTGTCGATCGGCATCTTCTCGCTGAACACCGGCCGCCTGCACGCGGAAACGCTGGGCATGATCGACCGTGTGCGCGAGCGCTACGGCTACGAGATCGAGCAGTTTCACCCGCAGCAGGACGCGGTCGACCAGTACGTCGCCGAGCACGGCCTGAACGCTTTCTACGAAAGCGTCGAGCTGCGCAAGTCGTGCTGCCACATCCGCAAGGTCGAGCCGCTGAACCGCGCGCTGGCCGACGTCGGCGCGTGGGTTACGGGCCAGCGCCGCGAGCAGTCGGTCACGCGTGCGGAGCTGCACGAGGAAGAACAGGACGAAGCGCGCGGGATCGCGAAGTACAACCCGCTCGCCGACTGGACGGAAGCCGACGTGTGGGCGTACCTGAAGGCGTTCGACGTGCCGGTCAACCCGCTGCATGCGCGCGGTTACCCGAGCATCGGTTGCGAACCCTGTACGCGTGCGATCCGTCCCGGCGAGGACAGCCGTGCGGGTCGCTGGTGGTGGGAGTCGCGCGACACGAAGGAATGCGGGCTGCACATCACGATCACGCCGATTCCCGCGACCGCCGATGCCGGCGCCGCGCACTGAAAGCCGACAAGAAACCGAATATTGCGCCGCCTGCGACAGCGGGCGGCACGAACCCAGAAGAGAAGGACTGAAATCATGAGCACGACGCTCGAGCAATCCGCCTTTGCCCCGCCCACCGGTGCCGACGACCGCATGGGCCACCTCGACTGGCTCGAAGCCGAGTCGATCCACATCCTGCGCGAGCTGGTCGCCGAGTGCAGCAAGCCGGCGCTGTTGTTCTCGGGCGGCAAGGATTCGGTCGTCGTGCTGCACCTCGCGCTGAAGGCATTCGGCCTCGGCGCGAACCGCAAGACGACGCTGCCGTTCCCGCTCGTGCACATCGACACGGGTCACAACTACGAGGAAGTGATCGACTTCCGCGATCGCCGTGCGCAAGAGCTCGGCGCCGAGCTGGTGGTCGGCCACGTCGAGGATTCGATCAAGCGCGGCACCGTCGTGCTGCGCCGCGAAACCGATTCGCGCAACGCCGCGCAGGCCGTCACGCTGCTCGAGACCATCGAACAGCACGGCTACACGGCGCTGATCGGCGGCGCGCGCCGCGACGAAGAGAAGGCGCGTGCGAAGGAACGGATCTTCTCGTTCCGCGACGAATTCGGCCAGTGGGATCCGAAGGCGCAGCGCCCGGAACTGTGGAGCCTGTACAACGCCCGCCTGCACAAGGGCGAGCACCTGCGCGTGTTCCCGATCTCGAACTGGACCGAACTCGACGTGTGGCAGTACATCGCGCGCGAGAACCTCGAACTGCCGTCGATCTACTACGCGCACGAGCGCGAGATCGTGCGCCGCAACGGGCTGCTCGTGCCGGTCACGCCGCTCACGCCGATGCGTGACGGCGAGTCGAGCGAGATCGCCCAGGTGCGCTTCCGCACGGTCGGCGACATCAGCTGCACGTGCCCGGTCGAGAGCGATGCGGACGACGTCGAGAAGATCATCGCCGAGACGGCGGTGACCGAGATCACCGAGCGCGGCGCGACCCGGATGGACGACCAGGCGTCCGAGGCCGCGATGGAACAGCGCAAGAAGCAAGGTTATTTCTGAAGCACACGAGGACATTCACATCATGAGCATCATCGAGAACAACGAAGACCTCGGCGTGCTGCGCTTCATCACCGCAGGCAGCGTCGACGACGGCAAGAGCACGCTGATCGGCCGCCTGCTGTACGACAGCAAGGCCGTACTGTCCGACCAGCTTTCCGCGTTGTCGCGCGCGAAGAACAAGCGCACGGTCGGCGACGAGCTCGACCTCGCGCTGCTGACGGACGGGCTCGAGGCCGAGCGTGAGCAGGGCATCACGATCGACGTTGCATACCGCTACTTCGCGACCGCGAAGCGCAAGTTCATCATCGCCGATACGCCGGGCCACGAGCAGTACACGCGCAACATGGTGACGGGCGCGTCGACGGCACACGCGGCGATCGTCCTGATCGACGCGACGCGCATCACGGTCGAGAACGGCCTCGTGCAGCTCCTGCCGCAGACCAAGCGCCACAGCGCGATCGTCAAGCTGCTCGGCCTGCAGCACGTGATCGTCGCGATCAACAAGATGGACCTCGTCGACTACAGCGAAGCGCGCTTCAACGAGATCCGCGACGCGTACGTCGCGCTCGCGAAGCAGCTCGGCCTGACCGACGTGCGTTTCGTGCCGGTGTCGGCGCTGAAGGGCGACAACATCGTCGGCGCGAGCGAGCGCATGCCGTGGTACGCGGGCGAACCGCTGCTCGACGTGCTCGAATCGCTGCCGGTCGAGACGCAGGCGCATGACGCGCTGCGTTTCCCGGTGCAGTGGGTCGCACGCCAGGACGGCAGCTCGGCCGACGATTTCCGCGGCTACATGGGCCGGATCGAGTCGGGCGAGGTGAAGGTCGGCGACGAAATCGTCGTGCTGCCGTCGAACCGCACCGCGACGATCGCCGAGATCGTCGCGCCGGTGCCGGGCGGCACCGCGTCCGTCGCGCATGCATTCGCGGGCCAGACGGTGACGATTCGCCTGGCGGAAGATGTCGACGTGTCGCGTGGCGACATGTTCGTCACGACCGCCGAGCCGGTCGAGCCGGCGAAGAAGCTCGAGGCCGACCTGTGCTGGTTCGACGAGACGCCGCTGTCGCCGCAGCGCAAGTACCTGCTGAAGCAGACCACCAGCACGGTGTTCGCGAAGATCGGCGCGGTCAAGCAAGTGCTCGACGTGCATACGCTGTCGCACGCGACCGACCGTCAGGAACTGAAGATGAACGACATCGGCCGCGTCGCGCTGACGCTGCAGAAGCCGATCGTCTGCGACACGTACGATGCGCATCCGGGCACGGGTGCGTTCGTGCTGATCGACGAGGCGACGCACCACACGGTCGCCGCCGGCATGATCCGGGCGTTCTCGGCCTAACCGGCGCTGCGCGCCGCCTCGCGGCGGCGCGGGCGGCCGCCGCCGTAGCAGGACTAGCGAAGCGACAAACATGGGCAAGGTGTATCTGATCGGAGCAGGGCCGGGCGCCGCGGACCTCATCACGGTGCGTGGCGCGCGGCTGCTCGAGCAAGCCGACGTCGTGCTGCACGACGCGCTCGTCGAGCCCGCGATGCTCGACTACGCGCCGAACGCGCGGAAGATCGCGGTCGGCAAGCGCTGCGGGCAGCGCTCGACCGCGCAGCACTTCATCAACAAGCAGATCGTCGACGCGGCGCGCGAGCATGCGTGCGTCGTGCGGCTGAAGGGCGGCGACCCGATGCTGTTCGGTCGCGCGGAAGAGGAAATGCGCGCGCTCGAGGCGGCCGGCATCGACTACGAGGTCGTGCCGGGGATCACCGCGGCGCTGGCCGGCGCGGCAACGCTGAAGCGCTCGCTGACGCTGCGCGGCGTGTCGCGCAGTGTCGCGTTCGCGACGCACAGCCGTGCCGCGGGCAGCGACGAGATTCGCGAAGCGGCACGCGCCGATTCGATCGTCTACTACATGGGCCGCGACAGCGCGCCCGGCATCGCGCAGGAACTGATCGACGCGGGCCGTGCGCCCGCGACGCCGGTGGCGATCGTCGAGGCCTGCAGCACCGCGCGCGAGCGCACGCTCACGCTGACGCTCGCGCAGATGGCGGCGGGTGACGCGCAGGCTTGGCTCGATCCCGCGGAACCGAGCTTGCTGATGATCGGCGATGCATTCGCCGAACGGACGCGGCGCGCGAAAGACGGCGGTGCGTTGCAGGATGCCGCTTGAGGCTTGAGTCGACGTAGCGACAGGTGCGGCAAGCGATGCATCGAGTGCCGCCGGTCTGCGGGCGAAAAAAAAGCGCTGGCTTCGCAAGCCGGCGCTTTTTTCTTTGGGCTCGCCGATTCGCTTACGCGCCGCGGCCGTCCTGGTCGATGCAGTAGCGTGCGATCGCATCGAGCACGCCGTCGTCTTCCCCGACGGCCGTCGCGCAACGGATCTCGACGCCCGGATGCACGGCGCGGCACGCATCGACGAGTTGCGGCAGGTCGCGACGGACATGGCCGCCCTGGCCGAAGAATACCGGTACCACGGTGATGCGCGTGCAGCCGGCCGCGACCTGCGCGGCGACGGCCGTGTCGAGCGACGGCGTCATCAGTTCGAGGAACGCGAGCGACACATGCGGCGCGGACGCGCCGGCACCGCGCAGCCGCGCGGCCAGCCGCTCGAACGGCTCGGCCCAGCGCGGATCGCGTGCGCCGTGGCCGAACAGGACGATGCCGTGCGAACTCATGTCGAAGCCTCCGTCGTGACGGCGCTCAGTGCCGGTCGACCCACTTGAGCGCGAACAGGCCGAGCGCGAGATAGATCAGGCCCGGCGTCGCCGCGGTCAGCGGCGCGGGCCACGTGTTCAGCGTGCCGATGTGCGAGAACAGCGTGTTGAGCAGTTGGAAGCTCATGCCGAGCATGATGCCGCCGAACACCTTCACGCCGACCACGCCGGCGCGCGTATGCAGGTAGGCGAACGGCAGCGACAGCACCAGCATCACGAACACTGCGAACGGGTAGATCAGCTTGCGCCACAGCGCGATGTCGTAGCGTTGCGTGTCCTGCTGGTTCTCGTGCAAGTGCTGGATGTAGCGGAACAGGTTGATGATCGACATCCGTTCCGGCGACACGAGCAGCACCGACAGGATCTGCGGTGTCAGGTCCGAGCGCAGCCGGTATTCGGGCAGCGTCACCTGCTGCGACCGGTATACGGGGTTCAGCGCGTCGGCCGGCTGGCCGCTGATCGGCTTGATCGGCGTCAGTTCGGTCTCCGTGACACCCTTGAGCAGCCAGTGGCCCGGCGGCTCGTAGCTGCCCGTCTGGGCGATCCGCACGTTCTGCAGCTGGAATTTCGAATCGAATTCGTAGATGCGCACATTGCTGATCGTCGAATCGGGCGACAGGCTGCCGACGTTCACGAAGCGCGTGACCTGCTCGCCGTTCTCGCGGGCCGCGAGCGTGTCCTTCACCCACACGCCCGACTGGAAGTTCGACGACACCGACGCGCCGAGCGCCTGCAGCCGCACGCGTTCGGACAGCTGGTCGGCGTACGGGCCGACGAACTCGCCGATCAGGTAGGTGATGATCACGAGCGGAATGCCGATCTTCAGCAGCGAGCGCAGCGCCTGGTTGGTCGCGAGGCCCGACACGCGGAAGATCGTGAATTCCGAGTTCGCGGCCATCTGCGCGAACACGTAGATCGCGCTGATCAGCGCGGCGACCGGGATGATCTCGTAGAAGCGCGACGGCGTCTGCAGCGCGACGCGCAGCACCGCGTAGCCGAACTTGTAGTTGCCGTGCCCGACCGAGTTCAGTTCGCTGATCAGGTCGAAGAAGAAGAACAGGCCCGAGAACGCGAACAGGATGAAGACGAACGTGACGTAGATCTGCCGCGCGAAGTATTTTTCATAGAGCCGCATCGATCATGCTCCCGAGCGGCCGAACAGCGCGCGTGTAAACAGCGGACGATTGCGCACGCGCAACCAGAAGATGAACGCGACGATCACCGCGACGACCGCGTGCAGGCCGACGAGGCCGACGCCGAACGACATCTTGCCCTGTTCGATCTGCGCCTGGACGACGTTCAGCAGGTTCGAGTAAGTGAGGTAGATCAGTACGGCCATCACGAGGTTGATCGTGCGGCTGCGGCGCGGGTTCTGGTACGACAACGGGATGCCGAGCACCAGCAGGTTGATCGCGATCAGCGGCAGCCCCGCGCGCCATGCGAATTCCGCGAGGTTGTCACGCGTCGGGTTGCGCAGCAGCTCCGGTGTTGGCGTGCTGTTGGTGGTCGGCACGTTGGTGACCGGGGTGCTCGTGATCTTCACGCCGTAGCGCTGGAACTCCATGATCTTGAAGTTCGGCTGGCCAGGCGTGCCGTCGTAGCGGCGGCCGTCTTCCAGCACGACGAAACGGTCGCCGTCACGGGTTTCCGTATGGCCCGTGTGCGACACGACGACATTCACCTTGCCGTTTTCGGTCGACGTGACGAACACGTTCTGCACCTTGCTCTGGTCCGGCGACATCTTCTCGATGAAGAACACGCGATGGTTCGTGGCCGATTCGCGGAACTGGCCGGGCGCGAGCAGCGAGATCTCGTCGCGCTGCTGGAAGCGCGCCTTGATCATCTTGCTCTGCTGGTTCGACCACGGCCAGCCGACGAACGCGAAGAACGCGATCAGCAGGACGATCGGCGTGGCGAACACGCCGATCGGCTTGATCAGGCGCGTGAGGCTCACGCCCGACGCGAGCCAGACGACCATTTCGGAGTCCCGGTACCACCGGGTCAGCACGAACAGGATCGACACGAATAGCGTGACGACGAGCATCACGGCGAGATAGCCGATGACGGTCAGGCCGATCAGCACGAGCACGTCCCGCGGATCGATTTCGCCGGACGCGGCATAGCCGACGATGCGGATCATCATCGTCGTGAGCATGATCGTGAGCAGCACCATGAACACGGCGCCAGCCGTATACGCAAGCTCGCGCTGGAGGGAGCGTTCGAAGATCATTCTTGATGAGAAGAGGGCGGGAGGCTGCGCACGCGTGGTGGAGCGCTCGCGCCGCCAGGGGAAAAATAGCGGATAATTGCGGCTTTCATCCTTAGCCCAGATTTTATCCGAGGACAAGCGCGATGGACTTTAGCATAAAAGGCTGTGATTGGAGCAAAGGCGAGGCCAAGGGGTTCCTGACCGGGAAGTCCGACTGCATCGTGCTCGGCATTTTCGAGGCGCAGACCCTCTCGGGCGCGGCGCTCGACATCGACACGGCCACCAAGGGACTGATCTCGCGCGTGGTGAAGGCCGGCGACATGGACGGCAAGCGCGGCAAGACCCTGTTCCTGCACGAAGTATCGGGCATCGGCGCGTCGCGCGTGCTGCTCGTCGGCCTCGGCAAGCAGGATGCTTTCAATCAGAAAGCCTACAACGACGCAGTGACGGCCGCGTGGCGCGCACTGCTGGCGACCAAGGTCGTCCAGGTCACGTTCTCGCTCGCGCAACTGCCGGTCGACGAGCGCGGCTCCGACTGGGGCGTGCGCGCGGCGATTCTCGCGCTGCGCAACGAGACGTACCGCTTCACGCAGATGAAGAGCAAGCCGGAGCCGGCGTCGCATACGCTCAAGCGCGTCGTGTTCAGCGTCGATCCGTCCGACGAAAAGGCGGCGAAGCTGGCGATCAAGCAGGCTGTCGCGCTGGCGAACGGGATGGACCTGACCCGCGACCTCGGCAACCTGCCGGGTAACGTGTGCACGCCGACCTATCTCGGCAACACCGCGAAGCAGATCGCGAAGGATTGGGGCCTGAAGGCCGAGGTGCTCGGCCTGAAGCAGATCCAGGCGCTCAAGATGGGGTCGTTCCTGTCGGTCGCGCGTGCGTCGGTCGAGCCGCCGCAGTTCATCGTGCTGCACTACCAGGGCGCCGCCGCGAAGGCCGCGCCGGTCGTGCTGGTCGGCAAGGGCATCACGTTCGACACGGGCGGTATCTCGCTGAAGCCGGGCGAGGGCATGGACGAGATGAAGTACGACATGTGCGGCGCGGGTTCGGTGCTCGGCACGATGCGTGCAGTTGCCGAAATGGGCCTGAAGATCAACGTCGTCGCGATCGTGCCGACCTGCGAGAACATGCCGGGCGGCAACGCGACGAAGCCGGGCGACATCGTCACCAGCATGAAGGGGCTGACGATCGAGGTGCTGAACACCGACGCCGAGGGCCGCCTGATCCTGTGCGACGCGCTGACCTACGCGGAGCGCTTCAAGCCAGCCGCGGTGATCGACGTCGCGACGCTGACGGGTGCGTGCGTGATCGCGCTCGGCGGCCACAACAGCGGCCTGTTCTCGAAGGACGATGCGCTCGCGGGCGAACTGCTCGACGCCTCGCGCGAAGCGAACGACCCGGCATGGCGCATGCCGCTCGACGACGAGTACCAGGATCAGCTGAAGTCGAATTTCGCGGACATCGCGAACATCGGCGGGCGTCCGGCCGGCGCCGTGACGGCTGCGTGCTTCCTCTCGCGCTTCACCGAAAACTATCCGTGGGCGCACCTGGACATCGCCGG
Source organism: Burkholderia cepacia GG4 (assembly GCF_000292915.1). Taxonomy (NCBI): domain Bacteria; kingdom Pseudomonadati; phylum Pseudomonadota; class Betaproteobacteria; order Burkholderiales; family Burkholderiaceae; genus Burkholderia; species Burkholderia cepacia. The sequence continues at coordinate 1,057,394 of NC_018513.1, forward strand.
TACCGCATGGAAGGGTGGTGCCGCGAAGGGCGCGACCGGCCGTCCGGTGCCGCTGCTCGCGCAGTTCCTGATCGACCGCGCCGGCCAGTGATGGCGGGTCTCACGACGATGCGGGTACGCGAGCAATGACGCGAATCGATTTCCATTCGAACGTCGGCGATTCGCTCGCGTACGCGTGCCGGCTGCTGCGCAAGGCCTACCTGGCCGGGCAGCCGGTCGTCGTGCTCGCGGAACCCGCGCGCTTGCGCGCACTCGACGAGCAGCTCTGGACGTTTTCGCCGCTCGATTTCATCCCGCATTGCGGCGTCGACAGCGCGCACGCGGCCGGCACGCCGATCGTGCTGACCGCCGACCTCGACCAGGCGCCGCATCATCACGTGCTGCTGAACCTCGGCGCGGCCGTGCCCGCGCAGTTCGCCCGCTTCGAGCGCCTGCTCGAAGTGGTCGGCAATGCGCCGGACGAGCTGGCCGCGGGCCGCGACCGCTACCGCTTCTACCGCGATCGCGGATACGCGCTGAACAACTACAAGCAGGGCAGCTGACCGAAACCGTCGACGGAGCGTTGCCGTGACACAAGCCGAATCATCCTCGATCCCGACGCTGACCGACGTGCTGGTGCCGGGCAAGCCGGTGCCGCCGCGTTCGTCCGCGACCGATGCGTCGCCGCGCGACGATGCCGCCGTTCCGGTGCTGACCGAGGTGGTCGCGCCGGATCACGCAGCCACTGCAACCGTCCCGTTGCAACACACGGGAGCCGACCCCGAATCCGTGGTGGTCGAACCGGTGCCGACACCTGACGTCCCGGCCGTCGAGCTGCCCGGCGATGCGGGCGCGACGGGCGATAGCGACGCACCGGCCGCATCCGGTGCCGCCGAGTACGTCGTCACCGAGGAATCGGCTGCGATGCATGCGCCGCTGCGGTCGGCGCTCGCTGCCGACGATGCTCGACAGCCCGCTTTCGCCGCGGCACCGCGCGAGCCGGCCGTCCATGCCGACGACGCGGTGCTGCCGCAGGCGGTCCTGCCGGCCGCTGCCGGGCTGGCTGCAGCCGCGTGGCTGCCGGACCGCGCTCCCGACGCGTCGCAACCACCGGATCCGCATGTGGCCGCCGCGCTGACACCGGAGGACGCGCAGCATATCGCCGAGCGTCTGCGCAATCGGCTGACGAATTATCTGAGCGGGGACGGGCGCGAGGCCATCGAGGCCCGCTGCCGCGACGCGCTGCACGACCATACGGCCTGGCTGGTCGGCCAGATCACGCGCGAAGTCGCGCTGGCGCTCGAAACGGAAGTGATGGATTGGGTTCGCGACGCGGTCGACGAAGAGATCGCCCGCCGCCGGACCGGTCATTCAGGCTGAACGGACGGTCGTTTCGTGCGCCGGGGCCGCGGGCGCGGTTCCGGTCGTCGTCGACGAGATCACCGGCCCCACCGGCCCGTTGGCAGCGCGGGGCAACAGGGCGGGCGAAAGCGCACCGCACACGGCGCGTGCGCGCGCCGGATCACCCGGCTCAATGCAGCGACAGCACCCATTGCGCGAGCGTGTGCGCTTCGGCGCTCGTCAGCTGCGTATTCGCGGGCATCGGCACGCCGCCCCACACACCGACACTACCCTTCACGATCGACTGAGCAAGGTAATCGACGGCGTCGGTGCGCGCCGCATACTTGCCGGCGATGTCGTGGAACGACGGGCCCATCAGCGGCTTGCTGACCGCATGGCAGGCCATGCAGTTCTTGCGCTGCGCGAGCGCGAGCCCGTCGCCGGCCTGGTCGGCGTGCGCCGCCGCGGCGCTGCCGGTCAGCAGCGTCACGAACAGCGCGCGCAATATCGTCTGTTTCATGCGGTTCTCCGCCGGCGGGGATGGCCGGCTTCACGGTTCGCGCATTATAAAAGCAAAGCAAAAGCACGTTTTGCGCGTTTCCCGGTCGGCCGTCTGCAATCGGGGCGCATGACCGCCGACGCGCATCAGCCGGTGACGGCGCCCTGGTTCGCCGGGCGGGCGAGCGCCGCATACTTGGCGAGCACGCCGCGCGTGTAGCGTGGCGCCGGCTGCTTCCACGCGGCGCGTCGGCGCGCGAGCTCCGCGTCGTCGACGTTCAGCTGCAGCACCAGTCGGTGCGCGTCGATGGTGATCGAGTCGCCTTCCTGCACGAGCGCGATCGTGCCGCCGACGAACGCTTCGGGCGCGACGTGGCCGACCACCATGCCCCAAGTACCGCCCGAGAAGCGGCCGTCGGTGATGAAGCCGACCGACTCGCCGAGCCCCTTGCCGATGATCGCCGACGTCGGCGCGAGCATTTCAGGCATCCCGGGGCCCCCCTGCGGGCCGAGGTAGCGCAGCACGAGCACGTCGCCCGCGCGGATCCTGTCGCCGAGGATCGCGTCCATCGCGCTTTGCTCGTCGTCGAACACGCGCGCGGGGCCCGTGATCACCGGGTTCTTCAGGCCGGTGATCTTCGCGACCGCACCGTCTTCCGCGAGATTGCCCTTCAGGATCGCGAGATGGCCCTGCCTGTACAGCGCGCGGTCGATCGGGAAGATCACCTTCTGGTCCGCGCGCGGCACGCCCGGCACGTCCTTCAGTTCCTCGGCGATCGTGCGGCCGGTGATCGTCATGCAGTCGCCGTGCAGCAAGCCCGCATCGAGCAGGATCTTCAGCACCTGCGGGATCCCGCCGGCCTGGTGCAGGTCGGTCGCGACGTACTGGCCCGACGGCTTCAGGTCGCAGATCACGGGCACGCGCTGGCGGATGCGCTCGAAGTCGTCGATCGTCCAGTCGACCTCGGCCGCGTGCGCGATCGCGAGATAGTGCAGCACCGCGTTGGTCGAGCCGCCGGTCGCCATGATCAGCGACACCGCGTTCTCGATCGACGCCTTGGTGATGATGTCGCGCGGCTTCAGGTCGCGTTTCACGGCTTCGACCAGCACGCGCGCCGATTCGGCGGCCGAATCGACCTTCTCCTCGTCGGGGTTCGCCATCGTCGACGAATACATCAGCGACATGCCGAGCGCCTCGAACGACGAGCTCATCGTGTTCGCGGTGTACATGCCGCCACACGAGCCGGACGTCGGGCACGCGTTCTGCTCGACCCCTTCGAAATCCTCCTGCGACATCCGGCCGGCCGTGAACTCGCCGACCGCCTCGAACGACGACACGATCGTCAGGTCGCGACCCTTCCAGTGGCCGGGACGGATCGTGCCGCCGTAAACGTAGATGCCCGGCACGTTCAGCCGCGCCAGCGCGATCATGCCGCCCGGCATGTTCTTGTCGCAGCCCCCGACGACCACCACGCCGTCCATCCACTGGCCCTGTACGCAGGTCTCGATGCAGTCGGCGATGACTTCGCGCGACACGAGCGAGTACTTCATGCCCTCGGTTCCCATCGACATGCCATCCGAGATCGTCGGCGTGCCGAAGATCTGCGGGTTCGCGCCGGCCGCCTTCACGGCCGCGACCGCGGCGTCCGACAGCCGCTGCAGGCCCGAGTTGCACGGCGTGATCGTCGAGTGGCCGTTCGCGATGCCGACCATCGGCTTGTCGAAATCGTCCTTCTGGTAGCCGAGGGCGTAATACATCGAGCGGTTCGGCGAACGGGCCACGCCTTGCGTGATGTGCTTCGAGCGACGGTTGTACGACATGGGGGACTCCATCGTTGTATTGGCGACGCCCGCGAACGGCGTGCCGGTTCGGATGAAACAAGCATGGAGTTTCCACTTTGGGATGTCCAATATATTATTTGTCGCTTATTAAGTCGTTTTGCGAATGAGTGAAGCATGGCCGATCCGACGCCCGACCTGCGCCAGTGGCGCTATTTCGCGACCGTTGCCGACGAGCGCCATTTCGGCCGCGCGGCCGAGCGCCTGTCGATGACGCAGCCGCCGCTGTCGCAGGCGATCCGGGCGCTCGAGGAGGCACTCGGCGTCGCGCTGTTCGTGCGCACCAAGCGCTCGGTCGCGCTGACGGCGGTCGGTGCGGCACTGCTGCCCGACGTGCGCCGGCTGCTCGCGTCGGCCGACGCGCTGCCGCCGCTCGCGCGGCGCCTCGCGCGCGGCGAGGCCGGCTCGCTGTCGCTCGCGTTCGTGTCGACCGCGGATTACGGGTTGCTGCCGTCGCTGCTGCGCGCGTTCGGCGCGCGCTATCCGCAGGTGCGCCTGCAGCTCGCGGAGGCGACGAGCGACGTGCAGATCGACGAACTCGTCGCGGGCCGCATCGACGCGGGGCTCGTGATACCGCCGGTGCCGCCGCGTCATGCGGTCGGGCTGTCGTACCTGCCGGTGCTGCGCGAGCCGCTGGTGGTCGCGATGCCGGCGGCCGCGGCGCCCGACGCGCCCGAGGACGAACCCGTGCATCTGGCCGACCTGGCCGCGCTGCCGCTCGTGATCTTTCCGCGTCGTTTGGCGCCCGGCTTTTATGACATCATTACGGGCTGCTACGGCGCGGCGGGGGAAACCCCGCGCATCGGCCAGGAGGCGATCCAGATGCAGACGATCGTCAGCCTCGTGTCGGCCGGCATGGGCGTCGCACTGGTGCCTCAGTCGCTGCGTAACCTGCGGCGCACCGGCGTGGTCTACCGTCCGCTCGCCGGCGTTTCGCCGGTCGTCGAGACGGGCCTCGTCTGGCGCACGGGCGACGTGAGTCCCGTGCTCGCAGGCTTCATCGACGTCGTGCGTGCGCACGGTCTCGCCACTTGATGCGAACGATGCCGCGCCGGCGCCGTCCAATGCGCGGTGCGGCGCCGGTGCGAGCGCCGTACCGCATTCGAAAACTTCATCGCTAACCCATGATCATTCACCCGAATTTCGACCCCGTAGCGATCCATCTCGGGCCGCTGGCCGTGCGCTGGTACGGCCTCATGTATCTCGTCGGCTTCATCGCGGCGATCGTCGTCGGCCGGATCCGCCTGAAGCTGCCGCATGTCGCGGCGCAGGGCTGGACCGCGAAGGACATCGACGACATGATGTTCTACGGCGTGCTGGGCACCGTGCTCGGCGGCCGGCTCGGCTACGTGCTGTTCTACAAGGCCGACTTCTACTTCTCGCATCCGCTCGACGTGTTCAAGGTGTGGGAAGGCGGGATGTCGTTCCACGGCGGCTTCCTCGGCGTGACGCTCGCGATGGTGCTGTTCGCGTGGCAGCGCAAGCGCAACTGGCTGCAGGTCACCGACTTCGTCGCGCCGATGGTGCCGACGGGGCTCGCGGCCGGGCGGCTCGGCAACTTCATCAACGGCGAGCTGTGGGGCCGCGTGACCGATCCGGGCGCGCCGTGGGCGATGCTGTTCCCGGGCGCGATGCGCGACGACGCGGCGTGGTTGCCGAAGCATCCGGCGCTCGTCGAGAAGTGGCATCTCGCCGACGTGTTCATGCAGTACCAGATGCTGCCGCGCCATCCTTCGCAGCTCTATGAAATTGCGCTCGAAGGCATTGCGCTGTTCTTCGTGCTGTTCTTCTTCGCGCGCAAGCCGCGGCCGATGGGCGCGGTGTCGGCGCTGTTCCTGATCGGCTACGGGCTCGCACGTTTCACGGTCGAATTCGCACGCGAACCGGACGACTTCCTCGGCCTGCTCGCACTCGGCCTGTCGATGGGGCAGTGGCTGTCGCTGCCGATGATCCTCGCGGGCATCGCGATGCTGGTGTGGGCGTATCGCCGCCGCGCGGCGAATGCGGTCGCGTAACGCGCGACGTGTGGTGTGCGCGTGATGCGATGCCGATGCACAAGGTCGGCACGCGGATCGCGCGCAGGATCACAAACGAAAAACGCCGGCCATCGGGCCGGCGTTTTCGCATCTGCTGACAGCAGCGCGATGCGCGTTACTTCATCTGCACCGAACCGTTGACGGTGACGGACACGGTCGTCTTGCCGCCTTCGACCGAGATCGGCGCGCTCATCTTCGCGCTGTCCATCGGCGCCGCGGCCATCGCCATCATGCGCGGGTACGGCTGCACGTTGCGGCCGCCGCCGACGTTCACGTCGCGGATCGAATAGCTGCTGTAGCCGAATGCCTTCGCGGCTTCGTCCGCGCGCGCGCGGAACGACTTGATCGCTTCGGTCGTGAGCTTCTGCTCGGCCGCGCGCTGCGCTTCGGGCGACAGCGAGAACTCGACGTTCGCAACTTGCAGCTGGTTCGACAGCTGGCCCGCGAGCTTCGACGCCGCCGCGAAATCGCGCGACTCGAGCACGACTTCGGTACGGCCGCGCCATGCGGAGATCTTCCCGTCGCGATCGGTGCTCGGATACACCGAGAACGCACCGGTGTGCGCGGTGACGCCCGACACGCCCTTCGCCTGCGCGAGCGCCGCGTCGGCGCGCTGGTTCAGCGCGGACGTCAGGCTGCCCGGGTCCTTCGCCTGCTGCTCGTAGAACAGCGTGATGTGGATGATGTCTTGCGGCACGTCGGCGCTGGCCTGCGACGACAGCGACAGCACGCCGGCCGGCTCTGGAAAGTGCGGGTTCGCCGTCTGCGCGTGCGCAGCCGGCGACGCGAGCGTCAGCGCGACGGGGACGGCAGCGGCGAGGGCGAGCGACAGCGCGAGTGCGGATTTCCTGGTCATTGTTGGACTCCTTGTGCGAGGGCGCGCACGCGGATCACGCGTGCGCGACGCGGGCGTACCGCGCGACGAAAAAACGGCCGTCGGCCCGCTCGGGCGACAGCGGTTGCTTAGGCTGCGCGAACGCGCCGCGAGTTCCGTGGTGGTGGCGCGGGTTGACCGGATTTGACGTTTGGCGTGCGCCGCTGCGCACGCCTACTTCATCAGCTTTTCGGTGATGAAGCGCCATTCGGTGCGCGTGACGGGCGTGATCGACAGCCGGTTGCCGCGTGCGAGCACGCGCATGTCGGCGAGTTCGTCGTGTTCGCGCAGCGCGGCGAGCGGCACGAGCGGCGACTTTTTCACGAAGCGCACATCGACCAGCAACCAGCGCGGCGTTTCCTGCGTCGACTTCGGGTCGTAATACGGGCTGTGCGAATCGAACTGGGTGGGGTCGGGATAGGGTGTCGACGAGACTTCGGCCAGGCCCGCGATGCCCGGCTCGGGGCAACTCGAGTGATAGAACAGCACGCCGTCGCCGATCTTCATCGTGTCGCGCATGAAATTGCGCGCCTGATAGTTTCGCACGCCGGTCCATGGCAGCGAGCGCTGCGGAGCGTTCGCGAGATCGTCGATGCTTGCTTCGTCCGGTTCGGACTTCATCAGCCAGTATTGCATGGATCGTGATCGACGCAGAAAGAGGCTGCTACAAAAGGAAACGGCATCGGGACGCGCCCGATGCCGTTGGATAGGTCCCCGCCTTGGCCGCTAGGCCGGCATCCTGAACCTGGGGTTCAGAATTGGTCGCAGTTAGCAGCACATCGGGTACATCAGACAGAGTGACGCGCGCGCCCGTGCTACAAATTTCCGCAACCGTGCACATGGCATTGGTTCAAGGAATATATGACCTTGGCGAACCAGGCAGGGAAGCTGACTGAACTGTGTTTCGTTGCGCCAATTTGACCACCGTTGATCGCCGAGATCAAGGGGAATCGACGCATCGATCAAACGTTACTGCGTCTCGTGCTGTGCGAGCACCGCGCCGAGCTGTTCGTTCATCTGGTGCATTGTACGACGGATTTCTTCCGCAGGAAATGCTTCACCGTGCCGCACGCTCGTTTGCAGCCGCAGCAATTCGGATGCGAGCGACAGCGCGGCCATGACCGCGATGCGGTCGGTGCCGCGTACCGAGCTGTTCGCGCGGATCTTCGACATTTCGGCGTCGACGCGCGCGACGGCTTCGAGCAGCGCCGCTTCGGTCTCGGCCGAACAGGCGAGCCGATAGGGCTGACCGAGAATCGAGACTTCGATCTGCTTGGTGCTCATGCATGTTCTCCGTGGCTGGCCGCGTCGTCGCTATCCGTGCGCGCCTGCGCATCCAGCAGATCGAGCTGGTTGTCGGCTGGCTCGGCGCTCTTCGTGCGCGGCAGCTTTTCGAGAATCGCGTTCAGTTTGACCTGGGCGTCGTCGATCTTTGCCGACAGTGTGTCGCGCTCGGCTGCGAGCGCATTGCGTTCCTCGCGCAGTTGCGCGAGTTCCGCGCGGACCGTGTCCGCTTCCGCGCGCATTTGCGCGACCTGCTCCTCGAGCGCGAGCCGTTCCGAGTGATAGCGCTTGTTCAGCGAGATCAGACGGCCAATATTTTGAGATAAGGTTTCGAGTTCGTTGAGCATCTGCTGCGTCCTCTAAAGACCCAGCATTTTAGCGCGGAATAACGCGCATTCCGACATCTGTAACGTTTCCAGTCGTAACACCCCGGCTTCTTGCCGCGAATATGCGTGTCCGGCACGCGCTGCGCATGCGTTTCGCGGCTTTCTTGACGCTCGCGCGGCCCGCTCCTAAACTGGCGCCGCCTCGGTGCTCGCGCGTGCGTCGCGCGGTTAAACGGGAAGCAGGGCGCGCTTCGCCAGACGATCGCCAACCTGCGCTGCCCCCGCAACGGTAAGCGGCCGCGTCGCCTGACGCAGGTCGGCTCGGGCGCGTTTCGCGTGCAGGTGTCGCACGCGGGCGCGGGCCACTGCGCTTCACACGCGCGGGAAGGCGAGCCGGAACACCGCCAGCCCGGATACCGGCCGAGGCGAGGAGCCTGCACGGGCTTCATGACGTGCGGCCCGCGGGGAGGCGGGGCGCGCAAGTGCTTCACGGAACTTGTCTTCGATGCTGACCCCAATCGTCCGCATGGCGCTCGGCGCGCGCCGCGGGTTGTCGCTTGCCGTTGCGCCGAGCGCGGCGGATGCCGGTTCGTCCGGATCGGTGACGACGCGCGACGTCACGGTGGCAGCGCCTTCCGCGCGGCTTGCCGACACATCATCGCCGGCGCAAGTTGTCGTAATCGCGCCCGATGCGCGCGTGAACACGATTTCGCAACCCACGGTGTTCAATGAGCAGGACATCGCCGCGCGCGTGAGCGCTGGCCCGGCAGTGCCGCTCGCGTTCGCGTCCGGCGGTGCGCAAGCCGTGCGCGGCAGCGGCGCAAGTGCGGCGCGAATCGACTCGATGCGGCGGCTTCCACTATATTGCGCAGAACGTCGGCCGCGCGAAGCGGCGGCGCGAAGGGGTGCGGTCCTGGCAGGTTGGTGCGACCGACGTGCGGCCGGTCGCCGCGTCGCGGGACGCCGTTGGCGAAACGCGGAATCGGGATGCCGATCACCGTGCGTGGCGTTGGCGTCGATGATCGTGACGCGCTCGTTCTGCGGCGCGTGGCGCCTGAATCGTGCGGGCCATGATGCGGGCGGCACGCGGCTCGGCGGCGACGGGATCGTCGCGCTGGCCGCGTGCAATGACCTCACCGCGTCGCGGTACGTCCGCGCACGCACCCACCCATCAGTTCGACAAGGATGACGAGCTTGCGTATGTCTACAACACTCCGAAGCGCAGCCGGCAACAGCGGTAAGTCGATGCTTCGCGTGTCATGCGCGGTGTCGTGCCCCGCATGAGCGCCGCGCGTGCCGCAGCGATCTGGGCCGGGCTGGCGGCCGTGGTCGCGTTGCTGTTCGTCGCGTCGCTGTCGATCGGCAGCGTGCCGATGTCGCCGTGGCAGGCGCTCGCGTCGCTCGTGCCGCACGGCGGCGACGCGCTGTTCGCCGACATCGTGCGCACGCTGCGGCTGCCGCGCGCGCTCGCGGGCTTCGCGTGCGGCGCGCTGCTCGCGCTGGCCGGCGCGCTGCTGCAGGTGCTGCTGCGCAATCCGCTCGCGGAGCCGTACGTGCTCGGCGTGTCCGGCGGTGCAGCCGGGTTCGCGCTCGTCGCGATGATCGCGGGCGCCGCGTGGTGGCTCGTCGATGCGTCCGCGTTCGCCGGTTCGCTCGTGTCGGTCGCGCTCGTGCTCGGGTTGGCTCGCCGCGAGCTGTGGCGCGGCGATTCACGCGACGCGTCGCCGCGGCTGCTGCTCACGGGTGTCGTGATCGCGGCCGGGTGGGGCGCGCTGGTCACGCTGCTGCTGTCGCTCGCGCCCGATGCGCGGCTGCGCGGCATCATCTTCTGGCTGACGGGCGACCTGAATGGCGTGACGGCGCCATGGTTCGCATGGGGCGCGTTGCTGCTGGCCGCGTGCGTCGCGCTGCCCGCCGCGCCGCAGCTGAACGTGCTGCTGCGCGGCGACGCGACCGCGCTCGCGCTCGGCGTGCCGGTCGCGCGACTGCGCATGCGGATCTACCTCGTCGCGTCGCTGGCGGCGGCCGCCGCGGTGACGACGGCCGGCACGATCGGCTTCGTCGGCCTCGTCGTGCCGCATGCGCTGCGGCTCGCGTTCGGCAACGACCAGCGCATGCTGCTGCCTGCCGCGATGCTCGCGGGCGGTGGCGGCGTGATGGCGGCCGACCTGCTCGCGCGCACCGCGATCGCGCCCGCGCAATTGCCGGTCGGCGTGATGACCGCGTTGATCGGCGTGCCGGTGTTCCTGTGGATGTTGCTGAGGAGACCGATGCGATGACGCATGCCACGCCGCACACCGACGGCGGCATCAGCTACGCGGCGGTCGACCTGATGCTGAAGGTGGGCGATCGTACCTTGCTCGACGGCTTCACGCAGGCCTTCCGGCCCGGCGAGATCTGGTGCATCGCGGGGCCGAACGGCGCAGGCAAGACGACGCTGCTCGCGACGCTCGCGGGGTTGCAGCGGCCGGCCGGCGGCCAGGTCGAGATCGACGGCCGGCCGCTCGCCGCATGGCCGCCCGAACAGCTCGCACGGCGCCGCGCGCTGATGCCGCAGCAACTGCACGACGCGTTCAGCGCGACGGTATTCGACACGGTGCTGCTCAACCGCTTTCCGTATCTCGGCGGTTGGGGCTGGGAGCGCGACGGCGACCGCGCGGCCGCGCGTGATGCGCTGGCGACGTTCGGGCTGACCGCGCTTGCGTCGCGCGACGTGCTGTCGCTGTCGGGCGGCGAGCGGCAGCGGGTCGCGCTGGCCGCGACGCTGTGCCAGGATGCGCCGCTGATGCTGCTCGACGAGCCGCTCGCCCATCTCGACCTGCATCACCAGATCGATGGCCTGACCGCGCTGAATGCATGGCTCGACGCGGGCCCGCGCACGGTGCTGTTCTCGTGCCACGACCTGAATCTCGCGCGGCGTTTCGCGACGCACGCGCTGTTGCTCGACGGCCGCGGCCACGCGTGGGCGGGCCCCGTGCACGACGTGTTGACGCCGGCACGCGCGAGCGATGCCTTCGGCTATCCGCTCGTGCTGATCCGCGAGAACGGCCGCGACGCGCTGCTGCCGGCGTGGCCCGAGCGGCGATGATCTTCCTTCTTTCGATGCGCGGCACCGGCCGCGCCAACGAGGCAACCTTCCGATGACCAACCCGACCGACTTCCCGCCCGCCATTGCGCCGCTCGACGACGCGCTGCGCAAGCGCCTGCAGCATGTGATCGATCACAAGACCAAGCCGCCCGGCAGTCTCGGCCAGCTCGAGGCGATCGCGTTGCAGATCGGCCTGATCCAGCGCACCGAGCGGCCGCACGTGCAGCGCCCCGTGACGATCGTGTTCGCCGGCGACCACGGCATCGCAGCCGAAGGCGTGAGCCCGTATCCGCAGGCGGTCACCGCGCAGATGGTCGCGAATTTCCTGGCCGGCGGCGCGGCGATCAATGCGTTCTCGGGCGTCGCGCAGAGCGCGCTCGAGATCGTCGATGCGGGCGTCGCGTCGCCGCTGCCGGTGTCGGACCGGCTCGTGTCGCTGCCGGTCGCGCGCGGCACGCGCAACTTCGCGGTCGAGCCCGCGATGACGCCTGAGGAGGCGCGGACGGCGCTCGACGCCGGCGCGGCGCGCGTGCGCCTGCACGCATCGCTCGGCACGAACGTGATCGGCTTCGGCGAAATGGGGATCGCGAACACGTCGTCGGCCGCGTGCCTGATGAGCCGTCTGCTCGACGTGCCGATCGATGCGTGCGTCGGGCGCGGCACGGGCCTCGACGACCAGGGGCTCGCGCACAAGCGCGCGGTGCTCGGCCGTGCGCTCGTCCGGCATTCGCACGCGATCTCGCCGCTCGACGTGCTCGCGACGTTCGGCGGCTTCGAGATCGCGATGATGACGGGTGCGTATCTCGCGGCCGCGAGCGAGCGGATGACGATCCTCGTCGACGGGTTCATCGCGACGTCCGCGCTGCTCGTCGCCGAGCGCATCGCGCCCGGCGTGCGTGACTACTGCGTGTTCTCGCACGCGTCGCACGAGGCCGGGCACCGGCGCATGCTCGAGCATTTCGGCGCGAAGCCGCTGCTCGCGCTCGACCTGCGGCTCGGCGAAGGCACGGGCGCCGCGCTCGCGCTGCCGCTCGTGCGCGCGGCGGCCGCGTTCCTCGCCGAGATGGCGAGCTTCGAGTCCGCGGGCGTCGACAATCGTGACGCCTGAGCGCGTGGGCGGCGTACGCGCAGAACTGCGCTACTTCTTCGTCGCGCTCGGCTATTTCACGCGCGTGCCGGTGCCGCGCGCGATCGGCTATGCGGCCGGCGACCTCGATCAGGCCGCGCGCTATTTCCCGCTGGTCGGCGCGTGCGTCGGCGCGTGGGGCGCGTTCGTCTATCTCGTGGCGCTGCGCGTGCTGCCCGCGTCGATCGCGGTCGGGCTGTCGATGGCCGCGACGCTGCTCGCGACCGGTGCGTTCCACGAGGACGGCCTGGCTGACAGCTGCGATGCGTTCGGCGGCGGCTACACGCGCGACGACGTGCTGCGGATCATGCACGATTCGCGGATCGGCACGTTCGGTGCAGTCGCGCTCGTGATCGCGCTCGGCCTGAAATGGCAGGCGCTCGCGGCGATGCCGCCGCTGCGCGCCGCGTGGACGATGATCGCCGCGCATGCGGCAAGCCGTGCGGCCGCCGTGAGCCTGCTGATGTCGCTCGACTACGTTCGGCCGGAGGGCAAGGCGAAGCCGGTCGCGCAGCGCATGGGCGCGCGCGCGGCCTGGGTCGTCGCCGCATTCGGGCTGCCGTGGCTGTTCTGGCCGGACTGGCGCGCGGGCCTCGCGGCGTTCGTCGCGCTCGTGCTCGTGCGCGCATGGGCGGCCCGCTATTTCGTGAAGCGGATCGGCGGTTATACGGGTGACTGTCTCGGCTTCGCGCAGCAGCTGAGTGAACTGGCGATCTATCTGGTGGTGCTCGGATGGACATCGTCCTGATTCGCCATCCGGCCGTCGAGGTCGAGCCGGGCGTGTGCTACGGACGCAGCGACGTGCCGCTCGCCGCGCCGGCCGAGGCCGGTGCGCAGGTCGTGCGCGAGCGTCTCGCGGCGCTCGGGGCGCCGCTGCCCGAACAGGTGTGGACGAGCCCGCTGACGCGGTGCGCATCGGTTGCCGAACGGCTCGCGCAGGCGTTCGACGTGCCGCTGCGGCGCGACGCGGGCTGGCAGGAAATGGACTTCGGCGCGTGGGAGTTGCGGCGCTGGGACGACATCGACCGCGCAGCGCTCGATGCGTGGGCCGCGGACCTGATGCATGCATGCACGCATGGCGGCGAAAGCGTCGCGCAGTTCGCCGCGCGTGTCGCACGGATGGCCGACGCGGTCGCGCAGCGCAACGCGCCGCAATGGGCGCTCACGCATGCGGGCGTGATTCGCGCGTTCGCAGCGCATGCGCTGCGCGTGCCGCTCGATACGCTGCTGTCGCGACCGGTGCCGACGGGCGGCGTAGTCTGGTTGCGTACGGATGATACGGCGCGAAGTTGGGAAGTCGTGCACTGGGACGAATAGGCGATCGCGTGCCGGCGTGTGACCGGCTCGCAATCACGGATGGGTGCGCAGCGCAGCAGGGGATCGAAGCGCTGATTCAGCGCGCCGGCCGCCGCGCCCGCGCGGCGTCGAGATCCTCGCACAACGCGGCCGCGCCCTGCGCGATTCGCGGCGACGGCCGGGTCAGCAGATCGCCGTCGATCGCGTACAGGTTGTTGCGCGCCACGGCCGTCAGCGCGGGCCATGCACGCCAGCGCGCGAGGCTCGGCAGCGGGGCGTCCGAGCGTGTCGCGCCGGCACTGGTCGTCACGATCGCCTCCGGATTCGCCGCGAGCACGGCCTCGTCGGTGACGGTCGGCGCGAGCGGCTTGAGCGCCGCGAACACGTTGCGGCCGCCGCACAGCGCAATGACATCGTTGAACAGATGCGCGCCGTTGAGCGTCGTCAGCGGCCGGTCCCATACCTGGAAGAACATCGTGACCGGCGGACGCGCCGAATAGCGTGCGCGCAGCGCCGCGATATCGCGCGAGAACGCCGCCGCGGCCGCATCGGCGGCCGGTGCCGTGCCGAGCAGCGTGCCGAGCCGGCGCAGCGACGTCGCCACGTCGTCGAGATGCGTCGGTTCGCTGAAGAACAGCGGAATGTGCAGCGCGCGCAGCGCATCGGTCTGCCGCTCGGCGTTGCCGTGCCGCCAGACGACGATCAGGTCAGGCTTCAGCGCGGCGATCCGCTCGAGGTCGAGCGCCTTGTTGTCGCCGACGCGCGGCACTGCCTGCGCGGCGGGCGGATAGTCGCTGTACGTGACGGTGCCGACCAGCTTCGCGCCGCCGCCGGCCGCGTAGACCAGTTCGGTCGCGTGCGGCGCGAGGCTGATCACGCGTTGCGCCGGCGCGGGCAGCGTGACGGTGTTTCCGGCGTCGTCGCGGGTCGTGACGTCGGCGTGAGCGAGCGGCGTATGGGCGAGCGCGACCAGCGTCGCGAGCGGCGCCAGCGTGCGGAACCTGCGGACCCTCATGCGGATTCCTGTTGCAGCGTCGGGACACACTGCGCGAGCGCGTCGGCGACGCGCCGCCATTCTGCTTCGCTGCCGGGCAGGCCGACGCGCACGCTCGACGGTTGCGCGAAGTGGCGCGTCCAGATCCCGTGCGTGGCGAGTGCCGCATGCAGCGCGGCGGCGCGCGGGTCGTCGGTCCAGCTGAACAGCGGGGTCGCGCGCACTGCGAAGCCGTGCGTGCGCAGCAGCGCGGCGAGACGTTCGCCGTCGGCCGCGAGCCGTTCACGGGCGGCGGCCTGCCATGCGCGATCGGCGAACGCGGCGGCGACCGCATGACGCGCGGGGCCGCTGACGGTCCACGCGCCGAGCCTGTCGCGCAGCGCGGCGATCAGTTCGGGGTGTGCGAGCACGAAGCCCGCGCGGATGCCTGCGAGCCCGAAGAACTTGCCGACCGAGCGCAGAACGACGAGACCCGGGCGATCGGCGTGCCGTGCGAGCGACTGCGATGTACCGGTGTCAGCGAACGCCTCGTCGACGATCAGCGTGCCGCCGCGCGCCGACAACTGCGCATGCCAGCCGAGCAGCCGTTCGGCAGGCACGAATTCGGCGGTCGGATTATTCGGATTCCCGACGATGGCGTGATGCAGCGTCGCCGGCAGCACGTCCGCGTCGATGTCGAGCGGTACGACGCGATGGCCGTGACGCGCGAACGCGGGCGCGTACTCGCCATACGCGAGCGGGGCGACGCCGGCATCGCCGGTCGGCAGCAGCGCGGGCAGCGCGCGGATCGCGGCCTGGCTGCCGGCAACGGGCAGCACATGCGCGGCATCGGGCGCGTCGTAGTAGCCGGCCGCGCACGCGGCGA
Organism: Burkholderia cepacia GG4; assembly: GCF_000292915.1. Classification (NCBI taxonomy): domain Bacteria; kingdom Pseudomonadati; phylum Pseudomonadota; class Betaproteobacteria; order Burkholderiales; family Burkholderiaceae; genus Burkholderia; species Burkholderia cepacia. The sequence continues at coordinate 1,072,940 of NC_018513.1, forward strand.
GCGCGTCGCCGTCGTCGGGCAGCCGGCGCCATGCGTCGGCCGGGACCGGCGGCACCGGATAGCCGAGCGGATTGATGCCGGTCGACAGGTCGAGCCAGGCATCGTACGGAATGCCGTGGCGGCGTGCGGCTTCGTGCAGGTTTCCGCCGTGCGGGATGCGTGCGTCAGACATGATGGGTAGCGAGGATGAGTGCGCCGCTCGCGACGAGCAGCGCGAGCCACAGCGCGAGCGTGCGCGTGACGAGCGACAGCGCGGCGACGACGTGCGAGGCCGTCGCCTGCGCGCCGGTGCCGAGCGCGGGACGGTCCTCGAGTTCGCCGTGATAGACGGCCGGGCCGCCGAGTAGCACGTTCAGGCTGCCGGCACCCGCGGCCATCACGGGGCCCGCGTTCGGGCTGTCCCAGTGGCGCGCCTGCGTGCGCCAGCAGCGCCATGCGGCGGCCGTGTCGCCGAGCAGCGCGTAGCTCGCGGCGGTAAGGCGCGCGGGAATCCAGTTCAGTGCGTCGTCGAGGCGCGCGGCGGCCCAGCCGAAGGTCAGGAAGCGCGGTGTGCGGTAGCCCCACATCGCGTCGAGCGTGTTCGCGAGCCGGAACAGCAGCGCGCCGGGGCCGCCCGCGACGACGAACCAGAAGAGTGCGCCGAAGATCGCGTCGTTGCCGTTCTCCAGCGCGGATTCGACGGCCGCGCGCGACAACGCGCCTTCGTCGGCTTCGCTCGTGTCGCGCGACACGATGCGCGCGGTGAGCGCGCGCGCGGCGTCGAGGTCGTGCCGCAGCAGCGCCGCGGCGATCGGCGCGACGTGGTCGGCAAGGCTCTTCGCGCCGAGCGCGAACCACAGCAGCGTGACGTGCAGCGCGGCCGCGAGCGGCCAGGGCAGCACGGCCGCGAGCCACGCCGCGACGGCCACCGGCGGCAGCACCGCGGCGCCCCACGCGAGCACACCGATCACCCGGCCGCGCCGGCCCGTGTTCAGCACGCCTTCGATGCGCGCGGCGAGCCGGCCGAACGCGACGAGCGGATGCCAGCCGGCCGGTTCGCCGACGATGCGATCGACGATCGCGGCCGCGACGGCGAGCATCGCGACGACCGGCAGCGACAATATCAGCATGACGGCGCTCCGGCCTTGAGTTCGAGCGGCAGCCCGGCCACCAGCAGCGTCACGCGCGTCGCGAGCGCGGCGATGCGCTGGTTCAGGCGTCCGAGCTCGTCGACGTAGCGGCGCGTGACCGACCCGAGCGGTACGACGCCGAGCCCGATTTCGTTGCTGACGACGATCACCTTCGCACGCGCGCCGCGCAATGCGTGTTCGAGCCGCTCGACCTGCGTCGCGTATTGCGCGTCGTCGAGCGGTTCGCCGTCGATCGGGCACAGCAGGTTCGTGAGCCACAGCGTCAGGCAGTCGACGAGCAGGCATGCGTGCGGATCGTCGAGCCGCGCGAGCGTGCCGGCGAGGTCGACGGGCGCGTCGGCGAAGCCCCAGTCGGCCGGCCGGCGCGCGCGATGATGCGCGATGCGCTGTTCGAATTCGGCATCGGCGGGCGTCGAAGTCGCGGTGGCGATATAGGTGACGGGGCGACCGCTGTCGGCGGCGAGCCGCTCGGCATGCGCGCTCTTGCCCGAGCGCGCGCCGCCGAGGACAAAGGTGAGGTCGTGCGGAATCATCGCGTGATTGTAACGGTGCGGGCGACCGGACGCGGGCGATAATGCGGCCTTTGCTTCGCCACGACTTTGCACACGATGAACGCACCCGAACCGCAGCCGCGCGGCACGTTGATGATCCAGGGCACGACGTCCGACGCGGGCAAGAGCACGCTCGTCGCGGGCCTGTGCCGCCTCGCGCGCCGCGCGGGGGCACGCGTCGCGCCATTCAAGCCGCAGAACATGGCGCTCAACAGCGCGGTGACGGCCGACGGCGGCGAGATCGGCCGCGCGCAGGCGCTCCAGGCGCTCGCCGCGGGCGTCGCGCCACATACCGATTTCAACCCCGTGCTGCTGAAGCCGACGAGCGATCGCGGCGCGCAGGTGATCATCCACGGCAAGGCGCGCGTGAACCTCGATGCGCGTGCGTATCACGACTACAAGCCGGTCGCGTTCGATGCGGTGCTCGAATCGTACGCGCGCCTGCGCGCCGGCTACGACACGGTGATCGTCGAAGGCGCTGGCAGCCCGGCCGAGATCAACCTGCGCGCAGGCGACATCGCGAACATGGGCTTCGCCGAACGCGTGGACTGCCCGGTCGTGCTCGTGGCCGACATCGACCGGGGCGGCGTGTTCGCGCACCTGGTCGGCACGCTCGCGTGTCTGTCGGACAGCGAGCGCGCACGGGTGCGCGGCTTCGTCATCAACCGCTTCCGTGGTGATATCAAGCTGCTCGAACCGGGCCTCGACTGGCTGCGCGCGCAGACGGGCAAGCCGGTGTTCGGCGTGCTGCCGTACCTGCACGGGCTGCTGCTCGACGCGGAGGACATGCTGCCGTCGCAGGCGCGCAGCGCCGCCGTGCGCGGCGACGCCGGCGTGCTGCGCGTGGTGGTGCCCGCGCTGCCGCGGATCAGCAATCACACCGACTTCGACCCGCTGCGCGCGCATCCGCAGGTCGAATTCACGTACTGGAAGAGCGGCCCGGTGCCGGATGCCGACCTGCTGATCCTGCCCGGTTCGAAAAGCGTGCAGCGCGATCTCGCGTGGCTGCGCGACGCGGGCTGGGACGCGGTGATCCGCCGGCACCTGCGTTACGGCGGCAAGGTGATCGGCATCTGCGGCGGGATGCAGATGCTCGGCCGCACGCTGGACGATCCGCTCGGCCTCGAAGGCGCACCCGGCAGCGTACCGGGGCTCGGGCTGCTCGATTTCGACACGACGCTGCAGCCGGACAAGACGCTGAAGAACGTGACGGGGCATCTCGCACTGCCCGGTGCGGCCGCTGTGCATGGCTACGAGATCCACATGGGTGACACGCGCGGGCCCGCGCTCGCGGCGCCCGCGCTGGAACTGGCCGCCGGCGCTGCACCGGGCGGCGCGCGCACGGACGGCGCATTGTCCGCCGACGGGCAGATCCTCGCGACCTACGTGCACGGGCTGTTCGACGCACCCGACGCGTGCGCGGCACTGCTCGCGTGGGCCGGGTTCGACGGTGCGGAGCGCATCGACTACCCGGCGCTGCGTGAGGCGTCGCTGGAGCGCCTCGCCGATTCGTTCGCCGAGCATCTCGACCTGCGCGCGCTGTACGCCGAGTTCCGCTGACGCGCGAGCGCGGCCGGACTGGCATTTTCCGCAGGATCGCATACAACTCAGGTGGGCGGAGGTCCGCCAAGAGGAGTGTGACGATGAAGGCTCGATGGTGGTTGAGCGTGCTGCTCGCGGTGCTGCTGGGCGCGTCGGCGGTTGCGCACGCGTGCGACTCGTACACGCCGGGCGGCTCGGGTGATGCCACACAAGGCAAAAGTGGCGGATGAGGTTCGTCTCGGGTACGGGTATCGGGGCATGATCGGTCATGCCCTTTTTTACAACCCGATTCGTTCCTGATGGGAGGCAGTTAAAGCCTTGTTGCGTGTTTATTGGTCGAATTGATTCGAATAGAGTGCGATCCATTCCCATCCACTTACGAAGGAATTCGCCATGAACCCCAATCGCCTCAACGATTTCGGTGCAACGCTGCTGCGCGTCGCGCTCGGCGTGCTGTACCTCGCGCACGTCGCGCAGAAGGTGTTCGTCTTCACGCTGCCCGGCACCGCGCAGTTCTTCGCGTCGATCGGCCTGCCGGGCTGGCTCGCCTACCTGACGACCTTCGTCGAACTGGCGGGCGGCCTCGCGCTGCTCGCGGGCTTCCGCGTGCGGAGCGCCGCGCTCGTGCTGCTGCCGTTCATGCTCGGCGCGGTCTCCGCGCATCTGCCGAACGGCTGGAGCTTCGCGTCGCCGAACGGCGGCTGGGAATACCCGGCGTTCTGGGCCGTCACGCTGGCGGTGCAGGCGCTGCTGGGCGGCGGCGCATTCGCGATCGGCGCACCGCGTGCCGCGACGCGAACCGCATAAACGGGGCGGGCACCGGCGCAACCCGTTCCGGTGATACCCGGTTTGCCGATATCATCGCACCCTGTATCCGCAATCGAGCGGCGCCTGCCACGCGGCAGGCGCCGCGCGGCTTTTTCGGGGGAATTCATGACGGTTATCGTGGTGGCGAATCCGAAGGGTGGCGTGGGGAAGAGCACGCTGTCCACCAATCTTGCCGGCTATTTCGCGGCGCAGGGCGCATGGGTCGCACTTGCCGATCTGGACCGGCAGCAGTCCGCGCATGCGTGGCTCGACCTGCGGCCGGCCGGCTTGCCGGCGATCGAGGCTTGGGATCTCGATCCGGACGCGCCGTCGAAGCCGCCGCGCGGCCTCGAATATGCGGTGATCGACACGCCGGCCGGCCTGCACGGCAACCGGCTCAACGTCGCGCTGCAACTCGCCGACAAGGTCATCGTGCCGCTGCAGCCGTCGATGTTCGATATTCTCGCGACCCAGCAGTTTCTGGAGCGCCTCGCCGGCGAGAAGGCCGTGCGCAAGGGCAACGTCGAGGTCGGGATCGTCGGGATGCGGGTCGATGCGCGCACGCGCTCGTCCGACCAGCTGCACCGCTTCGTCGAAGGGCTCGGGCTGCCGGTGCTCGGCTACGTGCGTGACACGCAGAACTACGTGCAGATCGCCGCGCACGGCCTGACGCTGTGGGACGTCGCGAAGAGCCGCGTCGAGAAGGATCTCGAACAGTGGCGGCCGATCGTCGAATGGGCCGAACGCCGTGCCGCGAAAGCGGAGAAGGTCGCCAAGGCGTCCTGACCGCGGCTGGCCGGGCGCTGGCGAAGCCGGGCACGGCTGCTCGAATGACAAAGGGCCTGATCCGGCAGCGTGCCGGATCAGGCCCTTCGTTTGTGTCGCGCGGCGCGGCGGCCGCGGCGGCTACCCGGCGTGCCGGGACCCGCGGGTGGCCGGCTGCATCACGTCCAGTTCTGCGTCGGCACGTGATCGCGGTGGCCCTTGATCTTGTTGCCTTCGTCGATGAACACGAGCTTCGGCTTCCAGCCGGCTTGCAACTCGGCTTCGTCGACCATCGCGAACGCCGCGATGATCACGAGGTCGCCGAGTTGCGCGCGGCGCGCGGCCGAGCCGTTCAGCGAGATCATCCCGCTGCCGCGCTCGCCCTTGATCGCGTAAGTCGAGAAGCGCTCGCCGTTGTTGATGTTCCAGATGTCGATCCGTTCGTTCTCGATGAGGCCTGCCGCTTCGAGCAGGTCTTCGTCGATCGCGCACGAGCCTTCGTAATGCAGCTCGCAGTGCGTGACGGCCGCGCGGTGGATCTTCGATTTGAGCATATGGCGCTGCATGGTATCTCCGTGATGCGTGAGAGGCGAGGGCGGGCCGCCCGTCAGATTTCCAGGTTGTCGATGAGGCGCGTCGCGCCGAGCTTCGCGGCCGCGAGCACGACGAGCGGCTCGCCGGCCTCGAGTTCGGCGGCGCTCGGCGCGATCAGGTTCGCGCGGCGGCGGATCGAGATGTAGTCGGGCACCCAGCCGCGCTCGGCCAGGTGCGTGTGCGCGTGCTGCTCGAGCTTGCCGAGGTCGCGTTCGCCGCCGAGCACGCTGTCGCGCACGCGCTGCAGCGTCTTCGCGAGTTCGGGCGCTTCCTTGCGCTCGTCGGTCGTCAGGTAGCGGTTGCGCGACGAGAGCGCGAGGCCGTCCTCGTCGCGCACGGTCTCCGCCGCGATGATCTCGACCGGCAGCGCGAGCTGCTGGCACATGCGGCGCACGATCATCAACTGCTGGTAGTCCTTCTTGCCGAACACCGCGACGCGCGGCTGCACGCAGCTCATCAGCTTCGTGACGACCGTGCACACGCCGGCGAAGAAGCCGGGGCGGAACTCGCCCTCGAGAATCCCGCCGAGGTCGTCGGGCGGCAGCACGCGGTATTCCTGCGGCTCCGGATACATGTCGCGTTCGGTGGGCGCGAACAGCACGTAGACGTTGTCCCGCTGCAGCTTGTCGATGTCGTCCTGGAGCGTGCGCGGATATTTGTCGAAATCCTCGTTCGGGCCGAACTGCAGGCGGTTGACGAAGATGCTCGCCACGACCGGGTCGCCGTGCTGGCGCGCGAGGCGCATCAGCGACAGGTGACCTTCGTGCAGGTTGCCCATCGTCGGCACGAACGCCGTGCGGTTCTGTCCGCGCAACTGGTCGCGCAGTTCCTGGATCGAGCTGATGACTTTCATGATCGGGTAGCGGGTTCCTCGCGCATGCGCGCGTTGGCGCCGCAACAGCGGCGTCGGGGTCGAAGCGGAGAACGCCGGCGCGCGGGCGGCGCATCGGGCGTCGGCGGATTGTAGAGGATTTGGCCGCCGGGCGCATCGATAAAAGAACGATCGTTCACTTTTTAATCGGGCGTACCTGCAGCGGCCGGCGCGGTGCAGCGCCGGCACGGATCTGAATGGCGTAGGGAGAGTGGGGCGGCCCGGTTACGCGGGCAGGTACGCGAGGCGCACGTAGATCGGCGCGAACGGCTCGGGCTGCGTGATCTCGATGAGCGATTCGCGTGCGAGTTCGAGCATCGCGATGAAGTTCACGACGACGACCGGCACGCCGCGCGACGTGTCGAACAGGTCGGCGAACTCCATGAAGCGCGCGTTCTGCAGCCGGCGCAGGATCAGGCTCATGTGTTCGCGCACCGACAGCTCCTCGCGGGAGATCTTGTGGTGCTGGACGAGCTTCGCGCGCTTGAGCACGTCGGCCCACGCGGCGCGCAGGTCGTCCGAGTCGACGTCGGGAAAGCGCGGCGTGATGCTCTGCTCGATGTAGACCTCGGCACGCAGGAAGTCGCGGCCGAGCTGCGGCAACTGGTCGAGGCGCTGCGCGGCGAGCTTCATCTGCTCGTATTCGAGCAGGCGGCGCACGAGTTCGGCGCGCGGATCCTCGGCTTCCTCGCCGGTGTCGGCCTTCTTGACCGGCAGCAGCATCCGCGACTTGATCTCGATCAGCATCGCGGCCATCAGCAGGTATTCGGCTGCCAGCTCGAGGTTCGACGTGCGGATCTGGTCGACATAACCCAGATATTGCGCGGTGACCTGCGCCATCGGGATGTCGAGCACGTTGAAGTTCTGCTTGCGGATCAGGTACAGCAGCAGGTCGAGCGGGCCTTCGAACGTCTCGAGGAACACCTCGAGCGCATCGGGCGGGATATAGAGATCCTGCGGCAGCTTGAAGAGCGGCTCGCCGTACAGGCGAGCGAACGCCGCGACACCGTCCACCGTGTCGGGCGTCGAATCGGCGCCCGCGGGCGCGGCGATCGCGTCGTCCTGCCGGGCGGCGCTGGCCTCGTCGGCGGCGCTCACGTCGTCAGAAGTTCTGGTAGTAGACGTAGGACGTTTGCTTCACGCGCGATTCCTGCTGCTCGGCACGCTCGTCGAGGTCGATCGGCTGCTTGTCCCACAGCAGCGAGCGGCCCTTGCGCTGCTCTGCTTCGAGCGTCGGCTTCTGTTGCTTGAGCTGGTTCAGGAATTGCGTGACGTCGGACTGGTACGGCATGGCTTGGCTTTCCGTTTCGGGCGGCGCACGGTGCGCCGGATTCTCGATGGCGGGATTTTACCGCATCGCGGGGAACAGCCGGCGGCAATCGCGCGTCGAATCGGCTGGCCGGCGCCCGCAGGGCGCCCGGCGCGGCCCGCGGGCGCGTCGTTGCGCGCAAGCGTCAAAGCGGCGCCCGTGCGGGCACGGCCGCCACCCTGTGGTCAAATACAGGGCTTTCCACAAAAACCGATAACCGAGGGCGAGGTCCTATTTGGCGGGTCAGGCGAACCAGCAAGCACACACGGCGCATGAGGCGGGCCCGCGCGCGGCCCGTGCCCTCGGCGACCGCGCACGGCGCGGCACCGGTGCCGCGGCCCGGGCAGCCCTCGTGGGCTGTCTCGCCGCGGTCGTCGTGCTGCCGGCCTACGCGAAGTACGACGTCGACATCGACGCGCCGCGCTCGATCCGCAAGCTTCTCAAGTCCCATCTTGATATTGCGCGCTTCGCGAAGCGCGATGACGTCAGCGAAGACCAGTTCGACTTCCTCGTGACCGCCACGCCCCAGCAGGTGCGCGACCTGACCGCGACGGCCGGCTATTTCTCGCCGGTCGTGCGCACCGACGTGCGCACGCGCGGCGGCAAGCGCGACGTGCGCGTCGCCGTCGATCCGGGGCCGCCGACCATCGTGTCGACGGTCGACCTGACGTTCAAGGGGCCCGTCGATACCGAGGATCCGAAGCAGGAGGCCGCCACCCGGTTCGCGTTCTCGCTGAAGCCCGGCGATCCGTTCACGCAGTCCGGCTGGGACGGTGCGAAGGGCGCGGCACTCAGGCAATTGCAGTCGCGCCGCTACCTGGGCGCGAAGATCGCGTCGTCGGAGGCGCGCATCGATCCGCGCACGCAGCGCGCGACGCTGGCCGTCACGTTCGACAGCGGCCCGACGTTTACGATCGGCAAGGTCGATGTCGACGGCGTGCGCCGCTATCCGGAGAAGATCGTCACGAACGTCAATCCGCTGTCGGAAGGCGAGATCTACGACGTACAGCGGATCACCGAACTGCAGCGGCAACTGCAGAACACGCCGTACTACGCGAGCGTCGCGATCGACGTCGGCGACGATACGGCGAAGCCGGAGCGCACGCCGGTGCACGTGAAGGTCAGCGAGTTCCCGTACAACAACATTCGCGGCGGCGTCGGCTACGCAACCGATACGGGCCCGCACGTGCAGGGGTCGTACACCTACCTCGACACGTTCGGCGCTGCGTGGCCGCTCACCGTGTCAGGCCGGCTCGACCAGATCCAGCAGTACGGCCAGGTGCAGCTGTCGATGCCGCCCGGCGAGAAAGGCTGGACCAACAGCGTGCTCGCGTCTTACACGAACACCAACGTGTCGGACACGCGCATCTACAGCGCGCGGGTCGGCGTGCAGCGCACGCGCACGGGCCAGTTCATCGATTACACGTACTCGCTGATGTACTACCAGGACCGGCTCGACCAGAACGGCGCCGGCCCGACCACGAGCCGCGCGCTCGTGCCGCAGTGGGCGTGGACCCGCCGCAACATCGACGATCCGCTGTTCCCGCGATCGGGCAACCTGATCCACGCGGAGGCCGGCTTCGCGATCAAGGGCGTGGCGACCGACCAGACCTTCATCCGCGGTTACGCGCGCGGCCAGCAGTACCTGCCGATCGGCCGGCGCGACCTGTTCGTGTTCCGTGCGGAGCTCGGCGGCGTGTTCACGAGCGGCAGCTCGACCGGCGTGCCGGCGTCGCTGCTGTTCCGCGCGGGCGGCTCGAACTCGGTGCGCGGCTACGGCTACCAGAGCATCGGCAACAACGTCGACGGCTCCGTGCTGCCGGCCAAGTATCTGATGACGGGCACCGCCGAATACCAGCACTGGTTCAACCGCGACTGGGGCGCGGCGACGTTCTTCGACATCGGCACCGCGACCGATGCGTGGGGCGAGCGGGTGTTCTACCCGGGCGTCGGCATCGGCGCGCGCTGGCGCAGCCCCGTCGGCCCGATCAACGTCGATGTCGCGTACGGGCTGCGCAACCACAGCGTGCGCCCGTACCTGACGCTCGGCATCGCTTTCTGAACCTGTTGCCCGATCCACGACGAACCGCATGACGAAGGACCCGAACGACACGCCGCCGCCTCATGATCCGGACTCGCCCGAGCGCGCGCCCGACGCGCCGTCGCGTGTGCCGCGCCGCGTGCGTGCGGGCCGCGTCGTCGCGTGGACGCTCGCGACGGTCGTGCTGCTCGTCGTACTAGCGGCCGGGCTCGTGCTGGCCGCGGCGGCGACCGAGCGCGGCACGCGGCTCGCGTGGCAGGCGGCCGTGCGTGTGCTGGGCGGCCGGCTCGCGGGCACGCTGGAGGGCGGCGCGCTCGCGACCGGCGTGCGCCTGCACGGCTTCGCGTTGACGAGTCCCGGCGGCGCCGGCACGGAAGTGCGAATCGACCGGCTCGACGGCCGCTGGGCGCTGACCCGCGCGCCTTGGCGACTGTCCATCGCCTATCTTCGTGCCGGCACGATCGACGTGCGGATTGCACCGGGACCGTCGACCCCGGCCAAGACGCCGCAGGACCTGAGCCTGCCGCTGCAGTTGCGGATCGACGACCTGCGCGTCGAGCACCTGGCGATCCACGAAGGCGGCTCGACGACACAGCTCGACCATCTCGCGCTGAACGGCCGCAGCGACGGCCGTCACCATGAACTCGCGCTCGACGGCGTCGACACGCCGTACGGCGCGCTGACCGCCCGCGCGAAGCTCGACGGCGTGAAGCCGTTCGCGCTGACGGGCAATGCGACCTACGTGGGCAAGCTCGCCAACGAACCGGTCAACGCGAGCGCGAACGTGTCGGGCTCGCTCGAAGCGCTCGTCGCCGACGTCTCCGCGAGCGGGATGAAGCTGAACGGCCGTGCGCACGTCGAGGCCGCCCCGTTCGGAGCGGTGCCGCTCACGCGCGCATCGCTCGCGTTCGATCACGTGAACCCGCAGGCGATCGCGCCAGGCGCGCCGGCCGCCGATCTCGCGGTGCGCGCGGAGCTTGCGCCCGTGACCGCGCCGGCCGGCTCGGCAGCGGCGAAGGGGTTCGCGGTGACGGGCCCCGTGTCGATCGTCAACGCGAAGCCCGGCACGCTCGGCGATCACCTGCTGCCGGTCGTCGACGCGCACGCGACCGTGAATCTCGACGCGCACGCGCAGCGGCTCGACGGCCTCGTGCTGAAACTCGTCCGCGACGGCAGCGTGACCGGCAACGGCACGCTGACGGGCGGCAAGGGCCGCTTCGACCTGAAGGTCGCGAATCTCGACCTGAATGCGTTCGTCGCGGAGTTGCGGCCGATGCGCCTCGGCGGCCCGCTCGGCGTGACGCTCGCGGGCGACGTGACGACCGTCGACTTCAACCTGAACGACCCGAAGCTCGCGCTCGGTGCGCGCGCGAAGGTCGCGCTGACGTCGCAGCAGACGGTGCTGACCGACGCGCGCGTGACGGCGGGCAAGGGCCGCATCGACCTGACGGGCGTATTCCGTCACGACGCGCATTCGAGCTATGACGCGAAGGCGACACTGACCGCGTTTGATCCGCTGCTGCTCGCCGCGATGAGCGCACCGGGTGCGGGCGGCGGCAAGCCGGCGAAACCGGCGGCCAAGGCACCGGCCAAGCGCGGCGAGACGAGCGTATCGGGCACGCTGACGGCATCGGGCGCGTTCGCGCCGCAGGTATCGACGAAGGCGACCTTCAAGCTCGGCGACAGCCTGTACGACGGCGTGCCGCTGACCGGCGCCGGCGTCGTGCAGCTCGCCGGCACGCGGGTCCTGCCGAGCAACGCGAGCCTGTCGATCGCGGGCAACCACGTCGACCTGCGCGGCAGCTTCGGCGCACCCGGCGACCGGCTGCGCTTCGTCGTCGATGCGCCGGAGCTCGACCGGCTCGGCTTCGGCGTCCAGGGGCTCGTGCAGGCGCAGGGCGACCTGACCGGCAGCTTCGCGCACCCGAACGTGACGGCCACCTACAAGGCCGAGCACGTCGTGGTCGGCTCGAACCGGATCGGCGCCGCCCACGGCCACGCCGACATCCGCGACGGCGCGCACGGCGCGCTCGTGTTCACGGCCGACGCGACCGACCTCGTGCTCGGCTCGCTGCAGCTGAAATCGCTGCGCGCGAACCTCGACGGCACGCGCGCGAAACACACCCTCGACGCGTCGGCGCTCGGGATGGCCGGCGGCCGCGTGATCGACCTGACGCTCGCGGCGAACGGCGGCCTAGTCGAGAACCGCGACGGGATGCGCTGGGACGGCACCGTCACGCGTCTTGCGAACCGCGGCACGCCGGCGGTGGCGCTGCAGGCGCCGCTCACGGTGTCGGCCGGCGCCGGCCGCGTGACGCTCGGCGCGACGCGGCTCACGCTGGAAGGCGCGGCGATCGACCTGAAGTCGTTCGTGTTCGATCACGGCCAGATGCGCTCGGCAGGCTCCATGAGCGGCGCCTCGGTCGCGCGTTTCCTCGAGGTCCGCCAGGAGCTGACCGGGCAGCGGCCGCCCGTGCGCACCGACGTCGTGCTCGACGCCGACTGGGACTTCTCGCTCGGCACGAACGCGACCGGCTACCTGCAGGTGAAGCGGCGAGGCGGCGACGTGACGATCGAGACCGGGCGCGGCATCGCATCGCTCGGGCTGACCGAACTTTCCGCGCGCGCGAGCTTCGCGCCCGGCAACCGGCTCAACGTGGTGGCGCTCGCGAAGGCGAACCGGGTCGGCTCGCTCGACGCGAACGTCGCGGTGCCGTTCGCGCTGCGCGACGGCGTATTCGGCGTCGCCGACGACGGCCCGCTGACGGGCCGCATCGACGCCGACATCCCGTCGCTGAAGGCGACCGGCAACCTGTTCGGGCCGAGCTACCTGCTCGGCGGGCGCGCGGCGCTGAAGCTGACGGTCGCCGGCACGCCGGTGAAGCCGAACGTGTCGGGAATGCTGACGGGCGACGATCTGTCCGCCACGCTCGTCGACCAGGGCGTGCAGCTGAAGGACGGCATCGTGCGTGTGAGGCTCGCGGAGAACCTCGTCGAATTCCAGCAGGTCGAGTTCCACGGCGGCGACGGCACGCTGCGCGCGATCGGCCGCGTGCGTCTCGACGGCGAGGCGCCCGACCTGACCGCGAGCATCGTCGCGGACAAGCTCGAACTGTTCGCGGCGCCGGATCGCAAGCTGTCGCTGTCGGGCAAGGCGACCGTCGCGAACGACGGGCCGCGCGGCGCGCTGTCGATCGACGGCAAGTTCGTCGTCGACCGCGCGCTGTTCGACCTGCCGGAGGACGCGGCGCCGCACTTGTCCGACGATGTCGTCGTGATGCGGCCGGACGGGACGGTGCGCGGCGAGACGCCGACCGGCACGGCGGTCGCGAAGCCGCAGAAGATCGAGGACAAGCCGGCGCCGTCGCTCGCGCCGCGCGCGAACATCGACATCGGCCTCGGCAACAACTTCCGCTTCAAGGGCCACGGTGCGGACCTCGGGCTGCGCGGCACGATTACCGTGATGAGCGCGCCGGGCGTGCCGCTGCGCGCGGTCGGCAACGTGCGCGTGACCGAGGGATCGACGTATACGTCGTTCGGCCGCAAGCTCGCGATCGAGAACGGCTTCTTCACGTTCAACGGCCCCGTGTCGAATCCGGGCGTGAACATCCTCGCGATGCGGCGCAACCAGGAGGTCGAGGCCGGGGTGCAGGTCACCGGCACGATCCAGTCGCTGACGGTCAAGCTGGTGTCGGAGCCGAACGTCACCGACAACGAAAAGCTGTCGTGGCTGCTGTTCGGGCACGGCACCGACCAGGGCAACAACGTCGGCCAGCAAGGTGCGATGACGGCGGCGCTCGGGCTGCTCGGCAGCGTGACGGGCAAGCGCGTCGCGCAGACCTTCGGCCTCGACGAGGTCTCGGTCGGCCGCAGCGAAGTCGGCCTGATCGATCCGCAGGTCGTGCTGGTGTCGAAGGCGATCAACGAGCGTTTCGTGCTCGGCTTCGAGCAGGGCCTGCAATCGGCGAGCAACGCATTCAAGGCGACGATCAACCTGACGCGCTTCTGGTCGGTATCCGCGTACGGCGGCACGTTCCAGGGCGTCGACCTGAATTACACGCGGCGCTTCGACCGGTGGTTCGGCAGTGACGGCGCGCGCGAGCGGCGTACCGGGCAGCCATGAAAAAAACCCCGCACATCGTGCGGGGTTTTTTGCGAAAAGCGGCGGGGCGCGTGGCTTACTTCACGCGCATGCCGGGCTTCGCGCCGCTGTGCGGCTCGAGGATGTAGAGGCCCGGCTCGGCCTTCTCGTCGGTGGCCGACGCGGCGAGCACCATCCCTTCGGACAGCCCGAACTTCATCTTGCGCGGCGCGAGGTTCGCGACCATCACCGTCAGCTTGCCGACGAGCTGCTCGGGCTGGTACGCGGACTTGATGCCCGAGAACACGTTGCGGGTCTTTTCCTCGCCGATGTCGAGCGTGAGCTGCAGCAGCTTGTCCGAGCCTTCGACGGCCTGGCACGCGACGATCTTCGCGATGCGCAGGTCGACCTTCGCGAAATCGTCGATCGAGATCGGGCCGTCGTCGGCACCGTTTGCCGCGGCCACCTTCGCGTTCGCCTTGGTGCTCTTCGCCTCTTTCGCGGCGTTGGCGGTGGCCGCCCCCGCGGCAGCGGCGCCGGCGGCCTCAGCCTGCAGCGAATCGCGGTTCGCGGCGAGCAGCGCGTCGATCTGCTTCGTGTCGACGCGCGTCATCAGGTGCTGGTACGCCTTGATCGGCTGCGCCGACGACAGCGGTTTCGCGGCGTCGGCCCACGTGAGCGGCGCGATCCCGAAGAACGCCTCGACGGATTCGGCGACGCGCGGCATCACCGGCTTCAGCGCGAGCGACAGCAGGCGGAATGACTCGAGGCTCACGCTGCAGGTTTCATGCAGCGCGACCGCGTTGGCCGGATCCTTCGCGAGATCCCACGGCTTCGCGCCATCGACGTACGCGTTCACTTCGTCGGCGAGCTCCATCGTGTGACGCAGCGCGCGGCCGTATTCGCGTGCTTCGTAGTTCGCGGCGATCGCGGGAATCGCATCGCGCAGCTTCGAGACGAGCGGATGGTTCATCGCGCTGTCCTGCACGCGGCCGTCGAAACGCTTGATCAGGAAGCCGGCCGCGCGGCTCGCGATGTTCACGTACTTGCCGACGAGGTCGCTGTTCACGCGGGTCTGGAAGTCGTCGAGGTTCAGGTCGATGTCTTCCATCGTCGCGTTCAGCTTGGCGGCGAAGTAGTAGCGCAGCCATTCGGGATTCAGGCCCGTGTCGATGTAGCTCTGCGCGGTGATGAACGTGCCGCGCGACTTCGACATCTTCGCGCCGTCCACCGTCAGGAAGCCGTGCGCGAACACGTTGGTCGGCGTGCGATGGCCCGAGAACTCGAGCATCGCCGGCCAGAACAGCGTGTGGAAATACAGGATGTCCTTGCCGATGAAGTGGTACTGCTCGGCCGTCGAGCCCGAGCGGATCCATGCATCGAAGTCGATGCCCTTGCGGTCGCACAGGTTCTTGAAGCTCGCGTAGTAGCCGACCGGTGCATCGAGCCACACGTAGAAGTACTTGCCGGGCGCGCCCGGGATCTCGAAGCCGAAGTACGGCGCGTCGCGCGAGATGTCCCAGTCGGCGAGCTTCGCTTCGCCGGCGTCGCCGAGCCACTCGCGCATCTTGTTGGTCGCTTCGGGCTGCGCGAGGCCGCTGACCCATTCGCGCAGGAACGACTCGCAGCGCGGGTCGGACAGGCGGAAGAAGTGGTGCGTCGACTTCTTGCGCACCGGCGTCGCACCCGACACGACCGAGTACGGGTTCAGCAGCTCGGTCGGCAGGTAGGTCGAGCCGCACACTTCGCAGTTGTCGCCGTACTGGTCCTTCGCGTGGCACTTCGGGCACTCGCCCTTGATGAAGCGGTCCGGCAGGAACATTTCCTTGACGGGGTCGTACGCCTGCTCGATCTCGCGCTCGGCGATCAGGCCGTTTTCCTTCAGCGCGAGGTAGATCTTCTCGCTCAGCACGCGGTTTTCGTCCGAGTCGGTCGAGTAGAAGTTGTCGAACGACACGCCGAAGCTGTCGAAGTCGCGCTTGTGCTCGGTCCACACGCGGTCGATCAGCTGCTTCGGCGTGAGGCCTTCCTTTTCCGCGCGCAGCATGACCGGCGTGCCGTGCGTGTCGTCGGCGCCGATGTAGTAGACCTCATGACCATGCATTCGCAGCGTCCGCACCCAGATGTCGGTCTGGATGTACTCGACCAGATGGCCGATGTGGATCTGGCCGTTGGCATAGGGCAGGGCGGACGTGACGAGGATCTGGCGGCTGCCTTGCGGCGCCGCAGCCTGCACGGAAGTGAGGTCGGATGCGGACATAGGGTCTGTAGAAGAACGGCGGAAACGACGGAAACTGCGATTCTAGCAGGGGCGCGGGCAGGTCAGTCGGGGTGGGCGCCATCGACCCGGCGCCGGAACGGGCGGGACCGCCGGCGCAGCTTGCCCGGCACGATTATGCTGCGTTGCAGCACAACTTCTGCGGGCAAAAAAAACCGGGGCGAATACGGCCCCGGAGCAACAACGACAAGAGGAGAATGGTGACGCGCCGGCTGCGCCAGCCGCGTACCGTAAAGAGAGACCACGGGCCGCGACAGAAGTTCGAAATTTTTTTCGATTTGTTACCGATCCCCGCCGCCAGCCTTGTGCGGCGGGATCGTGCGTCCGACGTGCGCCCCCGTTCCCTCTCGTTGCGATGCTTACTGCTGCGCTGCGCGCAGGTAGATCTCGACGCGGCGGTTTTGCGCGCGGCCGGCTTCGGTCGCGTTGTCCGCGATCGGGTTCGACGGGCCCATGCCCTGTGCCGCCAGGCGGCCGCCGGCGACGCCGCGCTGCACGAGCGCGTTCACGACGCTCTGCGCACGGTTCTGCGACAGCGTCTGGTTCAGCTGCTGCGAACCCGTGCTGTCGGTGTAGCCGACGACCGATGCCGTCACTTGCGGGTTCTGGTTCAGCGTCGTCGCCAGGTCGTTCAGCAGCGGCGTGAAGGCCGGCGTGATCGCGTACTGGTTCGTCGCGAACGTGACCGAGCTCGGCACGTTCAGCTTCAGCGAGCCGTCCGGCTGCTCGGTCACTTGCGTACCCGTCTTGGCTGCCGACGGTGCGAGCTTGTTCTTGATCGCCTGCCAGTTGTAACCCGTCACGCCGCCGACCAGTGCGCCGACGCCCGCGCCGATCGCAGCACCCTTGCCGCCGCCCGCCAGCGCGCCGATGCCTGCGCCGAGCGCTGCGCCCGTGCCGGTACCGACGGCCGCGTTGTTGCCTTGCTGCGTGGCGCAGCCTGCCAGCAGTGCGCCGGCCAATGCGAAGACGGACAGGCGGGTCGCGATTTTCATGTTCATCTTGGATTCCTCTCTTGGTTGAACGAGTCGACAACGATGACAAACAACAGTTACGGCTCCCTGCACGGACGCCCGAAAAAGAAGGGCAGGCCCGTGCTCGCGGCAGCCGCCGAGGCGGCCGCATGCCCTGTTCGCCAGCGTGGCTGTTCCGGACAGGGTGACGCGTCAGCCTCTACAATATAGGCGGTTCGTGGCCGATTTGGCCCCATAGCATGCCGCACGCGAAGAGTGCGCCGCGGCGCGCGTTCGCGCAATGGCATGCAACAGATTCTTTCACTTTTCCCGATTTTCGCAGCGTTATTTGATATTTTTTGACGTTTGCGCGCGGAAAAAACGTTTTCACGGAGTTTCGATGAGCATTGACCGGGCACAAGTCGACGCCGCACTGGCGGCTGTCGTCGACCCCAATACCGGCCGGCCGTACGCGGCGAACAAGGGCATGCGCAACGTCACGATCGACGGCGACGCCGTGGCGGTCGACGTGGTGCTTGGGTACCCCGCGCGCAGCCAGCACGACGACGTGCGCGCGCGCATCGCCGCTGCGCTGACGGCCGTGCCGGGCGTGCGCGATGCACGCGTCACCGTGTCGCAGGACATCGTCGCGCACACGGTGCAGCGAGGCGTGAAGCTGCTGCCGAACGTGAAGAACATCGTTGCGGTTGCCTCGGGCAAGGGCGGCGTCGGCAAGAGCACGACGGCGGTGAACCTCGCGCTCGCGCTCGCCGCGGAAGGTGCGTCGGTCGGCATTCTCGACGCCGACATCTACGGCCCGTCGCTGCCGACGATGCTGGGCATTCACGGCCAGCGCCCGGAGTCGCCGGACAACCAGTCGATGAACCCGCTGGTCGGTCACGGACTGCAGGCGAACTCGATCGGCTTCCTGATCGAGGAAGACAACCCGATGGTGTGGCGCGGCCCGATGGCGACGTCGGCGCTCGAGCAGCTGCTGCGCCAGACCAACTGGCGCGAGCTCGACTACCTGATCGTCGACATGCCGCCGGGCACCGGCGACATCCAGCTCACGCTCGCGCAGCGCGTGCCGGTGACGGGCGCCGTGATCGTGACGACGCCGCAGGACATTGCGCTGCTCGACGCGAAGAAGGGCCTGAAGATGTTCGAGAAGGTCGGGATTCCGATCCTCGGTATCGTCGAGAACATGAGCATCCACGTCTGCTCGAACTGCGGCCATGAAGAACACATCTTCGGCGCCGGCGGGGCCGAGCGGATGGCGCAGGACTACGGCGTGACCGTGCTCGGCAGCCTGCCGCTCGACATCGCGATCCGCGAGCGCGCCGACAGCGGCACGCCGACGGTCGCGGCCGAACCCGACGGCGCGCTGGCAGGGCGCTACCGCGCCATCGCGCGCGGGGTCGCACTGGCGATCGCCGAGCGCGCGCGCGACATGACGTCGAAGTTCCCGTCGATCGTTGTTCAAAATACGTAAAACCCTTGCGGGGCGGGGCCTCACGCTGTTTACGGCGCCGCGAGGCGCGGTATCATGGCGACTTTTCCCGGGTCCCTTTACCCGCCCGGCATGGCTGCCGTATCAAACGGCCGCCAGCCGGCATGAGGATCGAATGAACCAACGACATCACGGCGTGCGCGCCGGCCGCGCGCGGCGCGCGCTGCTGGCCGCCGCCGCGCTGGGCCTGCTGGCCGGCTGTACCTCTTTTTCCTCGTCGCACGAAAAGCGCGCCGACGCGCAACTGCAGCCGACGGTCGGCTCGCAGGCACGCGGCGCGGTGACGTTCGTCGAACGCCCGGACGGCGTCCAGGTCACGTACAACCTGGTCGGCCTGCCGCCGAACAGCGATCACGCGCTGCAGGTGCACGAACGCGGCGACTGCAACGCGGGCGACGGCTCGAGCACCGGCCAGGTGTTCGCGCCGGCCGCCGACCGGCTGCGCGCGGGCGCGCGCGTTGCCGGCGATCTCGGCAACATCCACGCGGATGCGAACGGCGTCGCGGCCGGTTTCATCGTCGCGCCCGATCTGGCCCTCGACGGCGTGCGCTCCGCGCTGAACCGCGCGGTGCTGGTGTATCGCGAACCGAGCGATCCGGCCTTTCCGCAGCATGGCGCGGGGCCCGCGCTCGCGTGCGGCGTGATCCGTTGACGGCCGCCGCGTGCGCGAGCCGATGATCGTTTAAAATGTGCGCCTTTCCGGGTCGCTGCCTTGCGGGAGCGGCCCCTACCGACTGTCACGCAGCGTTTCCAGGCGCCCCGTTATGAGCATCAAGTCCGACAAGTGGATTCGGCGCATGGCCGAAGAACACAAGATGATCGAGCCGTTCGTGCCCGATCAGGTTCGCGCGTCCGAGGACGGTCGCAGGATCGTCAGCTACGGCACGTCGAGCTACGGCTACGACATCCGTTGCGCGGACGAATTCAAGATCTTCACGAACATCAACTCGACGATCGTCGATCCGAAGAACTTCGACGAGGGTTCGTTTGTCGATTTCAAGGGCGACGTGTGCATCATCCCGCCGAACTCGTTCGCGCTGGCTCGCACCGTCGAATATTTCCGCATCCCGCGCACCGTGCTGACGGTCTGCCTCGGCAAGTCGACGTACGCGCGCTGCGGGATCATCGTCAACGTGACGCCGTTCGAACCCGAGTGGGAAGGCTACGTCACGCTGGAATTCTCGAATACCACGCCGCTGCCCGCGAAGATCTACGCGAACGAAGGTGTCGCGCAGGTGCTGTTCTTCGAAAGCGACGAGGTGTGCGACGTGTCGTATGCCGATCGCGGCGGCAAGTATCAGGGTCAGCGCGGTGTCACGCTGCCGAAAACCTGATCTGGTTGCATAACGTCTCACCAGTTTCCGGGTGACCGCTGCGCGTGACGCGCCGCGGTCGTTCTTTTTGGAGAATCGCCCATGAAGTTTCGTTTCCCCGTCGTCATCATCGACGAAGATTTCCGCTCCGAGAACATCTCGGGCTCCGGCATCCGGGCGTTGGCCGAAGCGATCGAGAAGGAGGGCGTCGAAGTCCTCGGCCTCACGAGCTACGGCGATCTGACGTCGTTCGCGCAGCAGTCGAGCCGCGCGTCGTGCTTCATCCTGTCGATCGACGACGACGAACTCATGCTCGGCGAAACCGGCCCGGACGGCGAACTGCCCGAGCTCGCGACCGCGATCATCGAGCTGCGCGCGTTCGTCACCGAAGTGCGCCGCCGCAACGCGGACATCCCGATCTTCCTGTACGGCGAAACGCGTACGTCGCGCCATCTGCCGAACGACATCCTGCGCGAACTGCACGGCTTCATCCACATGTTCGAGGACACGCCGGAGTTCGTCGCGCGCCACATCATCCGCGAGGCGAAGGTCTATCTCGACTCGCTCGCGCCGCCGTTCTTCAAGGAGCTGGTGAAGTACGCGGACGAAGGCTCGTACTCGTGGCACTGCCCGGGCCATTCGGGCGGCGTCGCGTTCCTGAAGAACCCGCTCGGCCAGATGTTTCACCAGTTCTTCGGCGAGAACATGCTGCGCGCCGACGTCTGCAACGCGGTCGACGAACTCGGCCAGCTGCTCGACCACACGGGCCCGGTCGCGGCGTCCGAGCGCAATGCGGCGCGCATCTTCAGCGCGGACCACCTGTTCTTCGTGACCAACGGCACGTCGACGTCGAACAAGATCGTCTGGCACGCGACCGTCGCGCCGGGTGACATCGTGCTGGTCGACCGCAACTGCCACAAGTCGATCCTGCACGCGATCACGATGACGGGCGCGATTCCCGTGTTCCTGACGCCGACGCGTAACCACTTCGGCATCATCGGGCCGATCCCGCGCGACGAATTCAAGCCGGAGAACATCCGCAAGAAGATCGAGGCGAACCCGTTCGCGCGCGAGGCGATGCGCCAGAACCCGGACATGAAGCCGCGGATCCTGACGATCACGCAGAGCACCTACGACGGCGTCGTCTACAACGTCGAGATGATCAAGGACCTGCTCGGCGACCTGCTCGACACGCTGCACTTCGACGAAGCGTGGCTGCCGCACGCGACGTTCCACGACTTCTACCGCGACATGCACGCGATCGGCGACGGCCGTCCGCGCACGGGCGCGCTGGTGTTCGCGACGCACTCGACGCACAAGCTGCTCGCGGGCATCTCGCAGGCGTCGCAGATCGTCGTGCAGGATTCGGAGAACCGCACGTTCGACAAGCACCGCTTCAACGAGGCGTACCTGATGCACACGTCGACGAGCCCGCAGTACGCGATCATCGCGTCGTGCGACGTCGCGGCCGCGATGATGGAGCCGCCGGGCGGCACCGCGCTCGTCGAGGAATCGATCGCCGAGGCGATCGACTTCCGCCGCGCGATGCGCAAGGTCGACGCGGAATACGGCGACGACTGGTTCTTCAGCGTGTGGGGCCCGGACGAGCTGTCCGAAGAAGGCATCGGTTCGCGTGAAGACTGGATGCTGAAGCCGAACGACCACTGGCACGGCTTCGGCCCGCTGGCGGAAGGCTTCAACATGCTCGACCCGATCAAGGCGACGATCATCACGCCGGGGCTCGACGTCGACGGCGAGTTCGGCGAGACGGGCATTCCGGCCGCGATCGTCACGAAGTACCTGGCCGAGCACGGGATCATCGTCGAGAAGACCGGCCTGTACTCGTTCTTCATCATGTTCACGATCGGCATCACGAAGGGCCGCTGGAACTCGATGGTGACGGAGCTGCAGCAGTTCAAGGACGACTACGACAACAACCAGCCGCTGTGGCGTGTGCTGCCGGAATTCGTCGCGCAGCATCCGCGCTACGAGCGCGTCGGCCTGCGCGACCTGTGCACGCAGATCCACGACGTGTACCGTGCGAACGACATCGCGCGCCTGACGACGGAGATGTACCTGTCGGACATGGAGCCGGCGATGAAGCCGTCGGACGCATTCGCGAAGCTCGCGCACCGCAAGATCGACCGCGTGCCGCTCGACGAGCTCGAAGGCCGCGTGACGAGCATCCTGCTGACGCCGTACCCGCCGGGCATCCCGCTGCTGATCCCGGGCGAGCGCTTCAACAAGACGATCGTGAACTACCTGCGGTTCGCGCGCGACTTCAACGAGCGTTTCCCGGGCTTCCACACCGACATCCACGGCCTCGTCGCGGAAGAGGTGAACGGCCGCGTCGAGTACTTCGTCGACTGCGTGCGCGACTGATGGCGACGCATGGACGAATCCGGGCGATGCGCGCGGCGGTAGCCGCGCTCGTCGTCTGGGCCGCGTGGTCGGCGGGGTTGAACGCGGCGCACGCGGAAGTGGCCGCGGCCGACCCGATCGACGTCGCGATGCGGCAGTGTCTCGCACGGCGCGACCGGTCGTCGCCGGCCGGCCAGATCCAGTGCATGGGCGAAGCGCAGCAGCAGTGGCAGGCGGTGATGGACGGCGCGTACCAGCGCCTGTCGAACGATGCGCCGGCCGACGCGAAGCGCGGCTGGCAGGACAGCCAGCGCCACTGGCTCACGTGGCGCAAGGACGAAGTGCAACTGCTGAAGGCGGTGTACGACACGACGCGCGGCACCGCGTACACGATGGCGAGTGCCGACATGCAGTTACAGCCGGTGCGCGATCGCGCGCTGGCGCTGCGCGCGGCGGCCGACCGCTATGCGCCGCAGCCTGCCGCGGTACCGGTGGCGGCCACGAGCGGCGCGCAGGGTGCCCCGAGCGCAGCGCCAGGCGCTGTCGCGGCAGCCGCCGGCAAGCCGGCGAACGCGCCGCGCGACCCGGCCGTGGGCCGCGTGCGCCCGTGCGTGCAGGACGCCGCATGCGAACACGCGGTGTTCGACCTGAATCGCTACTACCAGAAGCTGCGCCGCAAGATGCCCGCGCATTCGGCCACGACGCTGGTGCGCGCGCAGCGCGCGTGGGTCGCGTTCCGCGACACGACGGCGCCGCTCGTCGGCGAGGATGGGCGCGTCGACCTGATCGGCGCGCGCATCGCGACGATGAAGCGGCTGTCGGAGACGGCCGGCAACAAGTAACGCGCGTCGCGATGGCGATCATTGCGCGCGGCAACGCAAAACGGGCACCCTCGGGTGCCCGTTTGCATGTGGGGCGCTGCGTGGCGCGCTTACGCGGGTTGCTGCGTATCGAGGTGGCCGAACCACGACGGCACGAGCGCGACCGCGTCGTCGAGCGACGCAAGCACGTGCAGGCTCAGCGCGATGATCTCGGGCGTCGGCGCCTTCAGGTCGGGCACGGTGACGACCGCTGCACCGGCACCGGCGGCCGACTGCGCGCCGAAGTCGCTGTCCTCGAATGCGACGCACGCGTGCGCCGGCACGCCGAGGCGTTCGGCCGCGAGCCGGTAGACGGCCGGGTCGGGCTTGCCGCGCGCGACTTCGTCGCCGCCCGCGATCGCGCGGAAGAACGGCAGCACGCCGACCGCGTCGAGCCGCGCGCGGATCACGTCGCGCGCGGACGACGACGCGACCGCGCACGGGATGCCGGCCCGCGCGAGCGCGTCGAGCAGCGTGAGCGCGCCGGGCTTCAGCGGAAACTTCGGATGAGGCTCGGGCGCGGCGAGCTGTTCGCGCACGCGGGTGCGCACCGCATCGAACGTGTCGGTGTCGCCGATCAGCCGCGCGAGGATGACCTGGCCTTCGGCGAACGAGCGGCCGACGATCTGCAGGTAGTCGATCTCGGTCAGCGCGACGCCGTGTGCGTTCGACACGTCGATCCACGTGTTCATGATGGTCCGCTCGGAATCGACGAGCAGGCCGTCCATGTCGAAGAGCGCGGCGGAGAAGGTCATCGGCGGTATCCGGGAAGCGGGGAACGGGGTAGGCGGCGCGACGGCCGCCCGAATGAAAAACGGACGCCGAAGGCGTCCGTCCGGGACAGCAGGCTTACTTGCCGAGCGCGGCGCGGGCGGCCTTGACCGCCGCACGCACTTGATCGGGCGCAGTGCCGCCCGGGTGGTTGCGGCTCGCGACCGAACCTTCGAGCGTCAGGTAGCTGAACACGTCGTCGCCGATCAGGTGCGCGACGTTCGGCAGTTCCTGCTTCATCTCGTCGAGCGTCAGGTCGGCAAGGTCGATCCCGCGGTCGTCGCAGATCTTCACCGCGTGCGCGACGGCTTCGTGCGCATCGCGGAACGGCAGCCCGCGCTTCACGAGGTAGTCGGCGAGGTCGGTGGCGGTCGAGAAACCCTGCAGCGCAGCCGCGCGCATCGCGTCCGGCTTCACGGTGATGCCCGCGACCATCTCGGCGAAGATCCGCAGCGTGTCGGCGACGGTGTCGACCGTGTCGAACAGCGGTTCCTTGTCTTCCTGGTTGTCCTTGTTGTACGCGAGCGGCTGGCCCTTCATCAGCGTGAGGAGCGCCATCAGGTGGCCATTGACGCGACCGGTCTTGCCGCGCGCGAGCTCCGGCACGTCCGGGTTCTTCTTCTGCGGCATGATCGAGCTGCCGGTGCAGAAGCGGTCGGCGATGTCGATGAAGCCGACGCGCGGGCTCATCCACAGCACGAGTTCTTCCGAGAAGCGCGACACGTGCGTCATCACCAGCGCGGACGCTGCCGTGAATTCGATCGCGAAGTCGCGATCCGACACCGCGTCGAGCGAGTTCGCGCAGATGCCGTCGAAGCCGAGCGTCTTCGCCACCGCGTGACGGTCGATCGGGTAGCTGGTGCCGGCGAGCGCGGCGGCGCCGAGCGGCAGGCGGTTCACGCGCGTGCGGCAGTCGCGCATGCGTTCCGCGTCGCGCGTGAACATCTCGACGTACGCGAGCAGGTGGTGGCCGAACGTGACGGGCTGCGCGACCTGCAGGTGCGTGAAGCCCGGCATGATCGTGTCCGCGTTCGTTTCCGCGAGGTCGATCAGCGCGCCGCGCAGGTCGTTCAGCAGGCCGCCGATGCGGTCGATCTCGCCGCGCAGCCACAGACGGATGTCGGTCGCGACCTGGTCGTTGCGCGAGCGGCCCGTATGCAGGCGCTTGCCGGCATCGCCGATCAGCGCGGTCAGGCGCGCCTCGATGTTCAGGTGGACGTCCTCGAGATCCAGCTGCCATTCGAATTCGCCGCGCTCGATCTCGCCCTTGATCTGCGCCATCCCGCGTTCGATCGCGGCGAGGTCGTCGGCGCTGATGATCTTCTGCGCCGCGAGCATGCTGGCGTGTGCGAGCGAGCCGGCGATGTCGACGAGCGCGAGACGCTTGTCGAAAAAGACCGACGAGGTGTAGCGCTTGACCAGCTCCGACATCGGTTCCGAGAAGCGGGCCGACCAGGCCTCGCCCTTTTTGTGCAGTTGGGACGTCATGGCGATTCTTCGAAGGGGAGTTGGGCGGCGTGCGCCGCCGAGGGAATCCCGCAATTCTAGCATTCGCGGGGCTGGCGGCCGGCCTTCGCGGGCCGTCCGCTCAGTCGCGCACGAGCACGACCAGCTTCAGGTCCTCACGGTGCGCGGGCTTCAGCGTGATCTGCTGGTACACGAGGCGGCCGTCGTCCGGATGGTCGAATTCGCGCAGGCCGCCTTCGCGCTCGAACACGTCCTGCGACGCCCAGTACTGGGCGAACGCGTCGCTGCCGGCCATCAGCGCATCGATCAGCGCGCGGGTCGGCGCGTCGGCGAGGTGGCGGATCGAGTCGGCGCGGAATTCGGCCGCGAGCCGGCGCCCGCGGGTTTCCCAGTCGACGATCAGCGTGCGGGCGGCCGGCGACATGAACGTGAAGCGCAGCAGGTTGCGGTCGTGCTCGCCGTCGAGCCAGCCCCTGAACAGCGCGGCGGCCGGCGCGTTCCACGCAAGAGCGTTCCATTGCCGGTCGAGCACGTACGCGGGCGTGGCGATCGCGGCGACGGTCGCCGCGAGCGTCGGCGGCAGGTCGCCGGCCGCGACGTCGGGCTCGGCCGGATCGCGCTGCGCGGCCAGCTCGAACAGGTAGGCGCGCTCGGCCTTCGACAGCTGCAGCGCGACGGCAATCCGCGCGAGCGCGTCGGCCGACGCCGACACCGGGCGGCCTTGCTCGATCCACGTGTACCAGGTCGGGCTGACGCCGCACAGCTGCGCGACTTCCTCGCGCCGCAGCCCCGGCGTGCGGCGGCGCGGCCCGGGCGGCAGGCCGACGGCCTGCGGCGACAGCCGTTCACGGTGCGCGCGGATGAATTCGCCGAGCGCGCGGGCGGGCGTGGCGTCGAGCGGCGGGGTGGGGGTGGAGGACGGGTGGTTCATGCGGAAACGGCTGAAACGATGAAAAAAAGCGCCGGGCGCGCGACAGGGGGCAGGCAGGTGTAACGAATACCAGAATAACCGCTTAACTTGTACTGGTACAAGCGCGGCCCTATTGTAGCGATTCGCGCGCTGGCAGGCAGCGAGCACCCCACCCCAAGAAGGAGCGAACGATGAAACACCACGACCAGGTCGCCGACGCATTCGGCACGACGGCCGCCGCTTACCTGACGAGCCAGGTCCATGCGACGGGTGCCGATCTGCAGGCACTGGCGGACACCGTGTGCGCGACGCCTGCTGCCGCAGTGCTCGATCTCGGCTGCGGCGCGGGCCACGCGAGCTTCGCGGTCGCGCCGTACGTGCGCGACGTGGTCGCCTACGATCTCGCCGCGCCGATGCTCGCGACCGTCGACGCCGCCGCGCGCGAGCGCGGGCTGGCGAACATCCGCACGCAGCAGGGCCCGGCCGAGCGGCTGCCGTTCGACGCGGGCACCTTCGACTGGGTGGTCAGCCGGATGAGCGCGCACCACTGGCACGACGTGCGTGCGGCGCTCGCCGAGGTGCGCCGTGTGCTGAAGCCGGGCGGCCGCGTGCTGATGATCGACATCGCGGGCAACGACCATCCGCTGCTCGACACGTACCTGCAGGCCGCGGAAGTGCTGCGTGACGCGTCGCACGTGCGCGACTACCGCGCCGACGAATGGCTCGCGATGTTCCGCGGTGCCGGTTTCGAGGCGCACGTGCAGCGCCGCTGGCGTCTGCCGATCGACTTCGATACGTGGGTCGAACGGATCCGCACGCCGGCCGACAGCGTCGCGGGCATCCGCGCCCTGTGGGCGCATGCGCCGGACGAGGTGCGCGGCTACTACGCGGTGCAGCCGGACGGATCGTTCGAGCATGACGCGCTGCTGATCGACGCGCAATGAGCACGCGGCACGGCGACCGGTGCCGTCGTGCCGTTCGATGAAAAAAGCCGCGCTACGCGTGGTCGCGTAGCGCGGCTTTCGTGTCGCGATGCCGGCGCGGCGCGGGGCAGGCCCGCGCCGCGCGCGGATCAGCCCGTGTTGCGCAGGCCGGCCGCGATCCCGTTGATGGTCAGGTGAATCCCGCGGCGCAGCCGTGCGTTCGTGTCGCCCGCGCGGTGACGCTTGATCAGCTCGACCTGCAGGTGGTTCAGCGGATCGAGGTACGGGAAGCGGTTCTTGATCGAACGCGCGAGCAGCGGGTTGGTCGCGAGGCGGCCTTCGTGCCCGGTGATTTCCTGGAGCGCCTGCGACGTGCGCTCCCATTCCGCGACGATCCGCTCGAACACGTGCTTGCGCAGCTTGCGGTCGGCGACCAGCTGCGCGTAGCGCGACGCGACCGCGAGATCGGTCTTCGCGAGCACCATGTCCATGTTCGACAGCAGGTTCGCGAAGAACGGCCAGGTCTTGTTCATCTTCTTCAGCAGCGTGACGCGCTTCGTGCGTTCGGCCGCGTCCTGCGCGCCGTCGAGATAGGCGCTCACCGCGCTGCCGAAACCGTACCAGCCCGTCAGCAGCAACCGGCACTGACCCCACGAGAAGCCCCACGGAATCGCGCGCAGGTCCTCGATCTTGCGATTCTTCGGATCCTGCAGCTTGCGCGAGGCCGGACGGCTGCCGATGTTCAGCTCGGCGATCTCGGTGATCGGCGTCGACGAGAAGAAGTAGTCGGTGAAGCCGGGCGTCTCATAGACGAGCGCGCGATACGACGCCATCGCGGCGTCGGACAGCGTCTGCATCACGGTTTCGAACGCGGGCAGCTGCGCGGGTGCGTTCGATTGCGGCAGCAGCGACGCCTCGAGCGTCGCGGCGACCACCGTCTCGAGGTTGCGCCGGCCGATCTCGGGGTTCGCGAACTTGCTCGCGATCACCTCGCCCTGTTCGGTCAGGCGGATCTGGCCGTTCACGGTGCCCGGCGGCTGCGACAGGATCGCCTGGTAGGTCGGGCCGCCCCCGCGGCCGACCGTGCCGCCGCGGCCGTGGAACAGCCGCAGCGTGATCTTGCGTTCGCGGAACAGGTCGACGAGCGCGAGCTCCGCGCGATACAGCTCCCAGTTCGACGTCAGGAAGCCGCCGTCCTTGTTGCTGTCCGAGTAGCCGAGCATCACTTCCTGCTCGTCGCCCTGGTGGGCGATCAGCGCGTCGACGCCCGGCAGTGCGAAGTACTCGCGCATGATGCGCGCGGCATCGCGCAGGTCGGGGATCGTCTCGAACAGCGGGATCACCATCAGGCCGCTCTTCGCATGGCTGCCGAGCGCGCCTTCGAGCAGGCCCGTTTCCTTCTGCAGCAGCAGCACCTCGACGAGGTCGCTGACGGTTTCCGTATGCGAAATGATGTAGTTGCGCACCGCGCGCGCGCCGAATTGCGCGCGCACTTCGCGGGCTTTCTCGAACACGCCGAGCTCGCTCTGCGCGAGCGCCGAGTATTCGAGGTACGGCGAGCGCAGCGGGCGCGGATCGGCAAGCGCGGCAAGCAGCACGCGCAGCTTGTCTTCCTCGGCGAGCGCCGCGTAGTCGGCCTCGACGCCGGCGCGCGCGAACAGCTCGGCGACCACGGCTTCGTGGATGTCGGAGCTCTGGCGCAGGTCGATGCTCGCGAGATGGAAGCCGAACACTTCGGCCGCGCGCACGAGCGGCGCGAGGCGCGGCGCGGCGAGCGACGAGCCGTGGTGTTCGTCGAGCGACGCGGTCAGCACCTTCAGGTCGGCGACGAACGCTTCGGAATCCGCATACGGAATCGCCCGCACGGGCGGCGCGCCGCGGCCCGCGCTGCGCACCGGCACCGTGCCTTCGCCGAGACGCACGCGCGCGCTCGCGGCGAGGCGCGTGTAGATGCCGATCAGCGCACGGCGATACGGCTCGTCGACGCGGTGCGGCGACTGGTCGGGCGACGCGGCCGCGAGTGCCTTCGCCGCGTCGTTCGCGCCGACCAGCAGGTTCGACACCGACAGCTCGGCGCCGAGCTTGTGCACCTGTTCCAGATAGTGTTCGAGGATCACCGCAGCCTGGCGGTTGACCGCTTCTTCGAGCGTCGGGGCGGTCACGTTCGGGTTGCCGTCGCGATCGCCGCCGATCCAGCTGCCCATCTGGAAGAACGCGGGCACGCGTGCGGACAGGCCGTGCTCGGCGAGCGCGGCCTCGATGTCGCCGTACAGCGCGGGCAGCTCGTCGAGGAACGTCGCGCGGTAGTACGACAGCGCGTTCTCGATCTCGTCGCCGACCGTCAGGCGCGCGTCGCGCAGCATGCGGGTCTGCCACAGCGCGGTCACGCGCGCGCGCAGCATCGATTCGTTGTACGAGCGTTCGCGCGCGGTCAGCGGCTGGTCGCGCTCGGCGAGCAGCCGCGCGATGTCGTGCTGCGCGTCGAGGATGCTCTTGCGCTGCACTTCGGTCGGGTGTGCGGTCAGCACCGGAACGATCAGCGCGTCGTCGAAGAAGCGCTGCAGCAGGCGCTTCGACGCGTTGCCGGTGGTCTTCAGCTGTTCGAGCGCGTAGGCGACGGTGCCGGGCTGCGGCGCGGAGCCGGCCAGCGCGTGGATGCGGCGGCGGCGGTTGTGGTGGCGGTCTTCCGCGATGTTCGCGAGGTGCGAGAAATAGCTGAACGCGCGCACGACGCTCACCGTCTGCTCCGGCGTCAGCTTGCGCAGCTTCTTCTCCAGCGTTTGTGCGGCCTCGCTGTCGTCCTCGCGGCGAAACTTCACCGCCGTCTGGCGAATGGTTTCGACCACGTCGAACACGGTGTCGCCTTCCTGTTCGCGCACCACGTCGCCGAGCAGGCGGCCGAGGAAGCGGATGTCCTCGAACAGCGGGCCGTCCTTGTCCTCGCGCGTGCGGGTGCCGGGCTTCGATGCGCCGGCCGTGCGGGCCGCCGGGCCGGCAGTCTTGGCTGCGCGTTTTGTCTGACGTATCGGGTCTTTCGGTTTCGTTGCCGTTTTCGCACGGCCGTTCGCGGCGGTGGCGATGGTGCCCGTCTGGGCGTCGGGGGAGGGCAAGGCAGCATTGCGGCGCGTCGTACGCGCCGATCCGGAAGACTTCACGATGGGTTTCCTTGGGAAAGCTCGAGTCAAAAAGGGACTGCGGAAACTACGGGAACTGCGGTCAAGCAACCAGCTAGGTGCGGCACATCCGCGCATCGGTATCGCCGCCCGCGTCGAAGCGCGGCGGGCGCAGGCTCCGGGCCCGGGCGGGCAGGGGCGTGCGTGCTACCATTGTTCGATCTTCAATCCCGTCCTTCGATTGTTCCTGCAATGAATTCCGAGACTCTTTCGGCACAAGCCCCCGCGACGCTGACGATTGCTTCGCGCGAGAGCCGCCTGGCGATGTGGCAAGCCGAACATGTGCGTGATGCGCTGCGCAAATTATATCCAGCTTGTGACGTGAAAATCCTCGGGATGACGACCCGTGGCGACCAGATTCTCGATCGTACGCTGTCGAAGGTCGGCGGCAAGGGCCTGTTCGTGAAGGAGCTGGAGAATGCGCTCGCCGACGGCCGCGCCGACCTGGCCGTGCATTCGCTGAAGGACGTGCCGATGGCGCTGCCCGACGGCTTCGCGCTGACCGCGATCATGGAGCGCGAGGATCCGCGCGACGCGTTCGTGTCGAACGACTACGCGTCGCTCGACGCGCTGCCGGCCGGCGCGGTCGTCGGCACGTCGAGCCTGCGCCGCGAGGCGATGCTGCGCGCGCGCTATCCGCACCTTGACGTGCTGCCGCTGCGCGGCAACCTCGACACGCGCCTGTCGAAGCTCGATCGCGGCGACTACGCGGCGATCATCCTCGCGGCCGCGGGCCTGAAGCGCCTTGGCCTCGACGCGCGGATCCGCGCGCTGATCGACGTCGAGGACAGCCCGCCGGCCGCCGGCCAGGGTGCGCTCGGCATCGAAATCGCCGCGCATCGCGCGGACGTCGCCGCATGGCTCGCCCCGCTGCACGACCCGCGGACCGCACTCGCGGTCGAGGCCGAGCGGATGGTGTCGCGCGCGCTCGGCGGCAGTTGCGAGGTGCCGCTCGCCGCGCACGCGGTGTGGCGCGCGGGCGAGTTGTACCTGACGGGCCGCGTGTCGACGACCGACGGCCAGCGCGTGCTGACCGCCGAGGAATGCGGCGCCGTCATGACCGTCGCCGATGCGCTCGCGCTCGGCCGCGCGGTATCCGACGAGCTCGAGGCGCAGGGTGCGCTCGACATCGTCAACGCACTGCTCGCCGGCTCGCATGCCGGCAAAGGCGACGCCTGATGGCGGGCGGCGCGCGCGCGTTCACCGCCGTCCTGACGCGTCCGGACGGCCAGTCGGCCGCGCTCGCGGCACAGCTGGCCGACGCCGGCTGCGACGTGCTCGAATTCCCGCTGATCGACATCGCGCCGGTCGCCGATGCGGCGCCGCTCGACGCGGCGTTCGCGGCGCTGGCCGACTACGCGCTCGTGATCTTCGTGTCGCCGAACGCGATCGACCGCGCGCTCGCGCAGTACGGCGCGATCTGGCCGAATGCGCTGCCGGTCGGCGTCGTCGGGCCCGGCAGCGTCGCGGCGCTGGAGCGCCACGGCATCGCGGCGCCCGCGCATCGCGTGATCGCGCCGCAGGCGCCCGCCGACGGCGGCGTGCCCCGTTACGATTCGGAAAGCCTGTTCGCGAGCATCGAGGCCGCGTTCGGCGGCGCGCACGCGCTCGCCGACAAGCGCGTGCTGATCGTGCGCGGCGATGGCGGCCGCGAATGGCTCGCCGAGCGGCTGCGCGAAGCCGGCGCGGACGTCACGCTGGTCGCCGCATACCGGCGCGTCGTGCCCGAGCCGCGCGTCGGCACGTGGGAACGCGTGCATGCGCTGCTCGCCGGCGCGCCGCACGCGTGGCTCGTCACGAGCTCGGAGGGCGTGCGCAACCTGCACGAACTCGCGCGAACCCATCTGAACGACGCGGAGATCGGCGCGCTGAAGCATGTGCCGCTCGTGACGCCGCACCCGCGCATCGAGCAGACCGCGCGGGCATTGGGTTTTGATAGGATTACGCTGACCGGCGCGGGCGATGAGCGCATCGTCCGCGCGTTTCGAACGATGGCCGACGAGGCCGTCCAACCGGCGACAGCCGCACCGGTGACTAAACGCATGACAGATACCAACGATTCCAAACGCGTCGCTTCCCAGCCGGCCGCTGCCTCCGCACCGCCGTCCAGTCCCCCTTATCTCGCGTCCGAACCGCATGCACGCCGCGGCGGCAGCGCGGCGCTGTGGTTCGTCGTCGTCGTGCTGGGCTGCGCGGCGGGCGTCGGCGGCTATGCGCTGAACCGCAAGGTCGACCGGCTCGACGATTCGTTCGTCGCGCGCCAGAAGGCGCTCGATGCGCAGACGGCCGAGACCCGCATGAAGACCGAGCAGGCGCTCGCGAGCACGCACCAGGTCGACACGCAGCTCGCGCAGCTCGACGGCAAGCTCGCCGACGCGCAGAGCGCGCAGCAGGCGCTGCAGCAGCAATACCAGGACCTGTCGCGCAACCGCGACGCGTGGATGCTCGAGGAAGTCGATCAGATGCTGTCGAGCGCGAGCCAGCAGCTGCAGCTCACCGGCAACACGCAACTCGCGCTGATCGCGCTGCAGAATGCCGACGCGCGCCTCGCGACGTCGCAGAGCGCGCAGGCCGTCACGGTGCGCAAGGCGCTCGCGCAGGACATCGAGAAGCTGAAGGCCGCGCCGTCGGCCGACCTCACGGGCCTCGCGATCAAGCTCGACGACGCAATCGCGAAGATCGACGCGCTGCCGCTGTCGGGCGAGGCGATCGTCCCGCATGCGGTGCCGAAGGCCGCGCCGGCCGACGCCGCGTCGCCGGCCGCGCCCGACGCGCCGCGCTGGAAGGCGTGGTGGCATGACTTCTCGGCCGGCCTCGGCCAGCAGTTGAAGGGCCTCGTGCAGGTGCGCCGGATCGACAACGCCGACGCGATGCTCGCGTCGCCCGACCAGGGCTACTTCGTACGCGAGAACGTGAAGCTGCGCCTGCTCACCGCGCGGCTGTCGCTGCTCGCACGCAACGACGGCGCGATGAAGGCCGACCTGCACGCCGCGCAGGCGTCGCTCGGCAAGTATTTCGACCACGCATCGAAGGACACGCAATCCGTCGAGGATCTGCTCAAGCAGGTCGACAGCGCATCGCTGACGGTCGCGGTGCCGAACCTGAACACGAGCCTGAACGCCGTTCAGCAGTTCAAGAGCCGGGGGTAACGATGACGCTTCGAGGAATCGTCTGGCTCGCGGTCCTGTTCGCGATCGCCGCTGCACTCGCTACCGTCGGCCGTTTCGACGCGGGGCAGGTGCTGCTCGTCTATCCGCCGTACCGGATCGACGTGTCGCTGAACCTGTTCGTGATCGCCATCGTCGTGCTGTTCATCGTCGTATATGCGTTGCTGCGCATCGTGCGTAACATCTGGCGGATGCCGCAGCGGGTCGCCGCATATCGTGCGCGTTCGCGCAACGAGAAGGCGCAGGCGTCGCTGCGCGATGCGATCGCGAACCTGTACGCGGGCCGCTTCTCGCGCGCCGAGAAGGCCGCGCGCGACGCGTTCGCGGTCGACGCGAACCAGGGTGCCGCGGGTCTCGTCGCGGCGACCGCCGCGCACCGGATGCACGAGTACACGCGCCGCGACGACTGGCTGTCGAAGGTCGATGCACCGGAATGGCAGGATGCACGGCTGCTCGCCGCGGCCGACATGCGCGCGGATGCGCGCGATGCCGACGGCGCGCTCGCCGCGCTGGCCGACATGCAGGCGGGTGGCAAGCGCATCCATGCGCAGCAGGTTGCGTTGCGTGCGCAGCAGCAGTTGAAGAACTGGGCCGAGGTGCTGAAGCTTGCGAAAGCGCTGGAGAAGCGCGAGGCGCTGCATCCGGCCGCGGCCGTGCGGCTGCGCCAGCAGGCCGCGGAGAACCTGCTGCGCGAACGCCGGCACGATCCGGACGCGCTGCTCGAAGTGTGGCAGTCGCTGTCGCCGCTCGAGCGCCAGTCGCCGCGCCTCGCCGATCTCGCGGCCGAGCTGCTGGTGCCGCTCGAGCGCCGCACCGAAGCGCGCCGCATCGTCGAGGAAGCGCTCGCGCACAACTGGGATGCACGCCTGCTGCGCCGCTATCCGGATACGGCGGGCGGCGATGCGCTGCCGCTGATCCAGAAGGCCGAAGGGTGGAAGAAGGATCACCCCGACGATGCCGACCTGCTGTTCGCGCTCGGCCGTCTCTGCCAGCAGCAGCAGCTGTGGGGCAAGGCGCAGTCGTTCCTCGAAGCCGCGCTGAAGCAGGCCGACAACGAGGCGCTGAAGGTGCGTGCGCATCGCGCGCTGGCGCGCCTGTTCGAGCAACTCGGCGAAACCGACAAGGCGGCGAAGCACTACCGCGAAAGCGCGCTGGCGATCACCGTGGTCTGACGCGGGCGGTGGTTGGCCGCCGTGCACAAAAATGCCCCGAACGCCGGACGGCCTTCGGGGCATTTTCTTGTCCGGTGCCGACTGGTCGGCCGGACCGGACGCGCTACGCGCCGAGCCTGCGCAGCAGGTCGTCCTCGCTCGCGACGAACCACACCGAGGCCCCGCGATTCGACTCGCGAACCAGCGCGCGCAGCGCGTCGCTGCGTGCGAGCCAGCCGCCGATGTCGCCGACCACGGCGAGCCGGACGCCGTAGTTGACGAGCTTCTGCAGCACGGCGCCCGCCAGCCCGCTGTCGAGCCGGTAGAAGTCGTCGTGCAGCGCAGCGGCGGGGACCGCGACCCAGTCGGCGTCGTGCTCGTGCGCGAGCGCGACGAGGTCGAGCGCATCGCTTTCCCGCTGCACGAGGTTGGCGGCAGAGTCGCGAAGCAGCACGCGCCGGCCGGCTGCGTGAACGAGCCGGTCGGGCATGCGGGTGGACTCCGTCGAGATGATCGTCATCTGCGCTGCATCACTTGTCGACGAGCCGCTTCGGCACCGACAGCGCGAGCAGGCCGCCGAACACGAGGAACGCGGCGAGCATGTACATGCCCGCGTCGTTGGCGCCCGTCGCCTGCTTGAGCCAGCCCATCATGTACGGGCTCAGGAAGCCCGCGAGGTTGCCGATCGAGTTGATCATCGCGATGCCCGCCGCAGCTGCCGCACCGCCGAGGAACGCGGTCGGCAGGCTCCAGAACAGCGGCAGCGTCGTCAGGATGCCCATCGTCGCGAGCGTGAGGCCAAGCATCGCGAGTGCCGTCTCGTGCGCCCAGATTACCGACAGCACGAGCCCGAGCGCACCGAACGCGGCCGGAATCGCAAGGTGCCAGCGTCGTTCGCGGCGCTTGTCCGCGCTGCGCGCGATCAGGATCATGGCGACCACCGCCACCGCGTACGGAATTGCCGACAGCAGGCCGATCATGAACGTGTCGGTCACGCCGGTCGCCTTGATGATCGTCGGCAGCCAGAAGCCGACGCCGTACAGCCCCATCACGAACGAGAAGTAGATGAGCGCCATCAGCCACACGCGCGGGCTCGCCATCACCGCGCCGAGCGGCAGGTCTTGCTTGGTCGCTTCCTCCGCTTCGACGTTGCGCGTGAGCAGCGCCTTCTCGTCGTCGGTGAGCCATTTCGCCTTCGCGATCCGGTCGTCGAGCGCGAAGAACACCAGCACGCCGGCCAGCACCGACGGGATCCCTTCGAGCAGGAACAGCCATTGCCAGCCGTGCCAGCCGCTCACGCCGTTGAACGCCTTCAGGATGAAGCCGGAAATCGGGCCGCCGATCACGCCGGACAACGCGACGGCCGTCATGAAGAACGTCGTCATCCGGCCGCGCCGATGCGCGGGATACCAGTAGGTGAGGTAGAGGATCACGCCGGGGAAGAATCCGGCTTCGGCGACGCCCAGCAGGAAGCGCATCACGTAGAACATCGCGGGCGTCGTGACGAACATCGTCAGGATCGAGATCACGCCCCAGGTGGCCATGATCCGCGCGATCCATACGCGCGCGCCGACCTTGTGCAGGATGATGTTGCTCGGGACTTCGAACAGGAAGTAGCCGAAGAAGAAGATCCCGGCGCCGAGCCCGTAGACCGTGTCGCTGAGGTTCAGGTCGCTCGCCATCTGCAGCTTCGCGAAGCCGACGTTCACGCGATCGAGATACGCGACCACGTAGCACAGCAGCAGGAGCGGCGTGAGCCGCCACGACACCTTGCGGTAGGTGGCTTCCTCGAATGCGCCGGACGAGCCCGGCAGCGAGTGCGTCGATGTTGCCATGTTGTCTCCAGTCCTGGTCTTGTCTTGTCATGGGCCGGAGCCGGCGCGGCGGCGCCCGATCCGGTGTCGTGCGAAGCAATGACTATGCGTGGATGCGGCGCCGGCCGGCGGACCAGGCGCCGCGCAAGCCCTTTCGGGCGGCTAGATGCAGCGCCCGCCGTCGACTTCGAGACAGACGCCGGTGATGAACTCGGCTTCGTCGGAGGCGAGGTACAGCGCTGCGTTCGCGATGTCCTGCGGCGTCGAGAAGCGGCCGAGCGGAATCGTCGACAGGAACCGGCCGCGGTTCTCGGGCGTGTCCTCGCAGCCCATGAACTCGGTCATCAGGGCCGTCTCGCCGAGCACGGGATTGATGCAGTTCACGCGGATCCGGTCGGGGCCGAGCTCGGCCGCGAGCGACTTGCTCGCGGTGATCATCGCGCCTTTCGTGCTGTTGTACCAGACGAGGCCCGGGCGCGGCCGCACGCCGGCCGTCGACGCGACGTTGACGAACACGCCGCCGCCCTGCGCGCGGAAGTACGGGACAAAGGCCTGCACGCTCCAGAACAGGCTCTTCATGTTGACGGCGTACACGCGGTCGAATTCGGCCTCCGTCACGTCGAGCACCGGCTTGTTGCGGTGTGTGGTGCCGGCGTTGTTCACGACGATCTGCACCGAATGGAAATCGTCGAGCGCGGCCTGCAGCAGCGTGCGCCAGTCGTCATCCTTCGACACGTCGCCCGCGACCGCGATCGCCTTGCCGCCCGCGAGCGCGATCTCGCTCGCGACGCGCTCGGCCGCCGCACCGTTCAGGTCGTTGACGACGACGTTCGCGCCTTCGCGCGCATACGTCTTCGCGATGCCTTCGCCGAAGCCCGAGCCGCCGCCCGTGATGATGGCCGTCTTGCCGCTCAACCGCATGGTGTGTCTCCTGTGTTGGATGCGTGCCGTGGTGTTGCGGTGCGCGGCCGGTCGTGGCCGGCCGGGTTCGTCTGGTTCAGCCGTGCCGGATCGCGATCGTCTTCAGCGCGGTGAAGCCGTACAGCGCCTCGAAGCCTTTCTCGCGGCCGTGGCCCGAGTGGCCGACGCCGCCGAACGGCAGCTCGACGCCGCCGCCCGCGCCGTAGTTGTTGATGAACACCTGGCCCGCGCGCAGGCGCCGCGCGAGACGCATCTGGCGCGCGCCGTCGCGGGTCCAGATGCCCGCGACGAGGCCATACGGCGTGCCGTTCGCCAGCGCGACCGCTTCGTCTTCGTCGACGAACCGCATCGCGGCGAGCACCGGGCCGAACACTTCCTCCTGCGCGAGCCGGTGCGACGGCGGCACGTCGCGCAACAGCGCGGGTGCCTGGTAGAAGCCGCTTTCGGGCGCATCGGCGACGACCTGGCCGTGCCCGGCCATCGGAATGCCGTCGTGCTGCGCGTCGGACAGGAAATCCCAGACGCGCTGCTGCTGCTTCGCGTTGATCAGCGGTCCGCAGTCGAGGTCGGCCCGGCTTGGGCCGACCCGCAGCCCGTTGAAGGCGGTGGCGAGCCGTTCGACGAGCGGCTCGTAGACCGCGCGCTCGATCAGCACGCGGCTGCCGGCCGAGCAGGTCTGCCCGCCGTTCTGCACGATCGCCGCCACCAGCACGGGCAGCGCCGCTTCGAGATCGGCGTCGGCGAACACGATTTGCGGCGACTTGCCGCCGAGCTCGAGCGTGACGGGCACGTGGTTCTCCGCCGCCATCTGCGTGACCAGCTTGCCGGTCGCGGGCGAGCCCGTAAACGAGATGTGGTCGATGCCGGGATGGCGCGCGAGCGCGGCGCCGGCTTCATGGCCATAGCCGGTGACGACGTTGAGCGTACCGGCCGGCAACCCGGCTTCGGCGGCCAGCTCGGCGACGCGCAGCACCGACAGGCACGCATCCTCGGCCGGCTTCACGACGCACGCGTTGCCGGCTGCGAGCGCCGCGCCGACGCTGCGCCCGAAGATCTGCATCGGGTAGTTCCACGGCACGATGTGGCCGGTGACGCCGTGCGGCTCGCGCACCGTCAGCACCGTGTAGCCGGCCTGATAGGGGAGGGTCTCGCCGTGCAGTTTGTCGGCGGCGCCCGCGTAGAACTCGAAGTAGCGCGCGAGCGCGGCGGCGTCGGCGCGGGCCTGCTTCAGCGGCTTGCCGGTGTCGCGCGCCTCGATCGTCGCGAGTTCTTCCAGGGAGTCGGCGACGCGCGCCGACAGTCGCATCAGCACGCGGCCGCGCTCGGCGGCGCTTGCCGCGCCCCACGGGCCCGCGAACGCATCGCGGGCCGCGGCGACTGCGCGCTCGATGTCGGGCGCCGTGCCGCGTGCGATCGTCGCGAACGGCTGGCCGTCGGATGGATCGACGACCGGAATCGTCTCCAGTTGCGCGGGCAACGTCCATTCGCCTGCGATGAAGTGCTTCGCTTCTTCCATGCCTGCTCCTGTCGACCCGAGTTAGCGCTTCAGCGGTTACTTGAGTCCCATGCTTCGCGGTCGACTCGAGTTGGCGCTTCAGCGGTTACTTGAGTCCCATGCTTCGCGGTCGACCCGAGTTGGCGCTTCAACGCTTACTCGGGTCCCATTGCGGTCGGCGTGCAACGTCGCCTGCGGTTCGATGGCCGGACATCCGGAACGATTATCGCGCCGATCGTCATCCGGACGCCACCGGTCGATTGGCTATAATGGCGCATTCCCTGCGGGGACGCCCGCGGCGGTGCACCGGCCGCGGCGCCCTGTCCCGAATTCCCATCGACCAACAGAGAGCGCTATGAGCTTCAATCATGTTCCGGCCGGCAAGGACCTGCCGCACGATTTCAACGTGATCATCGAGATCCCCGCGCAAAGCGATCCGGTGAAGTACGAGGCGGACAAGGAGCTGGGTCTCCTCGTCGTCGACCGCTTCATCGGTACCGGCATGCGCTATCCGGTGAACTACGGCTACATCCCGCAGACGCTGTCGGGCGACGGCGATCCGGTCGACGTGCTGGTGATCACGCCGTTCCCGCTGCTGGCCGGCTCGATCGTGCGTTCGCGCGTGCTCGGCATGCTGCAGATGACCGACGAATCGGGCGTCGACGCGAAGCTGGTCGCCGTGCCGCACGACAAGGTCTGCCCGATGACGGCGAACCTGAAGTCGATCGACGACGTGCCCGAGTACCTGAAGGATCAGATCAAGCACTTCTTCGAACAATACAAGGCGCTCGAGAAGGGCAAGTGGGTGAAGGTCGAAGGCTGGGCCGGCATCGACGCCGCGCACAAGGAAATCACCGACGGCGCCGCGAACTACCAGAAGTAAGCCGGCTGGCCGGCCTCGCGGCCGGTTCGTTCGGAACGCAAACCGCGCGTGTCTCCTCAGGAGGCCGCGCGGTTTTGTTTTGTGCGCGGCCTGGCGTCTGTGGCGGTGTTCTTGCGTGGACGGGCGGGCGCGGGCAGGGCGGTGGCGTTCGGTGCGGTTTTCGTCCGTTTCGTGCTCGTTGCGCGGCGCGCGGCGGTGACGGGAGTCGCGTGGGCTTCGATGGCTTCCGTGACGGCCTGTCTTGCCGATGCACGGCCGCGCGACGGTGCGGAACCGGCGCCGGCGTGTGCCTTCGCGACGGACTGGCCGCCGCCAGCCGGCGTTTTCCGTTTCGGCGCGACGCTCGTAGCCTGCTTGTCCTGTTTGGTCGTCGTGCTGCGTGGCGAGGTCTTCTTTGCTTCGGCACCGTCGCCGGTCTTCGCACGCTTCCTGGCGGGCGTAGCCTTTGTCTGCGTGGAAGCCTGCTCGTCCGGTCCGCGTTTTGTGGTCTTGGCGGACCTGGACGCTTTCCCGTCATTGCCGGCCTGCGCTGCTTTCTTGACGGGCTGTTCCGTGTCGGCCGCCTGCGTCGCGACGTCGGCGGGCTGCGCCTTCTTCACTTTCTTCCGCCCGCGCATACCGGCTTTCAAGCCGTCCGCCTCGACGCTCCCGTCGATCGACATCCCGGCCGGCAACACGGATTCCAGTGTCCGGATCCCGGCCGCCAGCTCGCGCTTCTGCGCGGCGTTGAGCCGCTTCACCCAGTACTCGACGCGCGACGCGATCGACCGGTCGGGCAGCGGGAACGACGCGAGCAGCGCGCGCGGCTTGCGCGAGCGCGTATAGCGCGCGCCCTTGCCGGACGCGTGCTGTTCGAAGCGCGCGGCGACGTCGTTCGTGATGCCCGTGTAGACGCTGTCGTCGGCGCACTCGATCAGATACAGAAACCAGGACATGGAAAGGCGGCGGGATGCGAAGCCGACAGTGTCTCAGAATTGGCGCGAGCGACCGCGCGTGATGCGATTCGCGATGGTGTCACGGGCCACGCCGGAACGGATCGTGTTCGCGCAACTCGTCGACGTACGCGTGGATATGCTCGGTCTCGCGTTCGAGGAAGCGCGCGACCGCATCAGAGAACGCCGGATGCGCGAGCCAGTGTGCGGAATGCGTGGCGGTCGGCAGGAAGCCGCGCGCGAGCTTGTGCTCGCCCTGCGCGCCGCCCTCGAACGTGTCGAGCCCGGCCTCGATGCAGAACTCGAGCAACTGGTAGTAGGCCGTTTCGAAATGCAGGCAGGGCACCTGCTCGAGCGCGCCCCAGTAGCGGCCGTAGAGCGTGCCGCCGCCGTTCGCGCCGCGCCGGTAGACGGCGAGCGCGCTCGCGATCGGCCGGCCGTCGGCTTCCGCGATCACGAGCAGCAGGTTCTCCGGCATCGTCGCGCCGATCGCGCGGAAGAAGTCGAGATTCAGGTACGGGCTCGAGTAGTGCTCGCGGTACGTCTGCCGGTAGCAGCGCGAGAAGAAGCGCCAGTCGGCATCGGTGATCCGGTCGCCGGTGAGCCGCCGGAACGTGACCCCGGCATCCTGCACCTTGCGCCGTTCCGCGCGGATGTTCTTGCGCTTCTTCTGTTCGAGCGTGCCGAGGAAATCGTCGAAGCCGCGGTAGCCGTCGTTGAGCCAGTGGAACTGCACGCCTTCGCGCAGCATCATCCCCATCGATTCGAGCAGCCGCGCTTCGTCGCCGGTCGGGAACAGCACGTGCAGCGACGACACGTCGCTCTGCTCCGCGAACGCGAGCAGCGTGGCCGCGAGCCGGCGGCGCGCGTCGTCGTCGGCCGCGAGCAGGCGCGTGCCCTGCACGGGCGTGAACGGCACCGCGCACAGCAGCTTCGGGTAGTAGGGCAGGTCGTTGCGCTGGTACGCGTCGGCCCATGCCCAGTCGAACACGTATTCGCCGTACGAATGCTGTTTCGCGTAGACGGGCGCGGCGGCCGCGAGCCGGCCCGTGCGCGTATCGGTCAGCGTCACGAAGTGCGGCGACCAGCCGGTGTCGTCGACCGCGCAGCGCGCGACGTGCAGCGCGTCGAGGAATTCGTGGCGCAGGAACGGCGTCGGCTGCGCGTCGTGCTCCAGCAGCGCGTTCCATTCGTCGGCCGGCACCTCCGCGGGGGACGACAGGATGCCCGTGCGATAATCGATGCGTTCGTGTTTCAAGCGTGAATCCGTACTGTTGGATGCCGCCGGATGCGTGCCGCCGTGGCCCGCGTCCGGGACGATTTCGTCAGCCGTTCAGGGCGCGCCGCCGGGCTGCGCCGATCCCGTCATGAAGACCCGACTCGCTCTCGCCCAGATCAACGTCACCGTCGGCGATTTCGCCGGCAACGTCGCGCGGATCGTCGCGGCCGCCCGCGCCGCGCACAACGATGGTGCGCAACTGATGGTCGCCCCCGAACTCGCGCTGTCCGGCTATCCGCCGGAAGACCTGCTGCTGCGGCCCGCGTTCTACGCGGCGGCGGCCGCCGCGCTCGACGCGCTCGCCGACGCGCTGCGCGCGTTCGACGGGCTCGCGGTGCTGGTCGGCCATCCGTTGCGCGGTCCGGGCAGGGGTGCGGGCAGCGGCGCAGGCGCAGATGCGCGCGCGTCAGCCGTCGATGGTAATGCAAACCGCCCGATTGAGCGCGGCGTGCCGCCGACCGACACCTATAACGCGGTGTCGCTGATCGTCGGCGGCGAGATCGTCGGCACCTACCGCAAGCAGGATCTGCCGAACGCCGACGTGTTCGACGAGAAGCGCTACTTCGCGACCGACGCCGAGCCGCTCGTGTTCGAGCTGAACGGCGTGAAATACGGCGTGATCATCTGCGAGGACGCGTGGCATGCGTCGGCCGCACAGATCGCGAAGGCCGCCGGCGCGCAGGTGCTGCTGATCCCGAACGGTTCGCCGTATCACATGAACAAGGAAGCGCTGCGCATCGACATCCTGCGCGCGCGGATCCGCGAGACCGGGCTGCCGATGGTGTACGTGAACCTCGTCGGCGGCCAGGACGAGCTCGTGTTCGACGGCGGCTCGTTCGTGCTCGACGCGCAGGGCGCGCTCGTCGCGAAGATGCCGCAATTCGACGAAGGGCACGCGATCGTCGAATTCGACGGTGCGCGGCCGCTGCCCGGCACGATCGCGCTCGAGCAGCCGATCGACGCGCAGGTCTATCGCGCGCTCGTGACCGGCGTGCGCGACTACATCGGCAAGAACGGTTTTCCCGGCGCGCTGATCGGGCTGTCGGGCGGTGTCGATTCGGCGCTGGTGCTCGCGGTCGCGTGCGACGCGCTCGGGCCCGACCGCGTGCGCGCGGTGATGATGCCGTCGCGCTACACGGCCGACATCTCGACCACCGACGCGGCGGACATGGCGCGGCGGGTCGGCGTGCGCTACGACGAGATCGCGATCGCACCGATGTTCGATGCGTTCCGTGCGGCGCTCGCGGACGAATTCGCGGGCCGCGCGGAAGACGCGACCGAAGAGAACATCCAGGCGCGCATCCGCGGCA
Source organism: Burkholderia cepacia GG4 (assembly GCF_000292915.1). Classification (NCBI taxonomy): domain Bacteria; kingdom Pseudomonadati; phylum Pseudomonadota; class Betaproteobacteria; order Burkholderiales; family Burkholderiaceae; genus Burkholderia; species Burkholderia cepacia. Next base: position 1,116,102 of record NC_018513.1, read on the forward strand.
CGCTGCTGATGGCGCTGTCGAACAAGTTCGGCTCGATCGTGCTGACGACCGGCAACAAGAGCGAGATGGCGGTCGGCTACTGCACGCTGTACGGCGACATGGCCGGCGGCTTCGCGGTGATCAAGGACATCGCGAAAACGCTGGTCTACCGGCTGTGCCGTTATCGCAACGCGACCGCCGACTACGGGTTGCGCGACGTGATCCCCGAGCGGATCCTGACGCGCGCGCCGTCGGCCGAGCTGCGCGAGAACCAGACGGACCAGGACAGCCTGCCGCCTTACGAGGTGCTCGACGCGATCATGCGGATGTACATGGAAGAAGACCGGCCGCTCGCCGAGATCGTCGCGGCCGGTTACGCGCAGGCCGACGTCGCGCGTGTGACCCGGCTCATCAAGATCAACGAATACAAGCGCCGCCAGGCGCCGATCGGCATTCGCGTCACGCATCGTGCGTTCGGGCGCGACTGGCGTTATCCGGTCACGTCACGCTTTACCGAACGTCTCGATTGAGCCGTGCCGGGCCGTACGCGGCTGGCCGGCTTACGGCTTACAATCGGGATCGCGATTTTTCATCCAAACGAGCATTGAGGGACAACCATCATGAAACGCATCACCGCCATCATCAAGCCGTTCAAGCTGGACGAAGTCCGCGAAGCGCTCGCCGAAGTGGGTCTCACCGGCCTGACCGTGACGGAAGTGAAGGGCTTCGGCCGCCAGAAAGGGCACACCGAGCTGTATCGCGGCGCTGAATACGTCGTCGACTTCCTGCCGAAGATGAAGATCGAGGTGGTTGTCGCGGAAGCGCAGGTCGACCAGGTGATCGACGCAGTGATCGGCGCGGCGCGCACGGGCAAGATCGGCGACGGCAAGATCTTCGTGTCGGACGTCGAGCGCGTGATCCGCATCCGTACCGGCGAAGAGAACGAAGCGGCAGTCTGAGCGCCGCATCCGGCCTGTTCGGCCGGTCGGGCCGCGGATCGCACGATGCCGGCCCGCCAATAAAAAACGGTGCGGATACCCGGGTGGGTACCGCACCGATACGCGCCTCTCGCAGCAGCGTGGAAAGTGTTGTCGAATCGTTGTCTGGACGGCGCCTGATCAGAACAGGTGCTGGATGCCGGCGTAGACGCCGGTCTGGCTGCCGCCCGGATGCGGGTTGCCCGTCGACACGGCGGTGCCTGCACCGTTCGCGTTCAGGCCGAAGTTGGCCGTCGAGCTGTTGCGCACCGTCGCGACCTGCAGGTCGAACAGCGTGCGTTTCGAGATGTTGTACGAGCCGCCGACCGTGTAGATGTTCGCGTTGCCGCCACCGTGGTTGGCGTTCACGTGATACACGGCCGCAATCAGCGCTGCCGCCGGCGTTGCCTGCCACGTCACGCCGCCCCAGACCTGCTGGGTGCCGGTCACGCCGGCGTTGACTGCCGGGCCGCCGCTGCCGTCGGCGCGCGATGCCTGGTAAGCCGCCTGGACCTTGAACTGGCCGAGGAACACGTTCACGCCCGCGAAGTATTCACGCGAGTAGTTGAACACGTCGGAGAAGCGGCCGTTGCTGTCGCGCAACTGGAACAGCGAGTTCGTGTACGTGACTTGTGCGCCGGCTGCACGGCCCGGCTGGCCGGCCGTCGTGTTGCCGTTGAAGCTGGTCGAGTTCGAGAACGAGAACTGGCCGTAGAAGTCGAGGCCGTAGAACTGCGGCGACTGGTACGACACGTTGTTGCTGGTCTTGTTCCAGTTGCGGCCGCGCACGAGCGATGCCGTCGACCAGGCCGACTGGCCGAACGGGTCGAAGTCCCACACGCCGTTGGCGATCGCGAGCTCGCGACCCAGCAGCAGCGTACCGTAGCGATCGTTCGAGATACCGACGGTCGCGAAACGATCCCAGATCGAGCCGCTGAAGCCGCCCGTCATCGTGTTGAACGCGCCTTCAATGTGGAACAGGACCTTGTTGCCGCCGCCGATGTCCTCGCTGCCCTTCAAGCCCCACAGGCTGGTGCCCCAGTCGCCGCTTTCCGCGCGCACTTGGTGGCCGTTCTGCAGGCCGTTCAGGTACTCGAGACCGGCATCCAGGCGACCATACAGCGTGACGCTGCTCTGCGCGTGCGCCGTAACGACCCCAGCAGCCATCAGCGCGGCCGCGACCAAAGCTTTCTTCATCATCTCCTCCATACCCTGTCAAAAAGTCAACCCAGACTGCACGAGATGCCGGCGCAGCGAACGCCGGGCAAAAGCGAAAAGCGGGATAACCAGGGAGACCTCGTGCAGGGCCGGTAAGCGCGGCACGCGGGCAAGCGGACGGAAAACCGTTGAGCGGTCCCGCGCGGCCGGGTCGGCTTGCGGGGTCTCCTTGTTGTGTCGTGAAGCTAAACTACATTTCACGAACTTCGTTTTGCTACTTTGGTTACTAATTTAGCAAAAATACAATTTTGTGGCGATGGAAATCGTTGTTTGACTAACACGTGTCGCCAAATTGCCATGCAACACAGTGCGCGGCGGGTGTCCAAGCGGCCGTCGGGTTCCTGAAAACCCTTATCCGACAAGGGGGACACGGATTCGGCGGCCATGGGTCAAGGATTGCCACTATTGACGTCGTTCGGGGTGCCGGCGTAGGCGTTGGAGAGACGGATTTGGTAAGTAATTCGTAATAAATTGGCGGCTTCCCGCCGTCGCGCGGCAGCGTCGGAAATGCTGGTCGCGCAGCGGGTACGGCGAGCCGTGCACGCGCGTCCGGTTTAACCGGGTGCTGGCCGCGCATCGAGCAACTGCGCGCGAATCCACCGGTGCGCATCGGTGCGCGCGTGCTTCGCGTGCGAGTACACCTTCACCGTGTAGCGCGGGATCTCGAACGGCGCAGGGAAGATGCGGATCGGCGCCGCGTGGCGCAGCGCCTGCGCAGCGCGGTTCGGCACGGTCATCAGGAGTGCCGATTCCGCGATCACGAACGGCGCGGCCAGCACGTCCGGCAGTTGCACGGCAACCTGCCGGGCGAGGCCGAGCCGGTCGAGGACGTAGTCGACGACGCCGCGCGATTCGTTCCATGGCGTGACCACCACGTGACGTGCGGCGAGGTACTGGTCGAGCGTCAGCCGCCTGCGGATGTCCGGATGCGCGGCGCTCGCGATCACCACATAGTCGTCCGAGAACCAGTCGAAATCCTCGATGCCAGGCGCGTCGACGGCCGATTCCTCGTGATAGCCGAGCGCGAAGTCGATGCGGCCGGCCGCGAGTTCGTCGACGGCGATCTTCCGGTCGGAATGGACGACGCGAATCCGCAGCCGCGGCGCGACGTGCTGGATGCGCGCGAGGAACGCAGGCAGCACGGCGAATGCCGTGTAGTCGCTCGCGGCGAACACGAACGTGCGGTCGCTTTGCGCGGGATCGAAGCGGCGTGCGCGGGCCAGTCCCTTCGACATCGTGTCGAGTGCGTCGCCGGCCCACGTGGCGATGTCGTCGGCGCGCACGGTCGGCTGCATCTCGTTGCCGAGCCGCACGAACAGCGCATCGCCGATCGCTTCGCGCAACCGCGCAAGCGCGTGGCTCAGCGCGGACGGGCTCATCGCCAATTCGTGCGCGGCCGCGGCGACCGACCGGTGGCGGTACAGCGCATCGAACGCAAGCAGCAGGTTCAGGTCGAGGCGGCGCAGGTCGGGATGCATCATGTTCATGTCCTGATGAAGAAACTGCACTTCCTGCAGTGGCGGCATGAACGTAGCATGACGATCTGACCGGCGCCAGCGCGATCGCGCGGCGTCGCATTCCGTTCCAGGTCCGGGCCGAAGGAGGGCTCCCTACCGTGCAAATCGATATCCGTTCCGCCACCGTCGCCGACGTGCCGCAAATCCTGCGTTTCATCACCGAGCTGGCGCGCTACGAGAAGGCGGAGCATGAAGTGGTCGCGACGCCGGCGTCACTCGAGCGCAGCCTGTTCGGCGAAGGGTCGCCGGCGCGTGCGCTGATTTGCGAGGTCGACGGCGAGCCGGCCGGCTTCGCCGTGTATTTCTTCTCGTATTCGACCTGGCTCGGCCGCCAGGGGCTGTATCTCGAGGATCTGTACGTGTCGCCGCGCTTTCGTGGCGCGGGCGCCGGGCTGCGGCTGCTGAAGGCGCTTGCGCGGATCGCGGTGGACACCGGCTGCGGGCGCTTCGAATGGAGCGTGCTCGACTGGAACGAGCCGGCGATCCGCTTCTACGAAAGCGTCGGCGCGGCGCCGCAGAGCGAATGGGTGCGCTACCGGCTCGCGGGCGACGCACTGCGCGCGTTTGCCGACGGCGCACCGGTCGACGCCGCGTAAACGCAAAACGGGCGCCGCATGGCGCCCGTCTACGTATCGCGACGCGTGTCGCGTGCGTTACTTGAGGCTGCCCGACAGGAACCCGCGCAGGCGCTCGCTCTTCGGGTTGGCAAATACCTCGGACGGCACGCCTTCTTCCTCGACGCGGCCCTGGTGCAGGAACATCACGTGGTTCGACACGTTGCGCGCGAAGCCCATCTCGTGCGTGACGACGATCATCGTGCGGCCTTCCTCGGCCAGCTTCTGCATCACCTTCAGCACTTCGCCGACCAGCTCCGGATCGAGCGCCGAAGTCGGCTCGTCGAACAGCATCACGTCGGGATGCATCGCGAGCGCGCGCGCGATCGCGACGCGCTGCTGCTGGCCGCCCGACAGGTGCGACGGATACTGCTTCTCGACGCGCGGCGCGAGGCCGACCTTCTCGAGGTACTCGCGCGCGCGATCTTCGGCTTCCTTCTTCGGAATGCCGAGCACGTTCACCGGCGCTTCCATCACGTTCTCGATCACGTTCATGTGCGACCAGAGATTGAAGTGCTGGAACACCATCGACAGCTTGGTACGCACGCGCTGCAGCTGCTTCGAATCGGCTGCGCGCAGCGCGCCCGTCTTGTCGGGCGTGGTGCGCACTTCCTCGCCGTCGACGACGATGCGGCCCGCGTTCGGCTGCTCGAGAAAGTTGATACAGCGCAGCATCGTGCTCTTGCCGGAACCGGACGAGCCGATCACGCTGATCACGTCGCCCGAGTTCGCCTTCAGCGACACGCCTTTGAGCACCTCGTTGTCGCCGTACCGCTTGTGCAGATTGTCGACGAAAAGCTTCTGGGTCTGGGAATTCATCAATAGTCCTGCTAAAACTTACTTGCCTTGCGGGCGCAGATAGGCGAGCCAGCGACGCTCGGCCTGGCGGAACAGCCACACGAGCGTGAACGAGATCACGAGATAGAGCAGGGCGGCGATGCCGAATGCATGGAACGACATGTAGGTCGCCGAGTTCACGTCGCGGGCGATCTTCAGGATGTCCGGCACGGTCGCGGTGAACGCGACGGTGGTGGCGTGCAGCATCAGGATCACTTCGTTGCTGTAGAGCGGCAGCGAGCGGCGCAGCGCGGACGGCAGGATCACGCGGCGATACATCGTGAACGTGGACATCCCATACGCGCGTGCGGCCTCGATCTCGCCGTACGACGTCGACTTGATCGCGCCGGCGAAGATCTCGGTGGTGTACGCGCAGGTATTCAGCGTGAACGCGAGCAGCGTGCAGTGCATCCCGTCGCGGAAGAACGCATCGAGCAGCGGGGTGCCGCGCACGAACTGCAGGCTGTAGAGGCCCGTGTAGCAGAGCAGCAGCTGCACGTAGAGCGGCGTGCCGCGGAACACGTACGTGTAGAGCCACACGGCGCTCGACAGCCATTTCTTCTTCGACACGCGGGCCACCGCGAGCGGTATCGACAGGCAGAAGCCGAGGCCGATCGACACGACGAGCAACCACAGCGTGATCGCGACGCCGGTGATCCGGAAGCCGTCGGTATAAAGGTAGTTGCGCCAGTATTCTTGGATGAGTTCGATCATAGGTCAGCCTTGCGGACACCGGTCGAGTAGCGCTTTTCGAGCCACATCAGCACGAAGTTCGAGATCGTCGTGATGGCGAGGTAGACCGCACCGGCGATCAGCGTGAAGAAGAAGAACCGCAGCGTGCCCTTGCCGGCGTCCTGCGACGCCTTCACGACGTCCGCGAGGCCGATGATCGACACCAGCGCGGTCGACTTCACGAGCACCTGCCAGTTGTTGCCGATGCCCGGCAGCGCGAAGCGCATCATCTGCGGGAACATGATCCGCGTGAACACCTGCCAGTTGCTCATCCCGTACGCGCTGCCGGCCTCGAGCTGGCCGCGCGGCACCGACAGGAACGCACCGCGGAAGGTCTCGGTGAAGTACGCGCCGTAGATGAAGCCGAGCACGAGCACGCCGGCGAGGAACGGATCGATGTCGATCTGGTCCCAGCCGAGCGCGTCGGTCGCCGTGTTCAGCCAGATCTGCAGGCTGTAGAACAGCAGCAGCATCAGCACGAGGTCGGGTACGCCGCGGATCAGCGTCGTGTAGACGGTGCCGGCGCCGTTCGTGAAGCGGTTGCGCGACAGCTTCGCGCCTGCGCCGAGCAGGCCCAGCAGGAACGACAGCGCGAGCGAAAGCACCGCCAGTTTGACGGTTTGCCAGGTGCCGGCGAGGATCAGCGGGCCGTAGCCTTGTAGAAACATATGTGGTCCCTGGTGTGGTCCCGGAGGGCGCACGCGGTGCGCCGCGAAAGACGCGCCCGCCAAGCTGCGCGGAACGCCCCGTGCGTATCATGACCGTCCGCCCCGGCAACGGTGCCGGGCCAGCCCGTCGCGAGCGGCGGGCGAGGGGGCGGACGGCGCGTGGTTGACTGCCGGTACTGCCGGATGCGGGGCCGCCCCCGCATCCGCTTCTCGTTATTGTCGGCGCTCAGCGGGCCGAGTAGACGCTGAACGAGAAATACTTGTGCGACAGCCGGTCGTACGTGCCGTCCTTGTGCATGTCGGCCAGCGCCTTGTTGATCTTCAGCTTCAGGTCCGTGTCTTCCTTGCGCAGGCCGATCGCGGTGCCGTCGCCGATCGTCTTCGGATCCTTCACTTCCGGCCCGGCGAACGCGAAGCCCTTGCCGCGCGGCGTGCGCAGGAAGCCGTAGTCGGCCTGCAGTTCGTCCTGCAGCGTCGCGTCGAGGCGGCCCGAGCCGAGATCGGCATAGACCTGGTCCTGGTTCTGGTAAGGAATGATCGTCACGCCCTGCGGTTCCCAGTACGCCTTCGCGTAGGATTCCTGCGTCGAGCCCTGCTCGACGCCGACGCGCTTGCCCTTGAGCGACGCGATCGTCGGCAGCAGCGGCGAGCCGGCCTTCGCGATCATCCGCGCGGGTGCGTCGTACACCTTGTCGGAGAAGTCGATCTGCTCGCGGCGCTTGTCCGTGACGGTCAGCGACGACACGATGACGTCGTACTTCTTCGCCTTCAGCGCCGGGATGATCCCGTCGAGATCCTGCGCGACCCACACGCACTTCACGCTGATCCGCTTGCAGATTTCCTTGGTGAGGTCGACGTCGAAACCGACGATCTCACCGCTTGGCGCGGTCGACTCGAACGGCGGGTAGCTGGCATCGACGCCGATCCGCACGGTCTTCCACTCCTTCGCAAAGGCGCTGCCCGCCACGAGGGCGAGGGCGGCGCACAGGGCGGCCTTCTTCATTTGCATCCTTTTGTCGCTCACTTCCGGTGGGCGCTCGCGGCCGGTCGGGCCGGGCGCCGCGGCGTATTCTAGACGGCCAAAATTCGTGTTTCGGCGCGCTGGCAACGGCGCTCGCCGGACGGGCGAACGCCAAAAGGGCGGTATTTTACCCGAACGTGAAACCCGGAAAACGGCAATCCGGCGCGACCGATCGATTCTTTGAACCGGCCGTTGCGACAATCGTGGTATTCGCAACGAGCATTGCGTGGATTGCGTTCGTCGATGCAACGATGCGGTGCGCGGGAAACGGATTGTGGCGCTATCGGCGCGCCCCTACAGTGCAGGTAAACCCGAAAAAGAAGACCTGCCTGCCGGAGTGCCCGTCCCATGTTCCAGATCCGCCGCGCCGCCGACCGTTGCCACACGAATCAAGGCTGGCTCGAATCAAGCCACAGTTTCCCGCTCGCCGGCCACGCCGGGGACGCGCATCCGCCGTTCGGCGCGCTGCGCGTGCTGAGCGAGGACCGGATCGCGCCGACGCGCGGCTTCGGAATGCAGCCGCGCCGCGACCTCGAAATCGTCACCTATGTGCTGGACGGCGCGCTCGCGCATCGCGACAGCCTCGGGAACGGCGCGATCGTGCGGGCCGGCGGCATCCAGCGGATGAGCGCCGGCACGGGGCTCGTGCACAGCGAAACCAATGCGTCGCGCGACCGGCCGCTGCATCTGCTGCAGGTCTGGCTGCAGCCGGCCGAGCGGGGCGGACGGCCCGGCTACGCGGAGCGGCGTTTCGCCGACGACGAGAAGCGCGGCCGGTTGCGGCTGGTCGCGTCGCCGGACGGCGACGACGGCACGTTGTCGGTGCGCGCGGACGCGCGGATTTTCGCGGGTCTGATCGACGGGGACGAGCAGGCGGCCTTCGGCGTGCGGGCCGGGCGCAGTACTTATGTGCACGTGGCGCGCGGCGACGTGGAAGTCAACGGCCACGCGCTGGCTGCGGGCGACGGCGCGCGGATCGCCGGCGTGGACGCGGTCGAATTCGCACGCGGCCGGGCGGCCGAGGTGCTGGTGTTCGACGTCGCCTGAAATGAAACAGGGGACGCGGGCCGGGCGCCCGCGTCCCCTGCGGTGCCGCCCGGGAAGGCGGCCCACCGGCTTACTGCGCCGGCGCCGACGCGGCCTTTTCCGCGCGGTGCTGCTGCCAGCGTTCCTTCATCTTCTCGTGACGCTGCTCCATCCGGGCGAACTGCTGCTTCAGCGCGGTGCTGACCGTCGTCTTCTGCTGGTCGTTCAGCCCGTTGTAGAACGCGAGCCATGCAGCCGAGCTCTGCTCGCGCAGTTGCGCATGCTGCTGTTCGGCCTGCTGGTGGGCGGCGTGCATCGCGTTCAGGTCGAGGATCGGCTGGTTCTGCTGCGCCTTGAACTGCTCGCGCATCTGCTCGTGGCTCTTGCGCATCGCTTCATGGTTCTGCTTCATCGTATTGACGGCCGTCTGCCATTGCCGTTGCCATTGCCGTTGCCATTGCCGTTGCCATTGCCGCTGCCATTGCCGCTGCCATTGCCGCTGCCGCTGCCGCTGCCGCCGCCGCCGCCACCACCGCCGTTGCCACTGCAACCGGACTACCACCACATCATCCGCTACAACTGCAACTATCACTGCCGCGGCCGCCGGTTCCCCTTTGCCGGGAGCCGATTCCGCCTTTCCCCTTCAGGTGAAAATGGAAAATGACCAACCCTCCACCCCCCTGTACCGGACCAATGCGTACGTACGTCGTCGCTGAGTTCGTGTATACTGAATTTCATCATTTCCACGCGCCCAGTGACACCTGCAAAAACACTTGCCAACCATCGTTCAAAAGTACATCTAGAATGAAACCGTCTGGCTCTCCCTTGACTGCCGCGTAACTATCTTGTCTCACTATGTCTGGCCCGAAAAATTCTACGGTCTTCCTTCCGGGTGGTGTGCTTCCGCGAAGAATGCGGCAGGCGTTGATCCGCACAGTACAGCGAGAGCATCCAGTCGCTGAGCATCAGCGAGGCCGTCGAGGCGACCAACTACGCGCAGAAGGATGTCTGATCGGCAAGAGTAGTCATCGTTTCGGCATCGGACGAGGAAGGCCGCGAATTCGCGGTCTGGGGGCTCGCATTCAAGCCGAACACGGACGACATGCGCGAGGCGCCGAGCCGTCGTCTGATCGCGGCGCTGCTTGGGCGCGGCGCGACCGTGCGCGCGTACGACCCGGTCGCGATCGACGAGGCGCGCCGCGTGTTCGCGCTCGATCTCGGCGAAGGCTCCGAGGCGCTGGCGCGCCTGCACTTCGTCGATACGCAGGACGCGGCCGTGACGGCTGCGGATGCGCTCGTGATCGTCACCGAGTGGAAGGAATTCAGGACTCCGGACTTCACGCCGGGTAAGGCGGACGCGAAGGCGCCGGTCATCCTAGCAGGGCGCAACTCAGACGACGCCTAGGCGATTGCCGCACTTGGCATCGATTCCCATGCAATCGGACCCCCCCAACCCGGAATCCAGTCCCTTCCTGGTGGATGAGGAAGCGATGTTTACTCTTCGCGAACAGATGCTCCTTCCGCGCGTACACCTCGGCAAGCCGTTCAACCCGCGCGAGCTGCTCGCGCGCGTGCAGGCCGTGCTGCGCCGCCGCCGCGCGACGCCGTCGGCGGCGGCGCCCGAGCAGCGCGAACCGTTCGCGTTCGGCCGCTTCGTGCTCGACTTCCAGGCGCGCACGCTGTCGGTCGACGGCAAGCCGGCGACGCTGTCGAGCAGCGAATTCGCGCTGTTGAAGATCTTCGTGAACCATGCGCTGCGCACGCTCACGCGCGAGCGGCTGCTCGAGCTGCTGCACGGGCCCGAGTACGACGGTACCGACCGCGGCATCGACGTCCAGGTGTGGCGCCTGCGCCGCATCCTGGAGACGGATCCGTCGACGCCGCGCTTCATCCAGACGGTCCGCGGGCGCGGCTACGTGTTCGTGCCCGACGGCGAGGCCCATGCGCAAACCCATTGATTCACTGTTCGGGCGGCTGGCGCTGCTGGTCATCGGGGTTCTGCTCCTGTCCCATTTCGCGTGGTTTTTCGCGATGCGGCTCGAGCGCAACCAGATGCAGACGCGCTACGCGGTCGAGGAGGCCGCGTTCCTCGTCGACGCGGTGCGCCAGCACGTCGAGCGCACGCCCGACCAGCCGCTGCCGTCGCGGGTGCGCCTCGTGTCGCCGGGCAGTCCCGACGTGCCGAATGGCGCCGAGTCGAACCTGCCGGCGCCGCTCAAGCGTTTCCGCGACGACGTGAGCGAGCGGATGCCGCCCGGCACCCGGGTCGAGATCGGCGTGCCCGGCCATCCGCCGGTGCTGTGGGTCAAGGAGCCGACCGATCGCAACTGGATCGTGGTGCCGGTGCAGCCGCTGCGGCCGCCGCGCTCGCTCGACCGGATGCTGTTGTGGCTCGGCACGATCTTCTCGGCCGGCGTGATCGCCGCGCTGTTCGCGGCCTGGCAGCTGCAGCAGCCGCTGCGCTCGCTGGCGCGCGCGGTCGCGCGCTTCGGCCGCGGCCAGCCGGTGCCGCCGCTGCGCGAGCGCGGCCCGCGCGAGCTGCGTCAGCTCACGCACGGCTTCAACCAGATGGTGGAGCAGGTGTCGCAGGCCGACAGCGACCGCGCGGTGATGCTGGCCGGCGTCGCGCACGACCTGCGCACGCCGCTCGCGCGGATGCGCCTGCGTGCGGAAATGATGGATGACGCGCGGCTGCGCGACGGCGTGGTGCGCGATGTCGACTCGATGTCGCACATCGTCGACCAGTTCCTCGTGTTCGCGCATGGCGGGTCCGACCGCAGCGAGCCCGTGCCGGTCGACCAGACCTGCGAGCGGATCGCGCGCAGCTATCGGGCGGTCGCGCCGAACGCGCCGGCGGTCCAGACGCATCTCGCAGCCGACGCGGGCTTCCGCCTGCCGACCGCGACGCTCGACCGGATCCTGTCGAACCTGCTGGACAACGCGCATGCGTATGGCGCCCCGCCGGTGGTAATCCAGACGGCGCGTACGCCGGCCGGCTATGTGCTGGCGGTCTCCGACAGCGGTGGCGGGATCGCGCCGCGCGACCTCGCGGCCGCGACGCGGCCGTTCGTGCGGCTCGACCCCGCGCGCGGCGGCAACGGCCACAGCGGGCTCGGGCTCGCGATCGTCGAGCGGCTGGTGCTGAGGCTGGGCGGGGCGTGCGAGATCGGCAACCGTCCCGAGGGCGGCCTGCGCGTCGCGATGACGTTCCCGTTCGACGTGGTGCCGAAGGACGAGCTTCACGCACAGGCCGCGTAAGCGGCGCATGCGGCGCCTGCCGGGCAGGCGCCGCGCGGCTTCACTCGCCGAACAGCGTGCCGAGCGTCTCGGCGGCGTTGCTGTCGATGGTGTTGTAGGTCACGCTCGTGGCCTCGAAGATATAGACGGTCGTATAGCGGCCGAGGCGTTCCAGGATTTCCTCCTGCAGCGATTCCGGCACGATGTTCATGTTCAGGTACCACGCCGTCGACGACAGCCGCGTCTGGAACGACCCGTACTCCTGCATCAGTTCGTAGAACGCGTCGGCATCCTGATCGCGGCAGACGATCACCAAGTTTCCTGCCATTCCCTTCCTCCTGCTCGTCGGTCGATCCGCAGGATCCGCATGTCGACGGACCCCAAGGGCAAGCCCCGATCATACCCGCTTCGCCGTATCCGTCCGCGGACGCCCGACACGGATTGTGTTCGTGTGCCGCTGGCGGGTTCACGGCCGGGCCGGATCACGGCATAATTCGGGGCCTGCACGCCGGCCGAAAGACCGCGGTCGGGGGCTCCGCAGCGCGCGCGCCGGGCACGATCCGTGCGCCGGCCGTTCGTGCATCGCGCCGCGCCGTCCCCGGACGGTTGTACCTGAAATACAGGTTGGTGTAGTGTCGTGCCGTCGCGGCCCGACTCGTCCGCGGCCGCGCCGGGGCGCAGCTTGCACGTCCGGCGCAGCGCGCCGGCGTGAGATCGTGAATCAATCGAATTACCGCGTCGAATTACCGCGCCCGTGCGCTTTGCCATGAATCAACATCGTCTGCCGGCTTCGTTCGGCCTTACCGGGGAGGGCGCCTGATGGACGTCGGATTCTTCAATCCGAACCGGACCGCCAACGCATCTGCGTGGCGCGTTCTGCCGAACCGGTGGGACTTCATCGCGTTTCCGCTGATCATCTGCCTGATCGCGATGGCGGTCGTCGGTTTCCACGAAACGCTGGCACCGATCGGGACCCTGCAGACGCAGAAGATCTCGCTCGATCCGTCGAACCTGCCCGAATACGCGTTGCGCACCACGCTGCGGATGCTTGCCGCGATGGTCGCGTCGCTCGTGTTCACGCTCGTGTACGGCACGCTCGCGGCCAAGAGCCGTCGTGCCGGCATGGTGCTGATCCCGATCCTCGACATTCTGCAGTCGGTGCCGGTGCTCGGCTTCATCTCGTTTACCGTCACGTTCTTCCTCGCGCTGTTCCCGAGCCGCGTGCTCGGCGCCGAGCTGGCCGCGATCTTCGCGATCTTCACGAGCCAGGCGTGGAACATGACGTTCAGCTTCTACCAGTCGCTGCGCACGGTGCCGCGCGATCTGGACGAAGTGTCGCGCGGCTTCCACCTGACGTCGTGGCAGCGCTTCTGGAAGCTCGAAGTGCCGTTCTCGATGCCGGGCCTGATCTGGAACATGATGATGTCGATGTCGGGCGGCTGGTTCTTCGTCGTCGCATCGGAAGCCATCACGGTCGGCAACCAGACCATCACGTTGCCGGGCATCGGCGCGTATCTCGCGCAGGCGATCTCGGACAAGAACCTCGGCGCGATCGGCTGGGTGATCCTCACGATGACGGTCGTGATTCTCGCGTACGACCAGTTCCTGTTCCGCCCGCTCATCGCGTGGGCCGACAAGTTCCGGATGGAGAACACCGCGTCGGGCGATGCGCCGCAATCCTGGCTGCTCGACCTCGTGCGCCGCACGCGCCTGATTCATCAACTGCTCGTGCCGGCCGGCTGGTTCTTCGCGAAGGCCGCGCGGATTCCGCTGCGCCTGCCGCTGTCGGGCGCGATGCGCTTCACGCTGCCGCGCGTCGAGAAGAAGGCGTCGCGCACGGTCGACATCGCGTGGTCGGTCCTCGTGCTGATCGGCACGGCGTATATCGTGTGGCGCGTGATCAGCTTCGTGTCGACCGGCGTGACGATGGCCGAGGTCGGCCACGTGCTCGTGCTCGGGCTCATCACGCTGCTGCGCGTGGTCGTGCTGATCGCGATCGCGTCGGTGATCTGGGTGCCGATCGGCGTGTGGGTCGGGCTGCGCCCGCGGCTGGCCGAGAAGCTGCAGCCGCTCGCGCAGTTCCTCGCGGCGTTCCCGGCCAACCTGCTGTTCCCGGCGTTCGTGATCGTGATCGCCCGCTTCCACCTGAACGCCGACATCTGGCTGTCGCCGCTGATCGTGCTCGGGACGCAGTGGTATATCCTGTTCAACGTGATCGCCGGCGCGACGTCCTACCCGAACGACTATCGCGAAGCGGCGACCAACTTCCGCATCCGTGGCTGGCAGTGGTGGCGGCAGGCGATCCTGCCCGGCATCTTCCCGTACTACGTGACCGGCGCGATCACCGCCTCGGGCGGCGCGTGGAACGCGAGCATCGTGTCGGAAGCCGTGCAGTGGGGCAACACCAAGATCGAGGCGCACGGCCTCGGCGCGTACATCGCGCAGACCACTGCCGCCGGCGATTTCCCGAAGATCATCCTGGGCATCGCCGTGATGTCCCTGTTCGTCACCCTGTTCAACCGCCTGCTGTGGCGCCCGCTGTATGCCTTCGCCGAAGCGAAGCTGCGGCTCGACTGAGACCGATTGAGAGCGAAACGCGATGCACAATCCGAATGCTGTAAACGCCCCCATCCAGACGTCCCAGCCGCCGCGCCTCGGTGAGGAAATCCTGCGCGTCGATCACGTCTGCCGCGGCTTCAACAAGACGCAGGGCGAGCTGCTCGTGCTCGACGACGCGAACCTGTCGCTGCGTGAAGGCGAGATCGTCGGGCTGCTCGGCCGTTCGGGCTCGGGCAAGTCGACGCTGCTGCGGATCATCGCCGGCCTGATCGAGCCGACCGGCGGTGAAGTGACCTATCTCGGCAAGCCGCTGACCGGCCCGGCCGAGGGCGTCGCGATGGTGTTCCAGACCTTCGCGCTGTTCCCGTGGCTCACCGTGCTGCAGAACGTGGAAGCCGGCCTCGAGGCGCTCGGCGTCGGTGCGCGCGAGCGGCGCGAACGCGCGCTGGCGGCAATCGACCTGATCGGTCTCGACGGCTTCGAGAACGCGTACCCGCGCGAGCTGTCGGGCGGGATGCGGCAGCGTGTGGGCTTTGCGCGCGCGCTCGTCGTCGACCCGACGATCCTGCTGATGGACGAGCCGTTCTCGGCGCTCGACGTGCTGACGGCCGAAACGCTGCGTACCGACCTGCTCGATCTGTGGACGCAGGGCCGCATGCCGATCAAGTCGGTGCTGATCGTCACGCACAACATCGAGGAAGCCGTGTTCATGTGCGACCGGATCCTGGTGCTGTCGTCGAACCCGGGCCGCGTGATCGCCGAGATCAAGGTGCCGTTCAAGCATCCGCGCAACCGTCTCGATCCGGCCTTCCGCAAGCTGGTCGACGACATCTACGCGAAGATGACGGCCCGCCAGACCGGCGAGGCGACGAAGAAGGGGCTCGAACTCGGCAACTGGCTGCCGCAGGTGTCGACCAACCTGATGGCCGGCCTGATCGAGACGCTCGCGATGGCGCCGTACCACGGCCGCGCGGACATGCCGGAAATCGCGCGCACGCTGCACCTGGAGGTCGACGACCTGTTCCCGATCGCCGAAGTGCTGCAGTACCTCGGTTTCGCGGACGTGCGGGAAGGGGACGTGTTCCTCACGCCGCCGGGGCGCGTGTTCGCCGAATTCGGCACGCAGGAACGCAAGCTGATGTTTGCCGATCACCTGCTGAAGCACGTGCCGCTCGCCGCGCGGATCAAGAAGGTGCTGAACGAACGCCCGGGCCATCGCGCGCCGCGCGTGCGCTTCGAGCAGGAGCTCGAGGATTTCCTGTCGGACGGCGCGGCCGAGGAAACGCTCGACGCGGTGATCGACTGGGGCCGCTACGGCGAGATCTTCTCGTACAACGACCAGACCGAAATCTTCAGTCTCGAGGACGTCGAGTCCTGAGCGGCTGTGCCGGGGCGCCGGCCCGGCATCCGCATGCGCCGCGTGGGTCACGCGGCGCGCAGCGCGTCGTTACTGCAGGTTGCCCCAGCGATCGACGGCCGGTTCGGCCGACGCCCACTTCCAGTGCGTGCCTTGCTGGCACACATTCGCGAAATACCAGTCGGCCTTGGCACCGTCCTTCACCGAGAACGCGAATTCCTTGCACAGCGCGAGCGCCGACGAGTACGCGCGCGTGACGCGCACTTCGCCTTCGCCGTTTTCCAGCGGCAGCGTGTTCTGCACTTTCCACGGCTTCACGTCGCCGACGGCCAGGCTGCCGGCCGCCTTCGCGATCGCGTCCTGCTGGTTCTGATGGAGCTGCTTCATCGTGCGGTTGACGGCCTCGTCGGTCGCCGCCTGCACGGCAATCCCGACGCCGACGCCCACCGCCGGGTTCGCGGTGACGAGGCCCGTTGCCGCGCCGGCGAGCGCGCCGCTCGCCGCGCCGACCGACCCGCAGCCCGACAGCGCGGCGCTGGCCGCGCACAGTGTGCCGAGCGCCGCGATACGGAGCGCGACGCTCATTGCAGCGCGCCCCAGCGTTCGGTTGCGGGCTCCGCCGACGCCCATTTCCACACGGGGCCGTCGCGGCACAGGGTGGCGACGTAGAACGCCGACTGCGCGGCCTTGTCGGCCTTCGCGGGCGTGTCGACCGCGAATACGATTTCCTTGCAGTCGAGCGGGCCGACGCTGATCATCCGGCTGACCGTCACGCGGCCCTGTTCGTCTTCCTCGATCGGGAACGAATGGTGCGTCGACCACGGCGCGACACCGCCGACGTCGAGCGGGCCGGCCGCCTTCGCGATCTGTTCCTGCGTGTAGCGGTGTGCGACGCGCTGCGTGTACTGGACGCCCGCGCGCGCGCCGGCGACGGCACCGAGGCCGATGCCCGTCGCGACGGCGGCGTTGTTGGTGACCTTGGAGGCGATCGCGGCACCCGCGATACCGGCGCCGGCGGTCGCGCCTTCGCTGTACAGCGAGTTGCAGCCGGACATCAGCGCGGCCGTGGCGAGCGCGGCCAGCACGACGCGCACCGGCGTGGCCCGGCGCGGCGATTCGAAACGAATGTTCATCCCTGAGTGCAAGTCCTGTCTGGGTGAGCGGCGACGCATGCACGCTCCGATGCCGCGTCATTGTTTCGCAATTGTCATAGGAAAACTGCAAAGCTTTGACAAATCGCCGGACGGCATGCCGCGCGCGTGCGCGCGGCGGTATTGTCGAATAGATGGTCGACACGGGGTCGAAACGTTACAAATTGAAGGCAATTGTTACCTCGGCGTGCAAGGAACCGACCTAGACTGTTTTGTTATGGAATGTTTCTCCGACGGTCTCGCGCCGCGCCGCATATGAGACACCCCGCCATGCGCCGTTCAAAACGGCCTTCACACCGGCCGCCCGATGCGGGGGCAGATCGCCCGCGTCCGCCGACCGACGCTCCGTCGGCACCGCCTGCCGGCGCGCCCGACGAGACGCCGTCCGACGGCGATCACAACCAGGGTGGCGCCCGCCCGGAAGGGCTCGAGTATCAACGCGACCTCGGCCAGGAGCAGGACGCCTGATGCCGTCGTCATCGCATTCCATCGCCGTATTTCATTGCATTTCTCGGAACTGAATCGCCGCGCGGCCGCCCTTGGGCCGGCGCGTCCGCATGGGCGCGCGCCGCGCGCCAGCCAATCGAATCGAAGTGGGGAAGCCGCATGAGCAGACTGATCGTGGTATCGAACCGTGTCGCCGCAGGCGAGGACACGCGCCCGAGCGCAGGCGGTCTTGCGGTCGGCGTGATGGACGCGCTGCAGGAAACCGGCGGCGTCTGGTTCGGCTGGAACGGCGAGATCGTCGATACGCCCGACGCCGGGCCCGCGATCCAGCGAGACGGCAACGTCACGTACGCGACGCTCGGGCTGACCCGGCGCGACTACGACCAGTACTACCGTGGTTTCTCGAATGCGACGCTGTGGCCGGTGTTCCACTATCGCGGCGATCTCGCGCGCTTCGACCGGCAGGAGTACGCGGGCTATCTGCGCGTGAACGCGATGCTCGCGAAGCAGCTCGCCGCGCTGTTGCAGCCCGACGATCTGATCTGGGTGCACGACTACCACCTGCTGCCGTTCGCGCACTTCCTGCGCGAGCTCGGCGTGAAGAACCCGATCGGCTTTTTCCTGCACATTCCGTTTCCGTCGCCCGATATGCTGCGTGTCGTGCCGCCGCACGAGGAACTCGTGAAGTTCATGTGCGCGTACGACGTCGCGGGCTTCCAGACCGACGCCGACAAGCAGGCGTTCACCGACTACATCGAGCGACGCGGGATCGGGGCGGCGAGCGAAGACGGGATGCTGCACGCGCACGGCCGTGTCGTGAAGGTCGCCGCCTATCCGATCGGCGTGCATCCGGACGCGATCGCGCAGGCGGCCGTCCAGTACGGCGCGCGCAAGCCGGTGAAGATGCTGCGTGAGGCACTCGACGGCCGCAAGCTCGTGATGAGCGTCGACCGGCTCGATTATTCGAAGGGGCTGGTCGAGCGCTTCCAGTCGTTCGAGCGGATGCTCGCCAACGCGCCGGGCTGGCAGGGGCGCGTGTCGCTGTTGCAGATCGCGCCGCCGACGCGCTCCGACGTGCAGACCTACCAGGACATTCGAGAAACGCTCGAAGGCGAGGCCGGCCGCATCAACGGCCGCTTCTCGCAGCTCGACTGGACGCCGATCCAGTATCTGAACCGCAAGTACGAGCGCAACTTGCTGATGGCGTTCTTCCGGATGTCGCAGGTCGGCTACGTGACGCCGTTGCGCGACGGGATGAACCTCGTCGCGAAGGAATACGTCGCTGCGCAGGATCCGGCCGATCCGGGCGTGCTCGTGCTGTCGGAATTCGCGGGTGCGGCGGCCGAGCTGACCGGCGCGCTGCTCGTCAATCCGTACGACCTGTCGCAGATGGCCGACGCGCTCGAGCGTGCACTGTCGATGCCGCTCGCGGAGCGGCAGGCGCGCCACGAGCAGAACCTCGCGCGGCTGCGCGAGAACGACCTGTCGGTATGGCGCGACACGTTCGTCGCCGACCTGCGCAGCGTCGCGGCCGCCGCGTCGGTCACGCAGCGCGCGGGCCGGCGGGCCGCGCATGTCTGAGCACGTGGCGCAGGGCGGGTCCGCGGACGATGCGTCCACCCGCTTCTTCGTCGTCACGGGCGGCCCCGGTGCGGGCAAGAGCACCTTGCTCGACGCGCTCGAGCGTGCCGGCTTCGCGCGCTCGCATGAGGCCGGGCGCGGCGTGATCCGCGACCAGATGGCGATCGACGGCCCGGCGCTGCCATGGCGCGACCGGGCCGCCTTCGCCGAACTGATGCTGAACTGGGAGATGCGCTCGTACCATCTCGCGCGGTGCGCGCGCGGGCCCGTGTTCTTCGATCGCGGCGTGCCGGACGTGATCGGCTACCTGCGGCTCACGGGCCTCGCGGTGCCCGCGCATGCGGAAGCCGCCGCGCGGCGCTTTCGCTATCACCGGCGCGTGTTCATCGCGCCGCCGTGGCCCGAGATCTACGCGCAGGACACCGAGCGGCGGCAGGATTTCGCGGAAGCCGTGCGTACCTACGACGCGATGGTCGATTGCTACACGTCATACGGCTATCGGCTGGTCGAGCTGCCGCGCGTGAGCGTGAAGGCGCGCGTGCGTTTCGTGATGGACGCGCTCGACGTCGCATGACCGCCGGGGGCGGCGCGCGGCGGCGTCATGTTGCCGCGTCGGGCCGCGGCGACGCGATGCGCAGCATGCTGACCACCGCGGCGACCGCCGCGAATACCGTGGCGACATAGAGCGCGATCGTCGGACCGTGGTCGGGCGCGAGCCCGAAAATCAGTGCGACGAGGGCGGCGCCGAGCGTCTGGCCCGTCAGGCGTGCCGTGCTCAGCATCCCGCCCGCGCCGCCGCTGCGCTCGCGTGGCGCCGACGACAGCATCGCGCGGTTGTTCGGCGACTGGAACAGCCCGAAGCCCGCGCCGCACAGCGCCATCCGCCACACGATGTCGACGGTGCCCGGGTGCGCGCCGATCGTCGCGAGCGACAGCAGCCCGGCCGCGAACAGCGCGAGCCCGATCCCGCCAAGGATGCCGGCCGAGTAGCGGTCCGACAGCACGCCCGCGAGCGGCGCGGCGAACACGATCACGAGCGGCCACGGCGTCATGTAGAGGCCGGTCTCGACCTGCGAGAAGCCGAGCGAATTCTGCAGCCAGAACGGCAGCGCGACGAATGCGAGCATCTGCGACGTGAACGACGCCATCGACGTGTAGATCGACAGCGCGAACATCGGGATGCGCATCAGGTCGACCGGCAGGAGCGGCGCCGGCTGCGACAGCTGGCGCTTCACGAAGAAGTAGCCGACGCCGAGCGCGACGGCCAGCTCGGCCGCGACGTACACATGGCGTTCGCCATGACCGAGTCCGTCGACGGCCGTGATCAGCAGCCCGAACACGCACGCGTTCATCAGCGCGCTCGGGAAGTCGTACGGCGCATCGTGCAGCGGGTTGGCCGGCAGCGCGCGCAGGCTGCCGAGCACGGCGGCGATGCCGATCGGCACGTTGACCGCGAACAGCCACGGCCACGACGCGAACGACAGGATCGCCGAGGCGACCGTCGGGCCGATCGCCGACGACAGCGCGACCACCATCGCGTTGATCGACAGCCCGCGCCCGAGCATCGACGACGGGTAGATCATCCGCACGAGCGCCGCGTTGACGCTCATGATGCCGGCCGCGCCGAACCCCTGGATCACGCGCATCACCGCGAGCGTCGGCAGCGAGCCGGCGAGCGCGCAGCCGAGCGACGCCGCGGTGAAGAGCGCGAGCCCGGCGATGTAGATGCGGCGATAGCCGATGCGCTCGCCGAGCGACGCAAGTGGCAGCAGCGTGATCGTGACCGCGAGCTGGTACGCGTTGACGATCCAGATCGACGCGGCATCGGACGCATGCAGGTCGTGCGCGATCGTCGGCAGCGCAACGTTCGCGATGGCGCCGTCGAGCACGGCGAGCGTGATGCCCAGTGCGACGCAGACGATCGCCCAGTAGCGTTGCGGAAGCGGCAGGCCGATGTCGGCGTTCATGACGGGAGCGAAGGCGTGGTTGTCCGCGCGCCCGGGTGCCGGTTGCGTGCGCAACCATGCCCGCGGGTGGAGGCGGCGGTGAATGGCCCGGCCGGCGCAGCCGCGCCGGATCGGGGCCGGTCGAGTGTATCACCGGGCCGCATCGCGCGAAGCCGGTGTGCCCGGCCGCCGGCCGGCGCGCGCATTCAGCCTTCGAAGTCGAGGCCGCCGAGCCGCACGAGCGGGGCGGCCTGGGTGCGCGACGCCAGATCGATGTCGCGCGCGCCCTGCCATGCGCTCAGCTTCCTCGGCAGCGCGGTCAGGTAGTGCTCGAAGCGTGCCGGGCCATCGGGCTCCATCAGCCGTTCGATCTCGTCGGTGTCCCAGGTCAGCTCGAGGTTCAGCGGATGCACGAAGCCGCTCACGTGCTCGTGCGGCGCGCTGCGGATCTGCACGCACGTCGGGTGCCCGTGCCCGCCATAGGGGACGACGTCGGTCAGGACGTGATCGGCGAAGAACGCGGCGATCACCTGCGCGATGCGCGGTGCGAATTCGGTATCGAAACGGCGGGCGATTTCGGGCTGCATGAAGACGTCTCCTGTGTGCCGAAAATCGTAGCACGGCGCTGGCGCGTTTCGGCGTGCGTGATACCCGTAATGGTGCGTTACCACTTGCTGCATCTATTACGGCCGCGCGCAGCCACAATGCATCGCATCCAGTACCACTTCGCGTGGGAGTCCATCATGAAAAGAATTGCCGCAGTCTGTGTCCTTGCCGGTTCGCTCGTCGTGGCGGGCCCGGCGTCCGCGCATGGCCGCGACGGCGGCGCCGTCATCGGCGCGCTGATCGGCGGCGCGGTGCTTGGCGCGATCGTGACGTCCGCGATGAATCCGCCCGTCGCGTACCAGGCGCCCGTGTATCAGGCACCGGCCTATCAGCCGCCGACGTATTACCAGGCGCCGGCCTACCAGCAGCCGGCCTATCCGACCTACCAGCAGGCGCAGTACCAGGACGACGGCCCGAACTATTGCTACGACCGCTATCAGCGGGCGTATGTGTGCGGTGCGCCCGTGGCGGGCGGCTATGCGCAGCCGGCCGGCTGGTAAGCGGGTCGATGACCGGATTCGGCGCCGCGTGGCCGGCGCCGGTTGAACACACGGTACGCGGGACGACAATACAAAAGGAAGGCCCTCGCACGATGCGAGGGCCTTGGTCATTTTGCGAGCGGTAGTTCTTCTACGTCATGCGGCGGCCGTGCGAGGCCGCGTGCGGATACAAACGGTTGCAATTGAATCAGTGGCGATGGCCGCCGCCGTTGTCCTGGTCGCGCCCGCCAGCGTCGTTCCAGTCGCCGCGGCGTCCGCCGTCGCGTCCCCAGCCGCCGTGATTGCCGCGGTCGCCGCGATCGCCGCGTCCCCAGCCGCCGCGATCGCCGCGGTCGCCACGATCGCGATCCCAGCGGCGGTCGTCGCGGTGTCCGCGATCCCAGTCGCGCCCACCGCCGCCGCCGCCCCAGATATTGACCGTGCCGTAGACGGGCGCCGCCCCGTAGGCCGGCCCATACGCGTAGCCGGGATCGGAATAGTAGGGCTGTCCGTAGCCGTATCCGGCGTCCGGACCGACGACGCAGCCTGCCAGCAGCGTGGCGACGCCGGCGGCAGCAATGAGCTTCAGCATGATGTTCTCCGTTGATTCCCCTATAAATACCGCGCGCGGGGATTCCCGGCTGTATGCAATTGTGTCTTCAAATTACGGTGTCGTAAGGTCGCGCGGCGAAAGTGTTAGCATCCCGGGCCTATTTCGTTTATCAGGAGCACATCGATGAAATTCGCGATCCGGGCCGTCCTGGCCGCCTTTTGCGTGACCACGGCCGCTGCCTGCGCGGCCGGGCCCGCATCGGCACCGGCCGTGCCGGCCGAGTCGATCAAGATGTTCCCGCAGGCGGCGGCCGGCCAGCAGCGCGTCGTGATCGCGCTGCCCGCGCTCGAGAACGAAGGCGACGCGCGCGTCGAGCTGATGATCGGCAAGACGATGCAGACCGACTGCAACCAGCAATGGTTCGGTGGCGAACTGACCGCCGAGGACGTGAAGGGCTGGGGCTACACGTACTATCGGCTGACCGACGTGAAGGGGCCGGCGTCGACGCTGATGGCCTGCCCGGGCCAGGCGCCGCAGCAGCGGTTCGTACAGGTGCGCGGCGACGGCCAGCTGCTGCGCTACAACAGCCGCCTGCCGCTCGTCGTGTACGTGCCGGATGGTTTCGACGTGCGCTACCGCGTGTGGCACGCGTCGAAGGACGTGCAGCACGCCGTGACGCAGTAATGCATTGGCGCGGCCGCGCGCGGGCAGCTGCCGCCGCGCCGTGGTTCGCGCCGACGTAGCCGCGCGTGGTTTCTTTGTCGCGCCGTTACTTGCCGCTCGCGCCCGTGAGCGCCGGCAAAGAGGATAACGAACCGTTTGGCGTGCGGCACGGAACCCGGCGCACGGATTTCATTTACAAGCCGGCTGCGCGTACTTACGATGGCCCCAACTCGGGCTCGCGGAACAGCGTATGCGTACAGCCGATCGGGCGACGTTTGCCGCGCTCTGCCTTTGCCTTGCCGCATGTGGCGGCGGCGACGACAACGCGGCACCGGCACCGCAGACCGTTGCGGGCGCATCGACATCGTCCGCCGCACCTGCAGGCGCTGCGTCCGGTGCATCGACTTCATCGACGAACTCCGGCAGCCCGACGTCGACTGCCGGCGCGACCGGTACAGCGTCCGGCGCGACGCTTCGGCCTTCCAGCGGCACCAACCCGATTCTCGTCGCCGATGTGACGGTTTCTCCGCATGCGGAGAGCCAGTGGCGGCGAGCAGCGGTTTTACATCGCCGGGGATGCGGCGGCGGAAGGACGGCAGCGAGCTATTCGACTTCTGCCAGACGTATTTGCGCTTAGCGGACACGAGTGCGGAGAGGTGCAGCAGGGCCATTGGAGTACCGCATGTGGTAACCATTGTGGTACCCACGCACGACCCTGAGAACGCCGTCAGGCAAGCCAGAAAAGGCTTTGGAGGTATTGTCCTGGTCCCCCCGACAGGAATCGAACCTGTATCTAGCGCTTAGGAGGCGCTTGTTCTATCCATTGAACTACGGGGAGAGCCATGTCCGCGATTTCGCGCGCGAAGGCGCGAACGGGACGGCGATGTGGACAGCGCGCAGAGTATAGCAAACGCGCGGCGCATCGGCGGACGGAATGCGTGCCGATGCGCGCGTCGCGCGCCCGGCCGTGTTCAGAAACCCGAAATCAGAAATCGACGACGACGAAATCTTCCTTGCCCACGTCGCACAGCGGGCAGCGCCAGTCGGCGGGAATGTCGGCGAAACGGGTGCCGGCGGGGATTCCCTCGTCGGGCAGGCCTTCCGCTTCGTTGTAGACCCACCCGCAAATCAGGCAGACCCAGCTCTGGTATTCGATTACTTCGCTCATATGGCGCTCGGGAAGATGAAAGTCGGTGATGCCGCCCGCGGCGTGGCCGGCGGACGAAAGGCGCAATGGTACCGGAATTTCGCCGAACGCCTCCGCAACGTCGTTTTAAACGTACGCATCGCGAACAACGACCGTCATCGCGCGTGCCGGGCATGCAGTGTATGCTGCGTGAGCCTTTCAATCTGCAGGAGAAAACGATGCTCAACAAGAAGTGGATCGCGGGTACGGTATGTGTCGCGGCACTGGCCGTGTCGACCCTCGCGCGCGCCGAGGGACGCGTGTTCTTCGTCGAGCCGAAGGACGGCGCGACGGTTTCGAGCCCCGTGCATGTGAAGTTCGGCCTCGAAGGCATGGCACTCAAGCCAGCCGGCGACATGACGCCGGATACGGGCCACCATCACCTGCTGATCGACGGCAAGCCGGTGCCGAAGGGCGACGTGATCCCCGCCACCGACCATTCGCTGCACTTCGGCAAGGGTCAGACCGAAACCGACGTGAAGCTGCCGCCCGGCCAGCACACGCTGACGCTGCAGCTCGGCGAAGGCGCGCACCGTTCGTACGGTCCCGACCTGAGCTCGACGATCACGGTCGACGTGAAGTAATTGCGCATCCCGCGTGCTGGCGCCCGGCTCGGGAAACCCGGCCGGATGTCCGGCGCCGACGTCGCGCGACGGCGGCCGGGCGCTATCCCGGCTCCGTCCGCCGAGCGCGCGCCGTCATGCCGTCGCAGCACAAAATGAATCGCCCGCCGGCCTAGTCCGTCCGGCCATCCCGGCGCAGGCGTCCGCCACCGGTACAATGGGCGCTTCCGATTTCTCTCTTCGCCGTTTCCCCATGTCGCTTTATTCCATTACCGGCGCGCAACTCGCGTTCGGTCACGTCGCATTGCTCGATCACGCGGACTTCTCGCTGGAGGCCGGCGAGCGCGTCGGCCTGATTGGTCGCAACGGGGCGGGCAAGTCGTCGCTGCTGAAGATCGTCGCCGGGCTCGCGAAACCCGATGACGGGCTGATCACGCGCCAGCAGGAGCTCGTGACCGTCTACGTGCCGCAGGAGCCCGAATTCGAACCCGGCGCGACCGTGTTCGAAGCGGTGGCATCGGGGCTCACGCACACGCGCGAAGTCCTCGAAGAATACGATTCGATCGTGCACCGCCTTGCGGAGACGCCCGAAGGCGCCGAGCACGACGCGCTGCTCGCGCGGATGAACGCGCTGCAGTCGTCGCTCGACGCGCACGATGCGTGGAACTGGCGCACGCGCGTGTCGATGACGCTCGCGCAGATCGGCCTGACGGACGGCGACGCGCCAGTCGACGCGCTGTCGGGCGGGATGCAGAAGCGCGTCGCGCTGGCCCGGGCGCTGGTGCTGCAGCCCGACGTGCTGCTGCTCGACGAACCGACCAACCACCTCGACTTCGACGGCATCCGCTGGCTGGAAGAACTGCTCGTCTCGCAGCGCGCGGGCCTGCTGTTCATCACCCACGATCGCGCGTTCCTCGACCGCGTCGCGACGCGTATCGTCGAGCTGGATCGCGGCCGGCTGCTGTCGTATCCGGGCAATTTCTCCGCATACCAGACGCGCAAGGCGCAGCAGCTCGAAGTCGAGCGTGTGGAAAACGAGAAGTTCGACAAGCTGCTCGCGCAGGAAGAAGTGTGGATCCGCAAGGGCGTCGAGGCGCGCCGCACGCGCAGCGTCGGCCGCATCGCGCGGCTCGTGCAGATGCGCAACGAGCGTGCGGAGCGCCGCAACTCGCAGGGCAACGTGAAGCTCGACGTCGCGCAGGGCGAGAAGTCGGGCAAGATCGTCGCGGAGCTGACGGACGTGACGAAGCGCTACGGCGATCGCACGGTCGTCGACACCTTCTCGACGACGGTCATGCGCGGCGACAAGATCGGTTTCGTCGGCCCGAACGGCGCCGGCAAGACCACGCTGCTCAAGTTGATCCTCGGCGAGCTGAAGCCCGACGCGGGCACGGTGCGCACCGGCACGAACCTGCAGGTCGCGTATTTCGACCAGATGCGCGCGCAGCTCGACCAGGAAAAGAGCCTGGCCGACACGATCAGCCCCGGCAGCGAATGGGTCGAGATCGGCGGCGTGCGCAAGCACGTGATGAGCTATCTCGGCGACTTCCTGTTCGCGCCGGAACGCGCGCGTTCGCCGGTGAAGTCGCTGTCGGGCGGCGAGCGCAACCGGCTGCTGCTCGCGCGTCTGTTCGCGCGTCCGGCCAACGTGCTGGTGCTCGACGAACCGACCAACGACCTCGACATCCCGACGCTCGAACTGCTCGAAGAGCTGCTGGCCGACTACGACGGCACGGTGCTGCTCGTCAGCCATGATCGCGCATTCCTCGACAACGTCGCGACGTCGGTGATCGCGGCCGAGGGCGACGGCAAGTGGCGCGAATATGTCGGCGGCTTCACCGACTGGCAGATCCAGAGCGAGCGGTCGCAGCAACTCGCACAGCAGGAAGCGGCGAAGCGCGCGGTGAAGGAAGCGGCGCCGGTCAAGGAAGACGCGGCGAAAAGCGCGGCCGGCCGCAACGCGCAGCGCACGGTGAAGCTTTCGTTCAACGAGCAGCGCGAGCTCGATTCGCTGCCGGAGAAGATTGCAGCGCTCGAGGAAGAACAGAAGACGATCAACGCGCAGCTCGAAGACGGCTCGATCTTCGCGAAGGATCCGCAGGAAGGCACGCGCCTGACCGAGCGGTTCGCGGCGATCGACGATGAACTTCTCGCCGCGCTCGAGCGGTGGGAGACGCTCGAGGCGAAGCGCAAGCCGGCCTGATGCATCGCGCGGGCGGGCCCGGCCGGCGCCCCTTGGCCGGCTGCCCGGCCTGCGGCGACACTGCGACGATCTAGCGATGGCGCGCCACGCGGAACCAGTAAAATACCGCGCGTCCCGGGTCGCGCAGCGCATGCCGCGCGCCCGCTTTCGGAGCAGTCCAAGCACACCGTTGTTTCGATTCGCTTTTTTACCGAACTCAACGTTTTGTCCACGACGTTATCCACACGAGATGTGGACAACGTCCCGATGAATGACGAAATTCAGCGCCTATGTCAACGAAGAAGCCCAGCGTGGCCTATAGCGAAGCATCGATCAAGGTGCTCAAGGGCCTCGAGCCGGTCAAGCAGCGGCCCGGCATGTACACCCGTACCGAAAATCCGCTGCACATCATCCAGGAAGTCATCGACAACGCGTCCGACGAGGCGCTCGGCGGCTACGGCAAGCAGATCACGGTCACGCTGCACGCCGACCAGTCGGTGTCGGTCGAGGACGATGGTCGCGGCATCCCGTTCGGCATGCACCCCGAAGAAGGCGTGCCGGTCGTCGAGATCGTGTTCACGCGCCTGCACGCGGGCGGCAAGTTCGACAAGGCCGCCGGCGGCGCATACACGTTCTCGGGCGGTTTGCACGGCGTCGGCGTGTCGGTGACGAACGCACTCGCGACGCGCCTCGACGTAACGGTCTGGCGCGACAGCAAGATCGCGCAGCTCGGCTTCGCCGATGGCGATGTCGTGAAGCCGCTGGCGACGCAAGGCGCCGGCCGCGGCGAGAAGAAATCCGGCACGCGCGTGCAGGTGTGGCCGAATCCGAAGTATTTCGATTCGCCGAACCTGCCGCTCGGCGAGCTGCAGCGCCTGCTGCGCTCGAAGGCCGTGCTGCTGCCGGGCGTCGAGGTCGTGCTCGTCAACGAGAAGAGCGGCGAGCGCCAGACCTGGAAATACGAGGACGGCCTGCGCGGCTACCTGCTCGACGAGATGAACGGCAGCGAGCTGCTGATTCCGTTGTTCGAAGGCGAGCGCTTCGCCGATGCGCGGTCGAGCGACGACACGTTCGCCGAGGGCGAGGGCGCGTCGTGGGTCGTCGCATGGAGCGAGGAAGGCTCGCTCGTGCGCGAGTCGTACGTGAACCTGATCCCGACGCCGGCCGGCGGCACGCACGAGTCGGGCCTGCGCGACGGTCTCTACCAGGCGGTGAAAAGCTTCGTCGAACTGCACAACCTGCAGCCGAAGGGCGTGAAGCTGCTCGCGGAAGACGTGTTCGCGCGTGTGTCGTTCGTGCTGTCCGCGAAGGTGCTCGATCCGCAGTTCCAGGGGCAGATCAAGGAACGCCTGAACAGCCGCGACGCAGTGAAGCTCGTGTCGTCGTTCTCGCGTCCCGCGCTCGAACTGTGGCTGAACCAGCACGTCGAGCTCGGCAAGAAGCTCGCCGAACTCGTGATCAAGCAGGCGCAGGCGCGCACGCGCGCGGGCCAGAAGGTCGAGAAGCGCAAGAGCTCGGGCGTCGCGGTGCTGCCGGGCAAGCTGACCGACTGCGAGACGGAAGATATCGCGCGCAACGAACTGTTCCTCGTCGAGGGCGACTCGGCGGGCGGCTCCGCGAAGATGGGCCGCGACAAGGAATACCAGGCGATCCTGCCGCTGCGCGGCAAGGTGCTGAACACGTGGGAAACCGAGCGTGACCGCTTGTTCGCGAACAACGAGGTGCACGACATCTCGGTCGCGATCGGCGTCGATCCGCACAGCCCGGACGACACCGTCGACCTGTCGAACCTGCGCTACGGCAAGATCTGCATCCTGTCGGATGCGGACGTCGACGGCTCGCACATCCAGGTGCTGCTGCTCACGCTGTTCTTCAAGCATTTCCCGCAGCTGATCGAGCGCGGTCACGTGCATGTCGCGCGGCCGCCGCTGTTCCGGGTCGACGCGCCCGCGCGCGGCAAGAAGCCCGCGCAGAAGCTCTATGCGCTCGACGAAGGCGAACTCGAGGCGACCCTCGACAAGCTGCGCAAGGACGGCGTGCGCGACACGCAGTGGAGCATCAGCCGCTTCAAGGGTCTCGGCGAAATGAGCGCGGAGCAGCTGTGGGACACGACGATGAACCCCGACACGCGCCGCCTGATGCCGGTGAAGCTCGGCGAGCTCGACTACGAGGCAACCGTCGCGCGCATGACGATGCTGATGGGCAAGGGCGAGGCAGCCGCGCGGCGCGGCTGGCTCGAGGAAAAGGGCAACGACGTCGAAGCGGACATTTAGTGCAGTGTTCGACACCAATCGGCACTGATGCGCTGCGCCTTCGCGCCCGTGGCGGCGTCGCACATCCTCGCGATGCCGCCCGGCATCGCTGCGGTTTGCTTCTTGCCACGAACGCGAATCCGCTGGCGCATCAGCACTGCTTGGCATCGAACACGACACAGCATCTGCGCGGCCGGGCATGACGCCCGGCCCGGCCTCACGCCACTTACGAATACGGAATTCAGATGGACGACAATACTTCCGATCTCTTCGCCGGGTCCGATGCACCGGGCGCCGATGCGCTGACGCTCGGCAACTACGCGGAGCAGGCGTACCTCAGCTACGCGGTCAGCGTCGTGAAGAGCCGCGCGCTGCCCGACGTGTGCGACGGCCAGAAGCCGGTGCAGCGCCGGATCCTGTTCGCGATGAACGAAATGGGCCTCGGTCCCGACGCGAAGCCGGTGAAGTCGGCGCGCGTGGTCGGCGACGTGCTCGGTAAATACCATCCGCACGGCGACCAGTCGGCCTACGACGCGCTTGTGCGTCTCGCGCAGGATTTCTCGCTGCGCTATCCGCTGATCGATGGGCAGGGCAACTTTGGCTCACGCGACGGCGACGGCGCGGCGGCGATGCGATACACCGAAGCGCGGCTCACGCCGATCTCGAAGCTGCTGCTCGACGAGATCGACCAGGGCACGGTCGACTTCATGCCGAACTACGACGGCTCGTTCGAGGAACCGAAGACGCTGCCGAGCCGCATGCCGTTCGTGTTGCTGAACGGCGCGTCGGGCATCGCGGTCGGTCTCGCCACCGAAATCCCCTCGCACAACCTGCGCGAGGTCGCGGCGGCGGCGGTCGCATTGATCCGCAATCCGAAGCTCACGCACGCGGAACTGGTGAACCTGATCCCCGGCCCGGACTTCCCGGGCGGCGGCCAGATCATCTCGAGCGACACCGAGATCGCGGCGGCCTATGAATCCGGCCGCGGCAGCCTGAAGGTGCGCGCGCGCTGGAAGATCGAGGATCTCGCGCGCGGCCAGTGGCAGCTCGTCGTCACCGAGCTGCCGCCGAACACGTCGGGCCAGAAGGTGCTCGAGGAAATCGAGGAACTGACCAACCCGAAGCTCAAGCTCGGCAAGAAGACGCTGACGCCCGAGCAGCTCAACACGAAGAAGGCGATGCTCGACCTGCTCGACGCGGTGCGCGACGAGTCGGGCAAGGAAGCGGCGGTGCGGCTCGTGTTCGAGCCGAAGTCGCGCACGATCGACCAGACGGAATTCGTGAACACGCTGCTCGCGTACACGAGCCTCGAGTCGAATGCGACGCTGAACCTCGTGATGATCGGCGCCGACGGCCGGCCGGGCCAGAAGGGGCTGCTGACGATCCTCGACGAATGGGTGAAGTTCCGCCAGCTGACGATGACGCGCCGGTGCCGCCATCGTCTCGCGAAGGTCGACGACCGCATCCACATCCTCGAAGGGCGGATGATCGTCTTCCTGAACATCGACGAGGTGATCCGCATCATCCGCGAGGCCGACGAGCCGAAGGCCGCGCTGATGAGCGCGTTCGGCCTCACCGACCGCCAGGCCGAAGACATCCTCGAAATCCGCCTGCGCCAGCTCGCGCGGCTCGAGAAGATCAAGATCGAGAAGGAACTCGAAGCGCTGCGCGACGAGAAGGCGAAACTCGAGGAACTGCTCGCGAACGAAAGCGCGATGAAGCGGCTGATGATCAAGGAGATCGAGGCCGACGCGAAGCAGTACGGCGACGATCGCCGCACGCTGATCCAGCAGGAAAAGCGCGCGACGTTCGAGGCGAAGGTGGTCGACGAGCCGGTGACGGTCGTCGTGTCGCAGAAGGGCTGGGTGCGCGCGCTGAAGGGCCATGGGCTCGACCCGGCCGGCTTCACGTTCAAAGCCGGCGATCATCTGTACGCGGCGTTCCAGTGCCGCACACCGGACCGGCTGATCGCGTGGGGCAGCAGCGGCCGCGTGTACTCGGTCGACGTGTCGGTGCTGCCGGGCGGCCGCGGCGACGGCGTGCCCGTGACGTCGCTGATCGAGCTCGAATCGGGCTCGCACCTGATGCACTACTACGCTGCGCCGGCCGAGCAGCAGCTGCTGCTCGCGTCGAGCAACGGCTTCGGCTTCCTCGCGAAGGTCGGCGACATGGTGAGCCGCGTGAAGGCCGGCAAGTCGTTCATGACAATCGATCCGGGCGCGGTGCCGCTTGCGCCGATGCCGGTGCTGCCGAACGCGACCCAGGTCGCGTGTCTGTCGAGCGGCGGCCGGCTGCTGGTGTTCGGGATGGACGAGATGAAGACGCTGTCGGGCGGCGGCCGCGGCGTGATCCTGATGGCGCTCGACGACAAGGAAACGCTCGTGCAGGCGCTCGCGATCGATCCGGCCGGCGTCGTGCTGATCGGCACCGGTCGCGGCGGCAAGGCGCAGGACGAAACGCTGTCGTATGCGGGGCTCGCGCCGCACGTCGGCAAGCGCGCACGCAAGGGCCGCGCGCCGGACACGAAGCTCAAGGTCGTCAACGAGCTGCGTCCGCTGCTCGGCTGACGCCGAATCCGGTCGCCGGTCGACCGGCATCGAAGGCCGCACCTCCGCTTAGGCGGGCGTGCGGCCTGTTATTTTTTGGGACGACGTATTCAGGTAAGCGAGAGTGGCGCCGT
Organism: Burkholderia cepacia GG4; assembly: GCF_000292915.1. NCBI lineage: Bacteria > Pseudomonadati > Pseudomonadota > Betaproteobacteria > Burkholderiales > Burkholderiaceae > Burkholderia > Burkholderia cepacia. The sequence continues at coordinate 1,148,133 of NC_018513.1, forward strand.
CATGCGGAACTTGCAAAATATTGTGAAATGCCGCCAGGGGCCTGAACCGAGCGGCGGCACGCCGGTCGAACGTCGCTCGAGACCGCGCGTGACGCGGCTGTTCGTTGCACATAACCCATAACAGGATTGCCGCCATGTCCCACGCTGTTGCCGTTGCGCTGTTTCTTCATCTGCTGGCCGTCGCCGTGTGGGTGGGCGGCATGGTCTTCGCGAACTTCTGCCTGCGCCCGGCGCTGTCCGACCTGACGCCGCAGCTTCGGCTGCCGCTGATCGAGAGCGTGTTCGGCCGCTTCTTCAACTGGGTGTCGGGCTCGGTGATCGTGATCCTGCTGTCCGGCGGTTTCCTGCTGATGGCATTCGGCGGCGCGCACGCGACGTGGACGCTGCATGCGATGGCCGGGCTCGGCGTCGTGATGATGCTGATCTTCGGCCATATCCGCTTCGCGCTGTTCCCGCGCATCCGCCGCGCGGTGCAGTCGCAGAACTGGCCGGACGGTGCGCGCGCGGTGAACACGGTGCGCCTGCTGGTCGTCGTCAACCTCGTGCTCGGTGTCGTGACGGTCGGCGCGGCCGTGCTGTCGCGCGGTTTCTGAGCTTGCGGCGCCGCTTGGCGCCAGGCGCCGGCGTGGCGCGCTGCTACGCGGCCAGCATCGCGTCGAGCAGCCATGCACCGGCCGGGCCGAGCGGCCGGTTGCGCGACCATACCGCATCGACCCGCACCCGGCGCGGCCAGCCGCGCGAGCGCAGCTCGCACAGGCGATCGCGCGCGAAGTGGTCGACCATCCAGCGCGGCAGCTCGGCCCAGCCGAACCCCAACACCGCCATCTCCAGCAGCATCAGATAGCTTGGCGCGAGCCAGCGCTGCGTGCCGACGACGATCCGGCCGTCGGCGCCGCGATCTTCCGGTTTCACGTAGGTGTTGAGGCGCAGCTCGCGCGCGTCGCGCAGCGCGGCATGCGGGACTTCGGCGTCGCCGTATGCCGCGAGCGCGTGCATGCGCCCGACGAACAAGCCGATCTCCGATTCCTCCGCCACCGTTGCCGCGCCGATATCGGGCGGGTAGGCGGCGCGCGCGGCCATCAGCCCGAGCTGCGCGCGGCCCTGCTGGATCAGGTCGAGCACATCCTCGTGCTCGGCGATCTGGCATTCGAGTTCGAGCGCCGGAAAGCGCCGTTCGAGCGCCATCAACGTTTCCTCGTAACGCTTCGACTGGTAGGTATCGGACACGACGAGCGTGAGCCGCGCTTCCTCGCCCTGCGCGAGCCGCGCGGCCGTGCGATCGATCGCCGCGCCGGCTTCCAGCGCGCGCTGCACCTGCGGCAGCAGCGCGCGTCCGGCATCGGTCAGCGTCGGCGTACGCGTCGAGCGGTCGAACAGCTGCACGCCGAGGTCGATCTCGAGGTTCGCGATCGCTTCGGACACGGTCGACTGGCGCTTGCCGAGCTTGCGCGCGGCGGCCGTGAACGAGCCGAGCAGCGCAGCTTCGACGAAGGCGAGCAGGGCTTCGGGGGCGTGACGCATGCGGCGTCCTCATGGCGTTATATCGGTAAAACCGATGATATCAAACTGGATTCATACGGTTTTGCCGATCAAAATGACCGGCATGAGCTGAACCAACGAAGCATCGGAGGGAACCATGAAACATGTGAACAAAACGGTGGCGGAACGCCTCGTGCACGCGCTGACGTTCGAATTGGTGGCGATCGCTCTGTGCGCGCCGATCGGCGCGTGGCTGCTCGACATGCCGGTGTCGCACGTCGGCGTGCTGACGGTGATGGTGTCGCTGATCGCGATGGCGTGGAACATGACGTTCAACACGCTGTTCGACCGCATCGAGCGGCGTGCGGGACTGACGCGCACGCTTGGCATGCGGATTGCGCATGCGGTCATGTTCGAGCTCGGTCTGGTCGCGATGGTGGTGCCGGTTGCAGCGTGGTGGCTGAACGTGAGCCTCGTCGAGGCGCTGCTGCTCGACCTCGGCATCGTGCTGTTCTTCCTGCCTTATACGTTCTGTTTCAACCTCGCGTACGACGCGCTGCGGGCTCGCTGGGTCGCCCGCCGGGTCGCGATGCAGGCAGGCTGAGCGTTACGCGGCCGGCGGCGTGGGGGCGTCGACTGCGGACGCCCGTCAGTGCGCGGCGGCCCACAGCCACACGCCGCACGCGATCGCGACCGCGCCGTAGACGGCGTACACGGGCACCTTGAAGCGTGCGAAGCACAGCGCCGCGAATGCGCCGGTCACCCAATAGACCGGATCGGCCGGTTCGCGATGCAGGATCTTCACGACGGCGACGACGAGAAAGCCCGTCGTCGCCGCGCGCAGCAGGTGCATGCCGTGCTCGAAGCGCGAATGGCGCTTGAGCCGGAACAGGTGGTTCCGTGCAAATACCACGAGACATCCCGACGGAATGAACAGCGCGGCGGTCGCGAGCAGCGCACCGACCCAGCCGTCCGTCAGGTAGCCGAGAAACGGCACGACGTTCAGCAGCGGTCCGGGCGACACCGGCGACAGCGCGAAGGCCAGTGTAAAGTCGTGGTCCGAGATGCCGGTTGCCGGCGACACGAACAACGCCTTGAGCACGGGCAGCGCGGAGAAGCCGCCGCCGAACAGTGTCATGCCGGCGCCGGCGAGCCGCGGCCACAGCAGCGTCACCTGGTAGTCGCCGGGCAGCGGCACCGCGAACAGCGTGACGAGAATCGCCAGCAGCACGAGCAGGTTGCGGTCGCGCTTCGACAGTGTGAAATCGACCGTGTCGTCTTGCGACGGCCCGGTGAGCCAGCCTGCTGCAAACGCAGCGAAGAGAATGCCGACGAAAGCGGTAGGACTCTGCGCAAAAGCGAGCAGAATCGTCGACAGCGCGGCGATCAGACGTTCGAGCCGGGTGCGCGCGAGCGTGCGCAATTGCCTGCACCACGTCACGCCGATCAGCGCGGCGAGCACCATCCCGAAGTGATTGATCAGCACCGGCGCGGCGAGCGAGCGTACGACCGGCGTGCGATAGAAGATCGCGAACAGCGTCATCAGCACGGAAAACGGCAGCACGCTCGCGATGCCGGCGACCCATGCGCCGACGCGGCCGTGCAGCGTCTGGCCGACCTGTACCGCGACATTGCAGCCGACCGGGCCTGGCACCAGCCACGCGAGCGCGACGAGATCGGCGAACATGTGCGGCTCGATGCGCTGCAACCGGTCGACGTAGTGGCGTTCGAGCTGTGCCATCATCGAGAGCCCACCCCATGACATGGCGGAAATGCCGGCGATGACCTTGAACAAGGTCCACAGGGATGCCTCTTGTGCCCGTTCGACACGTTTGGCCGCTTCGACTTCGACGGTGGTCATGATTGTGCTGTTGGTGCAGGGCCGATCTCGCGCATACGGACATGCCGGCGGCCCGCCGACACGCTGGCCCTCCGGATTGTCCGCCGCGCACCGTGACACTGCCATGCGCGAAAACGCTAGTAAATGGACTAAACAACCGGATCGGAAGCCGAAACAATCGGCGTGCGGCGCAACAAGTGTGCCGTGGGGGGCGGCGGGGCGCTCAGACGCCTGCGCTGCCCGTCGCGCGGTGCGCGATGACGTTCGGCCGGTCGCCGCGCACGCCGAAGCGCGCGATCAGCGCCGGGATCGCATCGGCCGGCACGGGCCGCGAGAACAGGAAGCCCTGCGCCTCGATCTCGCCGAGCGCGGACAGCCAGATGATCTGCTCCTCGGTCTCGGTGCCCTCGACGACGACCGTCAGGCCGAGCGAGCGGGCGAGATGCACGATCGACGACACCATCACGCACACGCTGCGATCGTTCGGAATCGCCTGCACGAACGAACGGTCGACCTTCAGCGTATCGACGGAGAAGCGGTGCAGGTACGACAGCGACGAATAGCCGGTGCCGAAATCGTCGAGCGCGATCCGGATGCCGAGCTTCTTCAGCGCGACGATCTTCTCGGACACGAGCTCCGGGTATTCCATCATCGCAGTCTCGGTGATCTCGAGTTCGAGCCGGTTCGCGTCGATGCCGGTTTCCTGCAGCGTGCGCGAGATCGTCTCGATCAGGTCGCCGCGCCAGAATTGCACGGGCGAGATGTTGACCGCGAGCGTCAGCGTGTCGTGGCCGTCGTCACGCCAGCGCGCGATCTGCTCACACGCGGTGCGGATCACGAAGTCGCCGATCGGCACGATCAGGCCCGTCGATTCGGCGATCGAAATGAATTCGTTCGCGGAGATGATGCCGTGCTCGGGATGGTCCCAGCGTGCGAGCGCCTCGAAGCCCGTGATCGTGCGATGCGTGAGGTCGATCTTCGGCTGGTACGCGAGGAACAGCTGTTGCTCGGCGAGCGCGACGCGCAATTGTTGTTCCCAGCGCATCAGGTGGTCCGCGCGGTGCGACAGGTGCGGCGCATAGAACTGGTAGCAGTTCTTGCCGGCATCCTTGGCGCTGTACATTGCGAGATCGGCCTTTTTCAGCAGGTCGATCTCGCTTTCGTTTGCGACGGTGTGCAGCGCGATGCCGATGCTTGCATGCAGCACGAACGAACTGCCGCGCACGTCGAACGGCTCGCCGAACATCCGGATGATCGCTTCCGCGAGCCGCACCGCGCGCCGTTCGACGTCGTCGCCCTTCATCACGACGACGAACTCGTCGCCGCCGATCCGCGCGAGCGACCCTTCGTCGCCGACCGCATCCGACAGGCGCGACGCGGTCATCTGCAGCACGATGTCGCCGGCGTTGTGGCCGAGCGTGTCGTTGACGGTCTTGAAGTTGTCGAGATCGATGAACAGCAGGCCGAGCCGCGAAAGGCTCGTCGGCAGCGCCACCTCGTTGCGCAGCCCGCGCAGCGTCGCGTAGCGGTTCGCGAGACCGGTGAGCAGGTCGTATTCGGCGAGCTGGGTCATCTCGCGCTCGCGGCCGAGCAGCTTGCCGATCAGGCCCGTCGCGACACCGAAGAACGCGAGCATCGCGAGCGTGATGAAGCTCGTCATCAGCAGGTAGACGTTGCGCGTGTGGTAGTAGTCCGCGTATTCCTCGGTCTGCGACAGCCCGACCATCACCGCGAGCGGGTAGCCGTCGAGATGGCGGTACGACACGATGCGCGTCACGCCGTCGATCGGATCGAGGATCGTGCCCGTCACGCGCTCGGCGATCGGGTACACGCCCGACGCGGAGAACGCGCCCGGCGCGTTGCTGACCGAGCCGGTGCGGCGCGCAAGCACGGCGCCGGTGTCGGACACGACGGAGATCACGCCTTCCTTGCCGATCGCCGCGTTGTTGTAGAAGTCGTTCGTGAAATAGCTCGGGTCTTCCGACACGACGACGATGCCGGCGAAGCTGCCGTCCGGGTTGTTCAGGCGGCGCGTCATCTGCAGCGTCCAGTGGCTCGATACGCGGCCGAGCACGGGCTTGCTGATGTACAGGCGGTCGTCGTTGTGCGAGAGGTGGACCCTGAAGTGCTCGCGATCGGACAGGTTGATCGGCAGCGGATGGCGCTCGGCCGTGTTCGCGAACAGGATGCCTTTCGCGTTGACGAGCGAGACCTGGATCAGCGTGTCGCTCGGCACGACGCCTTTCTCGACCGTGCTCGCGAGGTTGAAGCGCGACGGCGATTTCTCGAACTCGAACTTGACGAAGCGGGTGATCTGGTCGACCTGGTGGATCGCCTTCACCGTATGCTGTTCGAGCGCGGACGACAGGATCGCCGCGGATGCCGCCGCTTCCTTGAACGCGCTGTCCTTTTCGACCGCCAGCCGCGCGACGATTACCGCCCACAGCAGCGCAAGCGCCAGCATCCCGAGCAGCGGGATCGCGAACAGCGCGCGCCGGCGCGACTTGCGCGGCGCGCGCAGCGGCCGGGTCGGTGGCGTGTGGTTGGTCCGGGCGGAGCTCATCGAAAAAGGGCGGCGTCCTGCGCGCGTGCGCCATCCCCGTCGGAATGGCCGGCTATGGCTAGGGTCGCACCGGCGTCTGTTCGTTCGCGGGACGCGCAACCATGGACAGACCCGCCGAAGCGACGGATTAGGCCCGATATTACTGGCTGGAACGTTTTTGCGATAGCCGGGTGAATCGTAGGGTGCCGGCGGGGCCGGCACCATCGCACCTTGCGAAACGTCAGGCGGGCGCCTGGAACGTGCCGTCGACGATCGTGACGGCGTGCCCGCCGATCCAGATCGTACCGTCGTCGCCGTAGCGGACGAAGACGCGGCCGTCGCGGCCGATCGCCGTGCCCTGGCGGGCGGTATACGACGTGCCGGGGCGGCGCTGCTGGCGGCTCAGCAGCCCGGCCAGCGCGGCGTTGGCACTGCCGGTGACGGGGTCCTCGCCGACGCCGAAGTTGCCGCCGGTCATCAGGCAGCGGATTTCGAACGTCGCGGGGCCGCCTTCGGCGTGCGGCGCGTAGACCGCGAGGCCGTCCGCGCCGTAGCGGTGCGTGAGTGCCTCCAGCGCGGCCGGATCGGGCGTCAGGCCGATGCACGCGTCGGCCGACTTCAGCCGCACGACTAGCCACGGCGCGCCGTTGTCGACTGCGCACGGCTCGGCATCCAGGTCGATCGCATCGCTGCGCAACGCGGCAGCGAGCGCCGCGTAGTCCGAACGGTCGAGCGGCGTGACGCGTGCCGGAGGCGCGGCGAACGCCCAGCCGTCGGCCTGCTCGCGCAGCGCGACCCGGCCGACCCCGCACTGCTGGATCAGCCGGCCCGGCGTGCGCGGCTGCGCGCCGCTTTCCAGGAACGCATGCGCGGTGCCCAGCGTCGGGTGGCCGGCGAACGGCAGTTCGCCGCACGGCGTGAAGATCCGTACGCGGTAGTCGGCTTCCGGATCGGTCGGCGTGCAGACGAACGTCGTTTCCGACAGGTTCGTCCAGCGGGCGATCTCGAGCATGGCGTCGTCGCCGAAAGAATCGGCGTCGAACACCACGGCGAGCGCGTTGCCCTTGAACGGCACCGACGTGAACACGTCAACCTGCTTGAAGCGGACGAGACGGCCGGGCATCGCGCTGCGTCCGTTACGCGACTTCGGCGATCAGCTCGATCTCGACGCATGCGCCGAGCGGAATCTGCGCGACACCGAATGCCGAACGCGCGTGCTTGCCCGCGTCGCCGAGCACTTCGGCGATCAGTTCCGATGCGCCGTTCGTGACGATGTGCTGTTCGGTGAAGTCGAGCGTCGAGTTGACGAGGCTCATCAGCTTGACGATACGCGTGACCTTGTTCAGGTCGCCCGTGTGCGCGTGCAGCGTCGCGAGCAGGTCGATCGCGATCGAGCGAGCAGCGGCCTTGCCGTCTTCCGTTTGCAGATCGGCGCCGAGCTTGCCGGCCCAGACCTTGCCGTCCTTCTTCGCGATGTGGCCCGACAGGTAGACCGTGTTGCCGCTTTGCGCGCTCATCACGTAGGCGGCGGCCGGTGCGCCGGCGGTCGGGAGCTCGATGCCGAGCGACTTCAGTTTGTCGTAGACGTTAGCCATGTGTTCGATTCCTCGTAGAGAGTCGTGACAGGAAAAAGGGGCTCAGAGACGCTCGCGCAGCAGCTTGCCGAGCCGCGCGACGCCTTCCTCGATCTTCTCGGGCGGCACCGTCACGAATGACAGGCGCAGCGTGTTCGGCTGCGCGTTGTCCGCGAAGAACGGCGCGCCCGGCACGAAGGCGACGTGGTTGTCGACCGCCGCGGCGAGCAGCTTCATGCTGTCGATCTGCGGGGGCAGATCCACCCAGATGAACATCCCGCCTTCCGGGCGGTTCCACGTGACGCCTTCCGGCATGTGGCGCGCGAGCGACGCGAGCATCGCTTCGCACTGCGCGCCGTACAGCTGGCGGATCGTCGGGATGTGTTCGTCGAGGAAGCCGTCCTTGATCACTTCGTGTGCGATGCGCTGCGTGAGCGTCGGCGTGTGCAGGTCGGTGGCCTGCTTGGCCTGCACCAGCTTGAAGTGGAGTTCTTCGGGGGCGATGATGTAGCCGATCCGCAGGCCCGGCGCGAGCACCTTCGAGAACGTGCCGAGGTGCACGACGTGATCCGGCGCCATCGACAGCATCGTCGGCAGCGGCTCGCCCTGGTAGTTCAGCGCGCCGTACGGATCGTCTTCCAGCACCGGGAACGGGCTCGTCTGCGCGAACGCGGCGAGCGCGCGGCGGCGCTCGACGGGCAGGCGGCGGCCGGTCGGGTTCTGGAAGTTCGGCTGCGCGTACAGCAGGCGCGCACCTTGCGTGAGTTCGGGCGTGAGGCCTTCAGGCAGCAGGCCCTGTTCGTCGGTCGGCACCTGGACGTAGCGCGGCTCATACAGCGAGAACGACTGCAGCGCGCCGAGGTAGGTCGGCGTTTCGACGAGGATCGGGCTGTTCGGATCGATCAGCACCTTGCCGAGCAGATCGAGCGCCTGCTGCGAGCCGGTCGTGATCAGTACCTGCGACACGCGCACGCTGTAGCGCTCGGCGATCCATTCGCGCAGCGGCAGGTAGCCTTCGGTCGCGCTGTACTGGAGGGCGGCGGCGGGCGAATCGCGCAGCACGCGGTCGGCCGCGGCGCGCATGCGTTCGGCCGGGAACGTCGCGGGAGCGGGCAGGCCGCCTGCGAACGAGATGACCTCGGGGCGTTCCGTCACCTTCAGGATCTCGCGGATCGCAGAGCTCGTCAGCTTGCGGGCGCGTTCGGAAAGCTGCCAGTGCGGCGGATGCAGGTCGCTCGGATTCATAGTCTCCTCGTTCGGATATCGTGGTCAGTCAAGAAAGGTCGATCAGGCTGAGCGCGTCGACGCAGCCGGGTGGGCGTGCGGGAGCGCGATCGGGCCGTCGCGGCCGGGTGGGCAAAACCGTTCAGGCAAAACAAACATTATGGCGCACCTCATCAACCGGCGCGAGCGGGACGCGGGGCCGTGACCACCGCCGAGCGCCGGCCGAGCATCACGGTCGCGATCACGGCGGCCGCGAACAGCCACGTCGACGGCGTCACCGTTTCGCCGAACAGCAGCGCGGAAAAGGCGATCGTGAAGAAGATCTGCAGCAATTGCACCTGGCCGACGCGTGCGATGCCGCCCATCGCGAGCCCCGCATACCACGCGAAAAAGCCGATGAATTGCGAAAAGAGGGTCACGTAGCCGAACGCGAGCCACGTGCGCAGCGCGAGCGGGGCCGGATGCGCGATGTGCTGCGTCCATGCGAGCCAGCCGACCGGCAGCACGAGGAACGGCGCGGATACGACGAGCGCCCAGCAGATCACCTGCCAGCCGCCGATCTGGCGAGCGAGGCGCGCACCTTCCGCATAGCCGAGCGCGCCGATGCCGACCGCGACGAGCATCAGCGCGTCGCCGGCCTGCACGGTGCCGCCGCCGTCGCGCAGCGCGAACGCGATCACCAGCGCGCTGCCCGCCAGCGCGCTGACCCAGAACGCCTTCGACGGCCGCTCGTGCGACAGCCACGCCGCGTACAGCGCGACGAACAGCGGCTGCAAGCCGTTGACGACCGCGCCGTGCGACGCCGGCACCGTTTTCATCGCCCACGCGGAGAACACCGGATACGCGATGATCACGCCGGCCGACACGACCGCGAGGCTTTTCAGTTGCGCGCGGCTCGGCAGCCGTTCGCGGCGCCACCACAGCAGCAGGCCGGCCGGCACCGACGCGGCGAGCGCACGGCCGAGCCCGTTGAGCAGCGGATTGAGTTCGGAGACGACGATACGCGTCATCGGCAGCGTCAGGCTGAAGATCATCACGCCGATGAGGCCGAGCAGCATGCCCCGGGTTTCGCGCGAATTCATGTCGTGGGTGTCTCCGTATTGCTGGGTTCGTGTAATGGAAGGGGCGGCAGGGCGGTCAGCGCAGCGTGCGGGTACCTTGCGGCGTATCGAATTCGGCGACGAGCGCGGGCGGGCCGTCGCCGGTTTCGAGCTCGAGCAGGTGGCCGGCGCCGAGCCAGTCGAGCTGCTCGCGGATCGTGTCCGCACGCGGGTGGACGCCCTTGAGCACCTTCAGCGCGACGCCGTCGTGCGGCAGCGATTCGGCCGGATGGCGCGGGCTGTCCCACTGGATCAGCGACGGCACGAGGCCGTCGCCGGCGCCTTGCCACGCGGGGAACGCGCCGTCGTCGGGGACCGTGAGACCCCAGCTCAGGTCGCCGCGCCGCATCGCGACCACCGGCGCGATGCGGGCCGGGTACTGGCTCTGCCACAGCGCGAGCTGGCGCGGGCGGTCGACGCGCGCGACCCAGTGCGCGAGGAACGGGCCCTGCGCGAGCCGCGCGTGGATGGCCGGATCGTCGAGCCCGAACAGCCGGGCGCGTGGTGGCGCGGCGGCGTCGCCCGCAGCGGGTGCGTCGGGATCGATCGCGATCACTTCGAGGTACAGCCCGCCCCACACGCCGAACAGCGCATTATGGGTGCGCATCAGCGGATGGCGGCCGCCGCCGGCCGGCTCGATGCCGAGCGCGTCGGCGACATGGCGCACGCCTTCGTCGAGCGTGCGCGCGGCGATGACGAGATGGTCGAGGGTCACGGAGCGGGCTGGCATGAACGTCGGTCGGGAAGTGAAAGTGTCATGGTGGGCGGGCGATCCGCCGGGTGGCTGCGCGGCCGGCCGATGCACGGGCCGCGCTGCGGTCCGGCGGGCGCCGCCCAAGTGCGGCAAGGCCGGAACGGCGGCCGCAGGGTCGCCATTGCGGTCAACTGTAATCGTCGGCACCGGCACAGTAACGGTACAATCGGCGCGATAGCCTTCGGTACAGTTGGAGCTGCCGCCCATGTCCACCGTCCCTCTCGCCCAGATTCCCGTGCCGCACGATACGGCCACGCTCACGCTCGTCGACCAGCTCGTCCAGTGGGCGCGGCGCCGCATCGATGAGCGCGTGTTCCGGCCCGGCATGCGGATGCCGTCGATCCGCAAGCTCGCGCTCGACAAGAGCGTGTCGCGCTTCACCGTGGTCGAGGCCTACGAGCGGCTCGTCGCGCAGGGCTATCTCGACTCGCGGCGCGGCTCGGGCTTCTATGTGCGCGAGCGCACGGCCACCGGCCCGCAGCCGGCCGACAGCGTGGTGCGCGTGGCCGAGGCTGCGCCGGTCCACAACACGATCGACGTCGTCTGGCTGCTGCGCAACATGCTGCACACCGTCAGCCCGGAAAAGGGGCCGGGTCTCGGCTACCTGCCGGGCCGCTGGCTCGACGGCGAGTTGATCACCGGCGCGCTACGCGCGCTCGGGCGCCAGTCCGGCGCGCAGATGCTCGGCTTCGGCACCGCGCAGGGTTTCCTGCCGCTGCGCCAGCAACTGCAGACGCGGCTCGCGGAAGTCGAGATCGGCGCGAAGCCCGAGCAGCTCGTGCTGGTGTCCGGCATCACGCAGGCGATCGACCTGATCTCGCGAATCTACGTGCGGCCCGGCGATGCGGTGATCGTCGGCGATCCCGCGTGGTTCCAGATGTTCGGCCGCTTCGCGTCGCAGGGCGCGCAGCTCGTCGGGATGCCGTACACGCCCGACGGCCCGGACCTCGACGCGCTCGAGACGCTCGTGCAGATGTGGCGGCCGAAGATGCTCGTGATCAATTCGGTGCTGCAGAACCCGACCGGCACGTCGCTGTCGGCCGCGCAGGCGTTCCGGATCCTGAAGCTCGCCGAGGCGTACGATTTCCTGGTCGTCGAGGACGACGTGTACGGCGACCTGTGCCCGCCGAGCTATCCGGCCACGCGGCTCGCGAGCCTCGATCAGTTGAAGCGCGTGATCTACCTCGGCAGCTATTCGAAGACGCTCGCGGCGAATTTGCGGGTCGGCTACGTCGCCTGCGCGCCCGAGATCGCGAAGGCGATCACCGACCAGAAGATGCTGGTGGGGATGACCACGCCGGAGCTGAACGAGCGCGTGCTTTACAAGATCCTGACCGAGGGGCATTACCGGCGCCACGTCGAGCGGCTGCGCGCGCGGCTCGACGGCGTGCGCGACAAGACGGCGCGGATGCTCGAGCGCACCGGGCTGCGGCTCTTCACGATGCCGGCGGCCGGGATGTTTCTGTGGGCCGACACGGGCGTCGATTCGGACGCGCTCGCGGCCGCCGCGCACGAGGAAGGGTTCCTGCTGACGCCGGGGAGCCTGTTCTCGCCGCAGCAGTCGACGTCGACGTGGACGCGCTTCAACGTCGCGAACTGCGGCGATCCGGCGCTGCCGGGGTTTCTCGCGCGCTATATCGACTCGGCGGCGCGGCGCGCGTCGTGACGGGGGCGGCACGCCGCCCCTTGAAATCCGGCCGCCCGTCCCCAGATACGCGCGCAAACCGCTTGCGCCAGACGGTTGTCCTTGACGAGCCCACCGGCATCGCGCGCCGGGCGCCTGCGCCACACCATTCAAGTTCAAGTAAGAGGAAACAGCATCCATGGCACACGAAACGATGAGCTTTCAGGCAGAGGTCAAGCAACTCCTCCACCTGATGATCCATTCGCTCTACAGCAACAAGGAAATCTTCCTGCGCGAACTGGTGTCGAACGCGTCCGACGCGGCCGACAAGCTGCGTTTCGAAGGGCTCGCGGACAACGCGCTGTACGAGAACGATCCGAACCTGCGCATCCGTATCGGCTTCGACAAGGCGGCACGCACGATCACGATCGAGGACAACGGCATCGGCATGAGCCGCGACGAGGCGATCGCGAACCTCGGCACGATCGCGCGTTCTGGCACCAAGGAATTCTTCACGAAGCTGTCGGGCGACCAGCAGAAGGACGCGGCGCTGATCGGCCAGTTCGGCGTCGGTTTCTACTCGGGCTTCATCGTCGCCGACAAGATCACCGTCGAGACGCGCCGCGCCGGCCTGCCGGCGAGCGAAGCCGTGCGCTGGGAAAGCGCGGGCGAGGGCGATTTCACGATCGACGCGATCGAGCGCGCGCAGCGCGGCACCACGATCACGCTGCACCTGCGCGAAGGCGAGGACGAACTGCTGTCGTCGCATCGCCTGAAGTCGATCATCCAGAAGTACTCCGATCACATCGCGCTGCCGATTCTGATGCAGCAGGAAGAGTGGGATCAGGAAAAGGGCGAGATGGTCCTGAAGGACGAGGACGAGACCGTCAACCAGGCAAGCGCGCTGTGGACGCGTTCGAAGAGCGAAATCACCGACGAGCAGTACACGCAGTTCTACCAGCACATCGCGCACGACCACCAGGATCCGCTCACGTGGACGCACAACCGCGTCGAGGGCCGCAGCGAATACACGCAGCTGCTGTTCGTGCCGGCGCACGCGCCGTTCGACCTGTGGAACCGCGACTACCGCGGCGGCCTGAAGCTGTACGTGAAGCGCGTGTTCATCATGGACGACGCCGAGCAGCTGCTGCCGCAATACCTGCGCTTCGTGAAGGGCGTCGTCGATTCGGCCGACCTGCCGCTGAACGTGTCGCGTGAAATCCTGCAGGAAAGCCGCGACGTGAAGGCGATCCGCGAAGGCGTGACGAAGCGCGCGCTGTCGATGCTCGAGGAACTCGCGAACGCGGAAGAGGATGCCGGCAAGGAGAAGTACAAGGCGTTCTGGAGCGCGTTCGGCCAGGTGCTGAAGGAAGGCCTCGGCGAGGATCACGCGAACCGCGAGCGCATCGCGAAGCTGCTGCGTTTCGCCTCGACGCACGGCACGACCGATGCGCAGGACGTGTCGCTTGCCGACTACGTGTCGCGCATGAAGCCCGAGCAAAGCAAGATCTACTACGTGACCGCCGATACGTGGCAGGCCGCGAAGAACAGCCCGCATCTGGAAGTGTTCCGCAAGAAGGGTGTCGAGGTGCTGCTGCTGACCGATCGCGTCGACGAATGGATGCTGTCGTTCCTGCAGGAATTCGACGGCAAGCCGCTCGCGAGCGTCGCGCGCGGCGATCTCGACCTCGGCGAGCTGAACGACGAGGAAAAGAAGGCGCAGGAGCAGGCCGGCGAGGCGATCAAGCCGGTCGTCGAGAAGATGAAGGAAGCGCTCGGCAACAAGGTGAAGGAAGTGCGCGTCACGTTCCGCCTGACCGATTCGCCGTCGTGCCTCGTCGCGGACGACAACGACATGAGCGGCTACTTGCAGCGGATGCTGAAGGCGGCTGGCCAGAACGCGCCCGCGATGCAGCCGATCCTCGAGATCAACCCCGAGCACGCGCTCGTCAAGCAGCTGAACGCCGACAGCGCCGATTTCGGCGACTGGGCCCATCTGCTGTTCGACCAGGCGCTGCTGGCCGAAGGCGGCATGCTCGACGATCCGGCGAGCTTCGTGAAGCGGACCAACGCGCTGCTGCTGTCGCGCGCCGCGTGAACGCGCGGATGCGATTCGACGGCGCACAGGCGGGCTGGCGCGAAACGCCCCGGCCCGGCTGCACGCTCGACCAGCGCGACTGGCTGACGCGCGGCGGGTCGCTGACCGCGCATCTCGCGCGGCTCGGTAGCGTGAAGGTGCGCGTGACGCGCGAGGCCGTCGACTGTCCGTGGTTCGACGAGCCGGTCGCGCTCGCCAGTGCGCCGCGTGCGCCGATGTGGGTGCGCGAGGTGATCCTGTCGGTCGACGGCACGCCGTTCGTCGCCGCGCACAGCATCGCGCCGCTCGCGGCCAGCAAGGGCGTCTGGCAGGCGATGCGGCGGTTGCGCACGCGGCCGCTCGCGGAGTTGCTGTACAGCGATCCGGAGGTCGAGCGCTCCGCGCTCGTCAGCCGGCGCGTGATTGCGGGACATCCGTTGTATGCACTGGCGACCCATGCGCTCGGCGCAGGCGTGCGAGCGCCGCATGCGTTTGCCGCGCGGCGCTCGGTGTTCCAGCGGCACGGCAAGCCGTTGATGGTCACCGAGTGCATGCTGCCGGCGCTGTGGCGCCATCTCGATGCGCACGGCGACGGGCCGCGCTCGGTCGGGCCGCACGGAGCAGCGTGATGCTGCAAGGTTTTCCGCCGGTCGCCGGCCCGAATACGCACACGATGATCCTCGGCAGCTTTCCGGGCGAGGCGTCGCTCGATGCCGCGCAGTACTACGCGCATCCACGTAACCAGTTCTGGCGGTTGCTGGGTGCGGTGCTCGGCGAGCCTGAACTGCACGAGCTTGCTTATGACGCACGGCTCGAGCGCGTGCTTTCGCACGGCATCGGCATCTGGGATGTCCTCGATGCATGCCATCGGCAAGGCAGTCTCGATTCGGCGATCCGCAATGCGCAGCCGAACGACTTTGCGTCGTTGAGGGAGCATGCGCCGTTGCTGAAGAAAGTGTGTTTCAACGGGAAGACGGCAGGGCGGTTTGCCGACGTGATCGGCCAGGCCGGGTACGACACGCTCGTGCTGCCTTCGTCGAGTCCGGCGAATGCCGTACTTTCGTTCGATCGAAAGCTGTCCTTCTGGCGAGAGATTCTTTCCTGAGGCTGGCCTTTTGACGCGACGGGGTGGATGGCGCTTCGGCACCCGCTGCGCCCGTCGTTGCCGCGTCAGTCCCGCGTCAGTCCCGCGTCACTTCATTCACGGCGACACGATCTTCGACCAGGGTTGTGAGGTCGGACTCTTCTTCGGCGTCAACATCAGGGGACCGTTGTCTCCGTCGCGGAAGACATACGAGCAACCGTCTCCCGAGTTTCCTTTCCACGTCAGGCAGAGTTCGCCCTGCGAGCTCAGTTGCCAACGCGCGCTATCACTCTGCCCCTTGTTGTTGTGCGCGTAGAGCATGCCGTTGTCGTCGACCTGCCAGGTCACCTCGGTACCGTCGCGAAGCCGTACGAACGTCACGTGCTTGCCGATCAGCACGGCCGCGACTTCGTCATGATCCAGCCAATGACGCGCCATGTTCGCCATGACGATGGTCAGCGGTTTGCTGACGCCGTTCTTGTACGTAATCGCGCCGGAGAACGCCATTTGGTCAGAGGATTCGGCGGATATCGTCGCGCTGATCTGAGTCGTGATGGCGAGCGTCCATTTGCTGTCGACTCGACGCAATTCAGCAGGGACCGGCTGCAGTTGGGTGTTTGTCACGCCATACGTTGCGTCGAGCGTGTAGGTCGAACCATCTTTCGCCTGAACATTTGCGACGTCGAGCGTACGCACCACGGCCTCGCCCGCGACGTCGACCTGCCATTTGCCCTTGATCCAGCTCGCATCGACGCCTGCTGCGGCAGGGGCCTGCGTTGCCGATGATGGTGCCTGGGCGTGCGCGCTG
The DNA here is from genome assembly GCF_000292915.1 of Burkholderia cepacia GG4. NCBI lineage: Bacteria > Pseudomonadati > Pseudomonadota > Betaproteobacteria > Burkholderiales > Burkholderiaceae > Burkholderia > Burkholderia cepacia. The sequence continues at coordinate 1,164,239 of NC_018513.1, forward strand.
CCCGGCAGCAGGCACGCCGCGACGCTGGTGATCGCCAGGAGCGCCGCGTGGAATGCGTATGGCATAGCAGGACCTCGCTTGTCTTTTTGTTGCGCCATTCATTGCAGGCGGTGCCGATACAGGCCGCGCGTGATTTGATTATGCGCAATCCCGTCGTGGCAGTACAGGATCGGCCGATCCGTGGAAGCACGGATCGTGCCGCGCGCCGCTCCTCGTCAGGCGGCGAATACGACCTCGATATGTCCTTCGGCTTCCGAATCGCGGTCGGGCCCGACGACGATCTGCACATCGCGCCCGAGCTTTGCCAGGCATTTGAGCATTTTCGCTTCGTTCACACCGCGAAACTGACCGCGCAGCATGTTCGACCGCTTGGGCTGCGTCATGCCGAGCAACCCGGCCGCGTGCTGCTGCGCCCATTTGCGTGCCTTGATGATCTCCGCGATCCTGGCGGCAAGCTGGTCGATGGGGCACGCACGGATCGCGCGTCATGGTCACTCATCCTTGCCCCATCTCCACCGCGGTTTCTCGCCCTTGATCCAGCACACGACAGTCAGCAGCGCGACCAACACCACGACGCAGGCGCCGTACGCAAGCGGCGAACGATGCGGCGGCAGCAGCCACGCGCTCGCAACGATCCCGATCGCGAACAGCAGCAGCACGACCCAGCCCTGCCACGCGACCGGCAACCCCCATCCCCAGCCATGGCGCTTCGCCGGAAACCAGATCTTCTTGTCGTTCGAGGCCATCTGTCCTCCGTCGCTCAGTGAATCGGCGTAGCGCCGACGGGATTCGACGTCATGCGTGGCCGGGCACGCGGCAAGGCCGCCACCCCGCACCAATGCTATCCTCTCGTCCGCTAAAACCAGCATTACCCAGCGAGATTCAATCATGACCCGACTGATCAAGCGCGCGTCCGCCGAGGCGCGCGCGTTCAAGCAACGCAAGACGTCCGCGTACAACGGCTCCGAAAAACTCCAGCCGCCGCGCGTGAAGCGCCGCCCGGACATCGACGAACACGACGACGTGCCCGTCCTCGAAGCACCGCGCAAGCCGCGCTTCGCACCCGTCACGTTCTCGGAAGAGCGCGGCGTGCGCTTCCTGCACTTCGGTACCGAATGGGTGCAGGGCGCGATGCGCATCTCGAAGCCGCTGCACATCGAACTCGAATACGCGCAGCAGATGATGGCGTGGCTGCTGTTCCTCGAAACGCCCGGGCGGATCGTCCAGCTCGGGCTCGGCACCGGCGCGCTGACCAAGTTCTCGCATCGCTTCCTGCCGCACGCGAAGGTCGAGGCCGTCGAACTGAACCCGGCCGTGATCGTCGCCGCGCGCACGATGTTCGCGCTGCCGCCCGATGACGCACGCCTCGCCGTGCACGAAGCCGACGCCTGGGATTTCGTCAACGACCCGGCCAATCGCGGCACCACGGGCGCGATCCAGATCGACCTGTACGATGCGACCGCGCGCGGGCCGGTGCTCGACAGCGTCGCGTTCTACCGCGCGGTGCGCGGCTGCCTGGCCGATGCGGGCATCGCGACGATCAACCTGTTCGGCGATCATCCGAGCTTCGTACGCAACATGAAGCACCTGAACGCGGCGTTCGACCATCGCGTGATCGCGCTGCCGGAAGTGCACGACGGCAACCGGATCGCGATCGCGTTCTCGGGCCCCGCGCTCGACGTGTCGTTCGCCCAGCTCGACGCACGCGCGAAGCTGATCGAGGACACGCTGAAGCTGCCCGCGCGCAAGTGGGTGAAAGCTTTGAAAGAAACGGCCGGCGCACGCGAATCCTCGTTCGCGATCTGACGCTCATGCACCGGCCGCATGCCGGTGCAACCGCATGACTGGGGGCGGATCACCTCGGGTTCGCCCCCGCTTGACCGCTCGCTCGCGGCTCCTATACTGGCGCGAAGCCAGGGGGGCCGCAGCTTACCCGTTTTGTCGCTCCTCTCGCCGCCGTACCCGCTTAACAAGATCGATAACCGGGAAAGATGAGGAGACGTCATGGCTCACAATGCCGACGCCAATCGGGCCGCCAAGCGCTGGCTCTGGCTGCTGGTGCTGCCGCTGATCGCGATGGTGTGGGTACCGTCGTACAGCAAGATCGAACCGCAATGGTTCGGATTTCCGTTTTTCTACTGGTACCAGCTGCTTTGGGTCTTCATTAGCGCGGTGATCACCGCGTTCGTCTATTTCAAGACCAAGAACGCGTGGAAGGCGAGCGGCCCGCAGGGAGGTGCACGATGAATCTCGGCGCAACCTTCGTCTTCGTACTCCTGTTCATTGGCGTCACCATCATCGGTTTCCTGGCTGCGAACTGGCGGCGCGGCGATCTCGCCCACCTCGACGAATGGGGCCTCGGCGGCCGCCGCTTCGGCACGATCGTCACGTGGTTCCTGCTCGGCGGAGACCTCTACACGGCCTACACGTTCGTCGCGGTGCCCGCGCTCGTGTTCGGTGCCGGCGCGATGGGCTTCTTCGCGCTGCCGTACACGATCCTGATCTACCCGTTCGCGTTCATCGTGTTCCCGAAGCTGTGGAGCATCGCGAAGCGCCACGGCTACGTGACGGCTGCCGACTTCGTGAACGCCCGCTACGGCAGCCGGATGCTCGCGCTCGCGATCGCGGTGACGGGTATCCTCGCGACGATGCCGTACATCGCGCTGCAGCTCGTCGGCATCGAAGTGGTGATCGGCGCGCTCGGCTTCGATACGACCGGCTTCGTCGGCGACCTGCCGCTGATCATCGCGTTCGCGATTCTCGCCGCGTACACGTATACGTCGGGGCTGCGCGCACCCGCGATGATCGCGATCGTGAAGGACATCCTGATCTACATCACGATCGCCGCGGCGGTCATCGTGATCCCCGCGAAGCTCGGCGGCTTCGGCCATATCTTCGCGAGCGTGCCGCCCGCGAAGCTGCTGCTGAAGGCGCCGGACGCGGCGAGCCTGAACGGCTACAGCGCGTACGTGACGCTCGCGATCGGCTCGGCGCTCGCGCTGTTCCTGTATCCGCACTCGGTCACGGCGATCCTGTCGTCGTCGTCCGGCAACTCGATCCGCCGCAACATGGCGATGCTGCCCGCGTACTCGTTCGTGCTCGGCCTGCTCGCGCTGCTCGGCTACATGGCGCTTGCGGCGGGCGTGAAGGACATGCCGCAGTACGCGCCGTACTTCAAGGCGTTCGGCCCGAACTTCGCGGTGCCCGCGCTGTTCCTCGAGTATTTTCCGTCCTGGTTCGTCGGCGTCGCGTTCGCGGCGATCGGCATCGGCGCGCTGGTGCCGGCGGCGATCATGTCGATCGCGGCCGCGAACCTCTATACGCGCAACATCCACCGCGAGTTCATCAACCGCGACATGACGCACGACCAGGAGACGCACGTCGCGAAGCTCACTTCGCTAATCGTGAAAGTCGGCGCGGTCGCGTTCATCCTCGGGCTGCCGCTCACCTATGCGATCCAGCTGCAGCTGCTCGGCGGGATCTGGATCATCCAGACGCTGCCCGCGATCGTGCTCGGCCTGTACACGCGGCTGCTCGACCATCGCGGCCTGCTGGCCGGCTGGGCGGCCGGCATCGTGTGCGGCACGTGGATGGCGGTGTCGCTGAAGCTCGCAAGCTCGATCTTCACGATCCACCTGTTCGGCCTCGCGATTCCCGGCTACGCGGCCGTGTGGTCGCTGGTCGTGAACCTGGTGGTGGCGGTGGTGGTGAGCGTGCTGGTGCGCGCGATGGGCATGGCGCATGCGGAGGATCGCACGCGGCCGGAGGATTATCTCGACGTCGTCGAGGGTTGATGCGGGCGGCGCGGCCGCGTGTCGCGGGCCGCGCATCGCGCCGCGACCACGACGCCCGCCACTGCGAAGTGGCGGGCGTTTTCGTTGGCGTCAGCCCTGTGCGCGCTTCGCGAGATCTTCGCGTTGCGACAGGTCCTCGACGTTGACCATCCAGTGCACGCCGAAACGATCCTTCGCCATGCCAAAGCCGAGCGCCCAGAACGTCTTGCCGAACGGCATCGTCACTTCGCCGCCGTCGGCGAGTGCATTGAACAGCTTCTGGCCTTCCTCGACCGTCGCCGGGTTCAGCGACAGCGAGTAGCCGGCGTGCGCGGCGCCTGCCGGCTGGCTGCAGTCGCCGTCCGAGCACATGATCATCGAGTCGCCGATCATGAAGCTCGCATGCATCACCTTGTCGCCCATCTCCGGCGACATCGGGTGATCGGGATTCGGCGGCGCATCCTTGAAGTGCATCTTGAACATGGTCTTCGCGCCGAGCGCCTTTTCGTAGAACTGCAGGGCCTCTTCCGCGCGGCCGTAGAACGTCAGATACGGTTGGACTTGCATCGTTGTCTCCTGTGGACCGGGCCGGCGTGTCGGTGTCGGCTCGGGTACTTCCAAGATTGACCGGGAAGAGCACGTCGGGATGCGGCCGGCGCACTCGTGACGTGGATTGTAGTGCGCGCGCCTGACGATGGAATGAAAAATAAAAACGGCCGCGAACACGAAGTTCGCGGCCGTTGGTCACGCTTGCTGACGGCTGGTGTCAGGGTTGCTGACAGTTCAACTGACAGCAATCTCGCGCAGTCCGGTTCAGCGCAGCGCGTCGATCAGCTTCTCGAGCTTGACCGCATCGGCGGCGAACACGCGGATGCCTTCGGACAGTTTTTCCGTCGCCATCGCATCTTCGTTCAGCTGGAAGCGGAACGATGCCTCGTCGATCGCGACGCGCGCGGTCGGCTTGTCCTGACGCGCGTCCGGCGACAGCTTGCGCGCGACCGTGTCGGTGCTCTCCTGCAGCTTCTGCAGCAAATCGGGGCTGATCGTCAGCAGGTCGCAGCCCGCGAGCTCAGTGATCTGGCTCGTCGTGCGGAAGCTCGCGCCCATCACTTCGGTGTTGTAGCCGAACGTCTTGTAGTACGTGTAGATGCCGCGCACCGACTGCACGCCCGGATCGTTCGCGCCGCCGTTCTTCACTTCATCCCATTCTGCGCCGGCCTGCTTCTTGTACCAGTCGTAGATGCGGCCGACGAACGGCGAGATCAGTTGCGCGCCGGCTTCCGCGCATGCGGCGGCCTGCACGAGCGAGAAAAGCAGGGTCATGTTGCACTTGATCCCTTCCTTCTGCAGCACCTCGGCCGCGCGAATGCCTTCCCACGTCGACGCGAGCTTGATCAGGATGCGCTCACGGCCGATGCCGGCGGCTTCGTACAGCTTGATGAGTTCGCGACCCTTGTCGATGGAGCGCTGCGTGTCGAACGACAGGCGCGCGTCGACTTCGGTCGATACGCGGCCCGGGATCAGCTTCAGGATTTCGGTGCCGAATGCGATCAGCAGGCGGTCGATGATGAATCCGGTGCTTTCGTTGCGGTGATCGCGGACGGTTTTCTCGAGGATGGGCTTGTACGCATCCTTCTGGACGGCCTTCAGGATCAGCGACGGGTTCGTGGTCGCGTCCTGCGGCTTGTATTGCGCAAGCTGCTGGAAATCGCCCGTGTCGGCGACGACGGTCGTGTACTGCTTCAGCTGGTCGAGTGCGGTAGTCATGGCGATTCGGAAGAAGGGCGCGGAGCGCCGGGTTCTCACGGGCCGCGCGAGCGCGGCGGCGAAGCGAAGCGGCGCAGGGCGCCGCCTCCGATCCATCATTTTAGGCCCGATTCGTGTCGAGCACGTTTTGGCGTGTCCGGCCCCCGCCGTGGCGGGCGTCGCGCCGTATCACGCGGGGCGCCGCGCGTTCAGGATCACCTGCGTGACGATCCCCGCGACGAGCCCCCAGAACGCCGAGCCGATCGACAGCAGCGTGAGGCCCGACGCAGTGACCATGAACGTGACGAGCGCGGCTTCGCGCTGCTTCACGTCCTGCATCGCGTTCGCGAGCCCGCTCATGATCGAGCCGAACAGCGCGAGCGCGGCGACCGATACGACGAGCGCCTTCGGCAGCGCCGCGAACAACGCGGCGATCGTCGCGCCGAAGATCCCGGCGATCAGGTAGAACGTGCCGCACCACACGGCGGCGGTGTAACGCTTCGCGTGGTCCTCGTGCGCTTCGGGGCCCGTGCAGATCGCGGCCGTGATCGCCGCGAGGTTCACGCCGTGCGAGCCGAACGGCGCGAGCAGCAGCGACGCGAGGCCGGTGGTCGCGATCAGCGGGGATGACGGTGTCTGATAGCCGTCGGCGCGCAGCACCGCGATGCCCGGTACGTTCTGCGACGCCATGGCAACCACGAACAGCGGAATGCCGATGCTGACGATCGACGCGATCGAGAACGCGGGCATCGTGAACACGGGCTGCGCGAGCGCGATGTGGAAGCGGCTGAAGTCGAGCAGGCCGAGGCCGCCGGCCACCGCGGTGCCGACGATCAGCGTCGTGACGATCGCGTAGCGCGGCGCGAGCCGCTTGACGATCAGGTACGTGAAGAACATCGCGAGCACGAGCGCGGTCTGGAACTGCGCGGCGCGGAAGATCTCGATACCGATCTCGAACAGGATGCCCGCGAGCAAGGCGGCGGCGATGCCGGCCGGAATCCGCCGCATCAGCGTGTCGAACAGCCCGCTCACGCCGACGGCCGTCAGCAGCAGCGCACAAACGACGAACGCGCCGATCGCCTCGGGGTACGGCACGCCGGGCAGCGACGCGATCAGCAGCGCGGCACCGGGAGTCGACCATGCGACGACGACGGGCGCGCGAAAGCGCAGCGACAGGCCGATCGTCGTCAGCGCCATGCCGATCGACAATGCCCAGATCCACGACGAGATCTGCGCGTCGGTCAGGTGCGCGGCGCGGCCGGCCTGGAACATCAGCACGAGCGAGCTCGTGTAGCCCGTCATCATCGCGACGAAGCCGGCGACGAGCGCGGAGACGGACGTATCGGCGAAAAAGCGGCGGCCGCCGGCGCGGCCAGCGCTCGCGGTGGGCGAAGGGTTCATGCTATCTCCGGGGGGGAGGCCGCTCGGACGCGGCCTTCGTGTCTGCAGGTTGGGTTCGTTACTTGCTGAGTGCGCGCATCGCGGCTTCGAGGCCCGCGAGCGTCAGTGGATACATGCGCTGGCCCAGCAGGTCGCGGATCACCGCGACCGATTGCCGGTATTCCCATAGCCGCTCGGGCTCGGGGTTCAGCCATGCATGATGGGGGAACTGGTCGGCGAGGCGGCGCAGCCACACGGCGCCGGCTTCCGGGTTGTTGTATTCGACCGAGCCGCCGGGTTGCAGTACCTCGTACGGGCTCATCGTCGCGTCGCCGACGAAGATCAGCTTGTAGTCGGGCGTGAACTTGTGCAGCACGTCCCACGTCGCGGTGCGCTCCGCGTGACGGCGGCGGTTGTTCTTCCACAGGTGGTCGTACACGCAGTTGTGGAAGTAGTAGAACTCGAGGTGCTTGAACTCGGCCTTCGCGGCCGAGAACAGCTCTTCGGTGCGCTTGATGTGATCGTCCATCGAGCCGCCGACGTCGAGCAGCATCAGCACCTTCACGTTGTTGTGGCGCTCGGGCACCATCCGCAGGTCGAGCCAGCCGGCGTTCGCCGCCGTGCTGCGGATCGTGCCGGGCAGGTCGAGTTCCTCGGCCGCGCCTTCGCGCGCGAAGCGGCGCAGGCGCCGCAGCGCGACCTTGATGTTGCGCGTGCCGATCTCGACCGAGTCGTCGTAGTCGCGGTACGCGCGCGCTTCCCACACCTTCACCGCGGTGCGGTTGCCGTTCGACGGGCCGCCGATGCGCACGCCTTCCGGGTTGTAGCCGCCATGACCGAACGGCGAGGTGCCGCCCGTGCCGATCCACTTGTTGCCGCCTTCGTGGCGCTCCTTCTGCTCGTCGAGCAGTTCCTTCAGCCGCTCCATCAGCTTGTCGAGCCCGCCCATCGCTTCGATCTGCGCCTTCTCCTCCGGCGACAGCTCGCGCTCGAGGCGCTTCTCGAGCCAGTCGAGCGGGATGTCGAACGCTTCGGTCGGCAGTGCGGACACGCCGTGGAAATACGCGCCGAACGCCTGGTCGAACTTGTCGAAGTACTGCTCGTCCTTGACGAGCGTCATCCGCGCGAGGAAGTAGAACGCGTCGATCGACGGCGAGATCAGCCCGGCCTTCAGCGATTCGAGCAGCGTCAGGTATTCCTTCACCGAGACGGGCAGCTTGGCTGCGCGCAGCGCGTAGAAGAAACTGAGCAGCATGGCCGGGCCTTCGCGGGTGGGGTTACCGGTTGTGCCGGTTCATGTAGACGAGCCGCTCGAGCAGGCTCAGGTCCTGCTCGTTCTTCAGCAGCGCGCCCGCGAGCGGCGGCACGATCTGCTTCGCGTCGACGCCGCGCAGCGCGTCGGCGGGGATGTTCTCGGCGAGCAGCAGCTTCAGCCAGTCGAGCAGTTCGGACGTCGACGGCTTCTTCTTCAGCCCCGACACGCTGCGCAACTCGAAGAAACTCTCGAGCGCCGCGTGCAGCAACTCCTCGCGAATGTTCGGGAAGTGGACCGCGACGATCTTCTGCATCGTCGCCGGGTCGGGAAACTGGATGTAGTGGAAGAAGCAGCGGCGCAGGAACGCGTCGGGCAGTTCCTTCTCGTTGTTCGACGTGATGATGACGAGCGGGCGATGCTTCGCGCGCACGGTCTCGCGCGTCTCGTACACGTGGAATTCCATCCGGTCGAGCTCGCGCAGCAGGTCGTTCGGGAATTCGATGTCGGCCTTGTCGATCTCGTCGATCAGCAGCACGCTCGGGTGTTCGGCATCGAACGCCTGCCACAGCACGCCCTTCACGATGTAGTTCGAGATGTCCTTCACGCGCGCGTCGCCGAGCTGCGAGTCGCGCAGCCGCGACACCGCGTCGTATTCGTACAGGCCCTGCTGCGCCTTCGTCGTCGACTTGATGTGCCACTGCAACAGCGGCATGTCGAGCGCGGCGGCCACTTCCTCGGCGAGCATGGTCTTGCCGGTGCCGGGCTCGCCCTTGATCAGCAGTGGGCGTTGCAGCGTCAGTGCGGCGTTGACCGCGAGCTTCAGATCGTCGGTGGCGACGTAGTGCGAGGATCCTTCGAAACGCATGGCGGCGCTCTTCTTAATCGCAAAAAAACCCAGTATAAGTCAGAAGGGCTGTCCGGTTGGGCCGGGCCCGCGTATCGTTGCGGGGCTGCGGCGGGACCAACCGGGGCGCCGTATGGACGCATTCCCCGCCGGCGCGGTACAATCTGGCCGTTTTTTTTGGCCTGCGTGGCGATCCGATCAGCAAAACGGCGCGGGCCGTTGCCGCTTCGGCGCCAGTTTCCCCTCAAGCTAGGTTACAAGAGCTATGAACAAATTCGTCGGCAAACACGTCGTTGTCGCAGCGCTCGTGGCGCTCGCGGGCAGCGCGCAGGCGGCCGGTGTGGTCGGCAACCCGAAGGACGGGGCGAGCAAGGCCGCCATGTGCATCGGCTGCCACGGCATCCAGGATTACCGCGCAGCGTACCCGGAGGTCTACCGGGTGCCCGTCCTCGGCGGCCAGAACCAGCAATACCTCGAGAACGCGCTGAAGGCCTACCGCAAGAAGGATCGTCACTTCCCGTCGATGAACGCGATTGCCGGTTCGCTGACGGACCAGGACATCGCGGATCTGTCGGCGTACTACGCCGCCCAGAAGGCCGACACGAAGGACAATCCCTACAAGTAAAGCGCGCGCCGCCGATCTGACCGGCGGGACAGGAGCATTCATGAACAACGCATTCAAGACGGTGGCGGTTGCACTGGCGGCCGGCCTCGCGATCGGTGCCGCGCATGCGGCGGACACCACGAAGGGCAAGGAGCTGGTCGAATCGCACAACTGCGCGGCCTGCCACGGCGCGCAGCTGAACAAGCCGATCAACGCCGAATATCCGCGTCTCGCGGGCCAGCACGCCGACTACCTCGTGTGGGCGATGCGCCAGTACCAGATGGGGCTGACGAACCCGCTGCTCGGTCGCAACAACGCGATCATGCAGGCGCAGGTGCAGAACCTGTCGGTCAGCGACATGAAGGACATCGCGGCCTACATCGAGTCGCTGAAAGAAACCGACCTCGTGTTCAAGAAGTAAGCGCGACGGGCCTTGCCGGCCCACGCAGCAAGAATACCCCGCCACGGCGGGGTATTTTTTTGTCCGCGGCGCTCAGTCGCGCGACGCGCGACGGAGGATGCGCTGCAGGTACGCGTCCGTATCGGGCGGCGTGCCGGTGCGCTGCGCTTCCCAGATCGTCTCGCCGAGGCATTCCATGATCACGTGTTGCGCGTCGTGGGTCGAGTCGAGCTTCGCGGCCAGCTTGTCGTGCGCGGCGCGGATGCCGGGCGGCTGGTCGATCGACAACTGCTCGCTGATCGCGAGGTGCATCGACAGGTGCAGGAACGGGTTGGTCCGGCCTTCCTCGGGCGTGTAATTACGCGCGGCGGCGCCGTCGGCGTCCGCGAGGTCGGCGTGGTATTCGGGGTGCTCGACGATCCAGTCTGCTGCCATCGCTTCCAGCGGCGTCAGGATCTCGCCGGCGCGCTGCTTGCGCCAGGTTTCGGTGAAAAAGCGACGGACTTCGTCGCGACTCGGATTGAACATGGTGGGGAAGCGTCGTGATTCGGGCGGCCTCATGCCGCGTCGGGCATTGTACGCCGGGTCGGCGGACGGTGCTGGCGCCGCCGCGGGTGGCGGCAGTCGGCCGGCGCGGCTTGCGCGGCGGGGCGGCGCAACGGGTAAGCGCGGGCTAGGCTGAGCGTCGCCGCGCCGCTACACTCCGACGATTCCCGTCGTCGCGTTCGCGCCGTATCGTCATGTCCGCCACCACCCGCTCACCGTCGGCCGCGCTGCAGGGCGCGCTCTATGTCGCGCTGTCCGCCGTCGCGTTCGGCGCGATGGCGATCTTCGGCCGCTATGCGTATGCCGCCGGCGTCGACGTGCTCGGGCTGTTGATCGTGCGCTTCGCGATCGGCGGCGCGGTCCTCGCTGCGATCGCCCGGCACCGCCGTGTCGCATGGCCACGCGGCCGCGCGCTTGCGCCGCTCGTGGCGATGGGCGCGCTCGGCTACGTCGGACAGTCGTTCTGCTATTTCAGCGCGCTCCAGCACGCGCAGGCGAGCCTCGTCGCGCTGCTCTTGTACCTGTATCCGGCCTTCGTTACGCTGCTGGCCGCGTGGTGGCTCGGCGAGCGCCTCACGCGTGCGAAGGCGGTCGCGCTGGTGCTCTGTGTTGCGGGCTCGGCGCTGATGGTCGGCGGTGGCCACGGCGAGCCGCTCGGCATCGCGCTCGCGCTGGCCGCCGCGGTGATCTATTCCCTGTACATCGTCGGCGGCACGAAGGCGACGCGCGGCGTCGATCCGCTCGCGACCACCGCGATCATCTGCCTGTCGGCGACCGCGACGCTCGTCGCGATCGCGATCGTGCGGACCGCTGCATTCGGCGCGCCGCCGCGCTGGCCGGCGACGGCCGGCGGCTGGGCGTCGATGCTCGCGATCGCGCTGGTGTCGACGGTCACGGCGATGCTCGCGTTCTTCGCCGGGCTCGAGCGGCTGGGGGCCGCGCGCACGTCGATGCTGTCGACGCTCGAACCGGTCGTGACGGTCGCGCTCGCGGCGCTGCTGTTCGGCGAGGCGCTGTCGCCGCTGCAGTGGGCCGGCGGCGTCGCGATCCTCGCGGCCGTGCTGGCGCTCGTGCGCGCGGGCGGCGCGGCGGCCGACGATGCGACGGCGACGTCCAACGCATAGCGGGGAAAGGGAAGCGGCCGGCGCCGCAACGTGGCCGGCCGGCGGTGCCGTGCGGCCCCGGCGGCGGGTCAGCCGCGGCTGACGCTCATTCGTTCGGTGGCGGCGTCTTCGGCCTGAATTCGCACAGCGGCTCGATCGCGCAGTGCCAGCATTCGGGCTTGCGGGCCTTGCATACATAGCGCCCGTGCAGGATCAGCCAATGATGCGCGTCCTGCAGGAATTCCTTCGGTGTGAACTTCTCGAGCGCGGCTTCGACGGCCCGCACGTCCTTGCCCGGCGCGAGCCCCGTGCGGTTCGCGACGCGGAAGATATGCGTGTCGACCGCGATCGTCGGCTGGCCGAACGCGGTGTTCAGCACGACGTTAGCGGTCTTGCGGCCGACGCCCGGCAGGCTTTCGAGCGCTTCGCGATCGGCCGGCACCTCGCCGTCGTAGCGCTCGAGCAAGATGTTGCACGTCGCGATCACGTTCTTCGCCTTGGTCCGGTACAGGCCGATCGTCTTGATGTAGTCGGCGACGCCTTCTTCGCCGAGCGCGACGATTTGTCGCGGGGTGTTCGCGACCGGAAACATCTTCCTCATCGCCTTGTTGACCGACACGTCGGTTGCCTGCGCGGACAGCATCACCGCGATCAGCAGCTCGAACGGTGTCGTGTATTCGAGCTCGGTGGTCGGATGTGGATTGAGGCTTTGCAGCGTTTCGTAGATCGCGCGTCGTTTGCTGGCGTTCATGGACTGTTCTTGTCGGGCGGCGCGGACGGATCGTTCCGGTCGTCGTTCTTCGCCGACGGTGTCAGCTGCTTGTCGATCGGATCAATGACCTGTTGATGAAAGGTAACCTCGTGATCTTGTTACGCATTGTCGAATGCATGCCCCTTGTCCCCCTGGAGCGCGGCGACTTTTCCGTCACCCTCTTTCTTAACGGGGTCGATCGTCGCGATGGTTTCGGGTTTCAAGTTCAGCCTGGTCGCCGGGCAACATGATCATTTGTTCACTTTGGTGTGATCGGTGACCATTGACTCTCCTGAGCTTTTGGGGGGTTGCGTATGTGTTTTGTTTTCCGCCAGGGTCCCGGCCTGCATGTCGAACTGGTTGGACGTACCCACAAATCCGGCGATCTGCGGGTCTGTCCATTGCGTCCTTGCGCAGGGGCGGACCAGCGGGGAGTGAAAAGCAATGCCAAACCGCCCAAATTGTTTATGAATGTCATGTGATTTCTCCAGACCAATGAAAACAAATCGATCATCGCCCTCGGTCCACGACTGAAGGTTCTGCGCCAATCCAACTCACCAATTTCCGCCGTGATCAAGTAGGGTCACGAAGAAAACGCCTCTGTCACCGTGCTGAATGCGAAGATATGCACATCTGTCTATGTCCATCAACATGCTACCTCGCCTCAACAGGTGATCGATGTCCACGACAATTCTCTGATTCACATCGTGACGCACGTCGAACTGCGACGCTGGCGTGCGAGCCGGCGGTCGTGGCGTTCACGCGCGGCGTCGGCCTGCTCCTGCGACCACGCGTCCCAGCCGGTGCGATCGCCGGTCACGGGCACCATCGCGATGCAGTCGACCGGGCACGGCGGCACGCACAGGTCGCAGCCGGTGCACAGCGATTCGATGATCGTGTGCATCTGCTTCGGTGCGCCGATGATCGCGTCGACCGGGCACGCCTGCATGCACAGCGTGCAGCCGATGCACAGGCTTTCGTCGATGAACGCGACGGCGCGCGGATGCTCGCTGCCGTTGACGGGGTTCAGCGGGATCACGGGTTTGCCGAGCAGGCCCGCAAGGCGTGCGATGCCTTCGGCGCCGCCGGGCGGGCACTGGTTGTAGTTCGCGTCGCCAGCGGCGATCGCGTCGGCGTACGGACGGCAGCCGTTATAGCCGCACTTCGTGCATTGCGTCTGGGGCAGCAGATCTTCGATGCGATCTGCGAGGGTCTTGGAATCGGTCACGGTGACAACGGGCGCAGCAGCGCCGAATGGCTCTCGGCCGCGTCTGGCGCGGCCGGAAAGGTTTGCCAAAGCTCAATTATCGCCGATTTCCCGCATTGCGCTGGACGCTGTCTGTGCGCATAATCGAACCGCTTTTTTGCAGGGGCTCAGCAGGAGGGCGGCCGCACGCGGCGCGCTCGTTCCAGGGCAGCCGGCGCCGAGGCGATGGGGGTGCCGGTCCGGATCACGCGGCTCACAAAGCAAAACGCCACCATGAATCAGCCAAAAATCAAAAGAGATCCTGAAGGTACCCGCCGCCGCATCCTGATGGCGGCAGCCGAAGAGTTCGCGAGTGGAGGGCTGTTCGGCGCGCGCGTCGACCAGATCGCGCGCCGGGCCGAAACCAACGAGCGCATGCTCTATTACTACTTCGGCAGCAAGGAGCAGCTGTTTACGGCTGTGCTCGAACATGCGTTCTCCGCGCTGACCGAGGCCGAGCGCGTGCTCGATCTAGATGGCGTCGCGCCCGTCGAAGCCGTCACGCGGCTCGCACATTTCGTGTGGGATTACTACCGCGACCATCCGGAACTGCTGAGGCTCATCAACAACGAGAACCTGCACGAGGCGCGCTACCTGCACAAGTCGACGCGGATCCGCGAGATGATGTCGCCGATCGTTGCGAAGCTCGGCAACGTGCTGATGCGCGGCCAGAAGGCCGGGCTGTTCCGCAGCGATGTCGATCCGCTGCGCTTCTACGTGACGCTGTCGGGACTCGGCTACTACATCGTGTCGAACCGCTTCACGCTCGCCGCGACGCTCGGCCGCGACTTCAGCGAAGCCGACGAGCGCGCCGAGATGGTCAGGATGAACACCGAGGTACTGCTCGCGTATCTGCTGCGACGCTGAGTTGACGAGCCGATGAGCCGCCCGCCCGCGGCCGCCGGATAAAAAACGCCGCCGTGCGCAAGCAACGGCGGCGTTTTTGCGTCGGAACGCGGTGCGTCAGGCGGCCTTGCGCGCGCGAACGGGTTTGGCGCGCGTGCTGCCCGCGCGTTTCGCGGCCGGCGCGGCCTTCGCGGTTGCCGTCTTGGCCGGCGCGACCGTCGCGGCCGGTGCCTTCACGCGCGTGCGCTTCGCGGCGGTGGCGCGCGCCGTCGCTTCGGGCTGCGGCTTGCTGACCGGCACGGCGGCGAGCGTCGTCACGGCCGGTGCATCGCCGGGCCCCTTCGTTGCGCCGTTCTTCGGCTCGGGCGCATGCTCGCGGATGAAGTCGCGCAGTTGCGGATAAATGATCGTGCGCCAGCGGCGGCCCGAGAAGATCCCGTAGTGACCGCACTTCTCGGCGGTCAGGCTGCGGCGATCGTCTTGCGGGATGCCCGTGCACAGCTCGTGCGCGACATGCGTCTGGCCGCTGCCCGAGATGTCGTCGAGTTCGCCCTCGATCGTCATCAGTGCGGTGTGCTTGATGTCCTGCGGACGCACGCGCTCGCCTTCGACATCCCACGTGCCTTCCGCGAGCCGGAATTCCTGGAACACGACGCGGATCGTCTCGAGGTAATACTCGGCGGCCATGTCGAGCACCGCGTTGTACTCGTCGTAGAAGCGGCGGTGCGCTTCGGCGTCGTCTTCGTCGCCGCGCAGCAGGCTCTGGTAGAAGTCCCAGTGCGATTGCGCGTGACGTTCCGGGTTCATCGCGACGAAGCCCGTGTGCTGCAGGAAGCCCGGATACACCTGACGGCCTTCGCCCGGATAGTTCGCGGGCACCGTATGGATCACGTTGTTCTCGAACCACGCGGTGGAGTGCTGGGTTGCCAGCGAGTTGACCGACGTCGGGCTGCGGCGCGCATCGATCGGGCCGCCCATCATCGTCATCGTCAGCGGCGTGTCCTCGCCGCGGCTCGCCATCAGCGAGATCGCCGCGAGCACCGGCACCGTCGGCTGGCACACGGAGATCACGTGCAGGTTGCGCGCGCCGATGTGGCGGATGAATTCCTGGATGTACGCGATGTAGTCGTGCAGGTGGAACGGGCCGACCTCGACCGGCACCATCCGCGCATCGATCCAGTCGGTGATGTACACCTTGTGATCCTGCAGGAGCGTGCGCACGGTGTCGCGCAGCAGCGTCGAGTGGTGGCCCGACAGCGGCGCGCAGACCAGCACGACCGGCTCGTCCTTCAGTTGCGTGACGGCATCGGCGTCGTCCGAATAGCGTTTGAAGCGCAGCAGCTGGCAGAACGGCTTCTCGATGATCGTCTGCTCGACGATCGGGATGTTGTGGCCGTCCTTGACGATCTGATGAATGTTGAATTCGGGCTTCTCGTAATCCTTGCCGAGCCGGTACATCAGCTCATACGCCGCGGCCATCCGCGTCGCGCCGGGCATCAGCGAGAACGGGCTGGACGGATTGGCGAACGACTTGGAGGCGGCCTGGGCCCAGGCCGTGAGCGGGCTCAGCATGGCCCGCTGGAATTCGTGCAGTTGGTAAAGCATGCAGACTACTCCCGCTTGGGGGACGGTGCGCAGGGGCGGCGTGGGGCGTCGCGGCGTGCCGTGTGGGTCAGCGACCGGCCATGTTGCGCTGCGGCCGGACAATCGCGTCGATCATATCGGACAACGATGGGTGTTGCAATGCAACATTTCCCCGATTTTTCATCAAAGTTTTGCGAATTGACGTTCTCTGAAGAAGCCGCCCCCGCCGCCGGTCAGCGCCCCGTGGCCAAGGCCGGCGCGGGCTGGCCGACCGCGCGTGCCATTGCCTCTTCGTGGTGCATCAGGTTCATCGCGGTATGCACCAGCGCCACGTGCGAGAACGCCTGCGGGAAGTTGCCGACGAGCCGACCCTCGACCGGGTCGTATTCCTCGGCGAGCAGCCCGAGGTCGTTGGACAGCGCGAGCAGCCGGCTGAACAGCCGGTGCGCGTCGTCGATCCGGCCAAGCAGCGCGTAGTTGTCGACCAGCCAGAAGCTGCACGCGAGGAACGTGCCTTCGCCGGGCGGCAAGCCGTCGTTGTACTCGGTCGTGCGGTAGCGCATCACCAGCCCGTCGTGCAGCAATTCCCGCTCGACCGCGTCGACCGTGCCGACGATGCGCGGGTCTTCCGGCGGCAGGAAGCCGAGCAGCGGCAGCAGCAGCACGCTCGCGTCGAGCTCGTCGCTGCCGTAGCTCTGCGTGAACGCCTGCTTGCCCTCGTGCCACGCGTTGTCGCACACGTCCGCGTGGATCTGCTCGCGCAGCGCGCGCCAGCGGTCCAGTGACGCGGGCAGCCGGAACATCTCGGCCGACTTGATCGCGCGATCGAACGCGACCCACGCCATCACCTTCGAGAACGTGAAGTGGCGGCGGCCGCCGCGCGTTTCCCAGATGCCCTCGTCGGGCTCCTGCCAGATCTTCTCGAGATGGTCGAGCAGCGAACACTGCACGGACCACACCGTGTCGTCGGCCTGCAGGCCGCCCACGCGCGCGAGGTGCAGCGCGGCCATCACCTCGCCGAACACGTCGAGCTGGAGCTGGTTCGCGGCGCCGTTGCCGATGCGCACCGGCTTCGAATCCTGGTAGCCGGGCAGCCAGTCGAGCTCCATTTCCGGCAGCCGGCGCTCGCCCGCGATCCCGTACATGATCTGGATCTGCTCGGGCGAACCGGCCATCACGCGGCCGAGCCAGGTGCGCCACGCGCGCGCTTCGTCGTAATAGCCGCCGCGCATCAGCGCGAGCAGCGTGATCGTCGCGTCGCGCAGCCAGCAGTAGCGGTAGTCCCAATTCCGGTTGCCGCCGATCTTCTCGGGCAGCGAGGTGGTCGGCGCCGCGACGATGCCGCCGGTCGGCTCGTAGGCGAGCGCCTTCAGCGTGATCAGCGACCGGCGCACGGCGGCCGCGTAGCGGCCCTGCACCTGGCAGCGCCCGGACCATTCGAGCCAGTAGTTCTCGGTGCGCGCGAGCATCGACAGCGGATCGCGCTCGGGCGGCAGCCGCAGGTGCGACGCCGCGTAGGCGAGCGAGAACGGCACGCGCTCGTCGGCGCTCACCGTGAATTCCGCGAGCGTGTGCAGGTTCTTGCCGGTGAGCGCCACCGGCGTGCGCAGCACGACCGTATCGGGACCTGCAATGGCTTTCACCCCGTTCTCGCGGGGCAGCTGCGTGACCCACGGGATCGAGAAACCGTAGTCGAAGCGCAACACCAGTTCCATGCGCATCTTCATCGTGCCATGGCGGCCGACGACGATCCGCACGAGTTCCGACCAGCCGTTGCCGGGCGGCATGAAATCGACCACGGTGACGGCGCCGTCGGCGCTTTCGTAATCGGTTTCGAGGATCAGCGTGTCGCCGCGATAGCGGCGTGTCGTGTGCGTGATCGCGGCGTCGGCGGCCGGCGCGAGCAGCCAGCGGCCGTGCTCGGGGGTGCCGACCAGCGCCGCGAAACAGGCGCCCGAATCGAAGCGGGGCCAGCACAGCCAGTCGACGGAGCCGTCTTTTGAAATCAGCGCGGCCGTGTGGCCGTCGCCGACGAGGGCGTAGTCTTCGATCAGGGCGGGCATGGGCAAGCGGTCCTTGGGTATTCGAGTTCACAATGCAGGCTGCGGCGCCCGGGCTTCTTCACGTGTCGGCGTCGCGCCCCGTATACTCGGCCGGGCGGCGGCGCGCATGAACGGCCGGCGTTTCGTCCTATCTCAACACTTGAAGCGACTCGATGCAAGGAGGATTCAATGCCCAACCGTTTATGCGAGCGTGACGCACACGCTTCGACACGAGGGTTCCCGCTTAGGCTCGCTCACTGGATGAAAGGTTTCGCAATCGTACTTTCACTGTCCGCGACCCACGCGTTCGCTCAGCAAGCGCCGGCACCGGCCGATGGCGTCTACAACCTGCTCGTCGGCACCTATACGGGCCACGGCAGCGACGGGATCTACGTGTACCGCTTCGATACGAAATCGGGCAGCGTCGTGCCCGTGTCGTCGGCGAAGGCCGTGAATCCGTCGTACCTGTTGCCGAGCCGCGACGGTCGCACCGTTTACGCGGTCAACGAGCAGCCCGGCGACAACGGGCCGGCGACGCAGCGCGGCGGCGTCAGCGCGTTCAGCTTCGATGCGAAGTCGGGTGCGCTCACGTTCATCGACCGCGTGTCGTCGGAAGGGAACGATCCTTGCTATCTCGCGCTGTCGCCGGACGGCAAGTACCTCGTCACGGCCAACTACTCGGTTGCGGCCGATCCGGGCGGCAGCTTCACGGTGTTCCCGATCCGCGACGGCGGCGCGGTCGGCGCGGCCGTGCTGGCGGTGCATCACGAAGGCAAGGGCCCCGTGAAGGGGCGCCAGGACGGCGCGCACGTGCACTCGACCGTATTTTCGCCGGATGGCCGTTACCTGTTCGTGCAGGACCTCGGCACGGACAAGCTCT
This sequence comes from Burkholderia cepacia GG4, assembly GCF_000292915.1. Taxonomy (NCBI): domain Bacteria; kingdom Pseudomonadati; phylum Pseudomonadota; class Betaproteobacteria; order Burkholderiales; family Burkholderiaceae; genus Burkholderia; species Burkholderia cepacia. The sequence goes on from NC_018513.1 coordinate 1,183,239, forward strand.
ACGGCTACCGCTACACGGTGGACGGCAGCCGCGGGCTGATCAGCCCGACCGACACGCGCTACACGTCCGTGAAGGCCGGCTCCGGCCCGCGTCACATGGTGTTCAGCGCCGACGGCCGGTTCGCGTACGTGACGAGCGAACTCAACGCGTCGGTCGAGGTGTTCGGCTACCACGACGGCAAGCTGACGCCGGTCGAGACGCTGCCGATGACGGCGCCCGGCTTCAAGGGCAAGGTCGGCGGCGGCGCGATCCACCTGTCGCCGGACGGCCGCTTCCTGTACGTGAGCAACCGCGGCGACGTCAACGACCTCGTGATTTATTCGGTGAACCAGGCCGATGGCCGGCTGAAGACCGTCGGCCGCCAGTCGAGCCTCGGCAAGACGCCGCGTGAATTCATGATCGATCCGACCGGCAAGTGGCTGATCGTCGGCAACCAGGACAGCGACACGTTCTACGTGTTCAGCCGCGATGTCGAAACCGGGCAGCTCGGCCCGAATCCGCAGAAGGTGGCGGTCGGCAGCCCGGTCGATTTCAAGCTGGTGCCGGTAGCGCAGTAAATGACGAAGGGCGCTGCCGAGGCAGCGCCCTTTGTTTTGGGCGGCCGCTTGAGCGGCGCGCCCGTTTCGCCCGTCGGCGGCCGTGCGGCCGCGATGCTCAGTCGGCCGCGGCCGGCACGAGCACCTCGCGGCTGCCGTTGATCCCCATCGGCGACACGAGCCCGGCCGCTTCCATCTGCTCGACCAGGCGCGCGGCGCGGTTGTAGCCAATGCGCAACTGCCGCTGCACCGACGAAATCGACGCGCGCCGCGTGCGCACGACGAACGCGACGGCTTCGTCGTACAGCGGATCGGCTTCCGCATCGGGCGCTTCGCCGAACAGGTCCTGCGTCGCGCCGTCGGCGGCCGGGCCGTCGAGGATCCCTTCCTCGTACTGCGGCTCGCCGAACTGCTTCAGGTATTCGACGATCCGGTGCACTTCCTCGTCGGCGACGAACGCGCCGTGCACGCGCTGCGGGTAGCCGGTGCCCGGCGGCAGGAACAGCATGTCACCCTGGCCGAGCAGCGATTCCGCGCCCATCTGGTCGAGGATCGTGCGCGAGTCGATCTTCGACGATACCTGGAACGCGACGCGCGTCGGGATGTTCGCCTTGATGAGGCCGGTGATCACGTCGACGGACGGGCGCTGGGTCGCGAGGATCAGGTGGATACCGGCCGCGCGCGCCTTCTGCGCGAGGCGGGCGATCAGTTCCTCGATCTTCTTGCCGGCCACCATCATCAGGTCGGCCAGCTCGTCGATCACGACGACGATCAGCGGCAGCTTCGACAGCGGCTCCGGATCCTCGGGCGTGAGCGAGAACGGATTGCCGATCTTCTTTTCCTTCGCCTCGGCGTCGCGGATCTTCTGGTTGAAGCCCGCGAGGTTGCGCACGCCGACGGCCGACATCAGCCGGTAGCGCTTTTCCATTTCGCCGACGCACCAGTTCAGTGCGTTCGCTGCGAGCTTCATGTCGGTGACGACCGGCGCGAGCAGGTGCGGGATGCCTTCGTAGACCGACAGCTCGAGCATCTTCGGGTCGATCATGATGAGCCGCACGTCCTCGGGCGTCGCCTTGTACAGCAGCGACAGGATCATCGCGTTGATCGCGACCGACTTGCCCGAACCCGTCGTGCCCGCGACCAGCATGTGCGGCGCCTTCGCGAGATCGGTGACGACCGGGTGGCCAGTGATGTCCTTGCCCATCGCGATCGTCAGCTGCGACGTCGAGTGCTGGTACTGGCGCGATTCGAGGATCTCCGACAGGCGGATCATCTGCCGTTTCGCATTCGGCAGTTCGAGACCCATGCAGGTCTTGCCGGGAATCGTCTCGACGACGCGGATCGACGTGAGGCCGAGGCCGCGCGACAGGTCTTTCATCAGGCCGACGATCTGGCTGCCGCGCACGCCGAGTGCGGGCTCGATCTCGAAGCGCGTGATCACCGGGCCCGCCGATGCGCCGACTACCGTCACCGGCACCTTGAACTCCTGCAGGCGCTGTTCGATCACCTGGCCGGTCTGCGCGAGGTGTTCTTCGGTGATTGTCTCGATGTCGCCGGACGCGGGCTCGAGCAGGTCGAGCGTCGGCAGTTCGACGTTGAACGACGCGGGTGCGTGGAATTCGAACGCGTTCGGGCGCGGCGGGCGTGCCGGTGCGGCCGATGCGTCGGGGGCCGGCGCGCTCGGTTCCGCGGCGGCGGCGGGATCGGTCGCCGGCGGCAGGTGCGCGTCGGCGAGTGTGGCAGCCGGGAGCGGCGCGGTCGTGACGGCCGGTGCGGCGATGCCGGCTGTCGCGGGCGTTGCGCCGGTACCGGACATCGACCAGGTCGCCGGCGAAGCGGCAGGCGCCGGCGGCGTCGCGAACGACTGGGCCCGCGTCGCGGGTGCGGGCGTGGTCGCCGGTGCTGCCGTGTCCATCGATGCGCGCGGAACGGAGAAGGTCGGCAATGCTGACAGCGTCGCGGCAGCGGAAGCCAGGGACGCGGTCGCCGACGTCGCCGCCGTGGTTGCGGCGGTGGAGGCGAGCGCGGCACTCGTCTGGGCGGGCGTGCCGCCGAACGCGGCGGGTGAAGCGGCCGCGTTCGTGCTCAGCGGAGCGCGTGCGCCGGAGGACGGCGCCGTGACGACGGCAGCGGCTGGCAGGGTGCCGGTTGCTGCTTGCGCAACGCCGGTCGGCACGGCCGGCCCGCCGATCGTCGCGGTGTCAGGCATGCGGGGCGGCGGTGCTGCCGAAGCCGTGGCCGATCCGGTCGTCGTCGCGGCAAATGCGATACCCGACGGTGCGGAAGACGTTGCGGCAGGTGGCATCGGCTTGCTTGCCGTCGGTTGCGACGCGGTCGCGCTGAAGGTCGTGCCGGCCGAGGCGGAGCCGGTGGCGCCAGTCACGGTCGGCGTGGTCGCGTAAGGCTGCGCGATAGTCGGCCCGGATGCGCCAATCGAAGGCGTCGGGGCAGACGTCGCGGCCGCTGCGGTCGGTGTCGCCCCGAAAGGCTGCGCCGTGGTCGGACCGGAAGCGCTCGTCGCAGACGTCGGGACAGAAGTCGCTGTCGCGGTGGTTGGCGCGGATGCGAATGGCTGTGCCGCAGCAAAACCGGAGGCGCCAGTCGCAGGCGTCGGGACAGTCGTTGCCGCTGCTGCAGTCGCCGCGAGCGAGGAAGGCGGCGCGGTGGGCAGGGCGGAGGCGCCAGTCGCAGGCGTCGGGACAGTCGTTGCCGCTGCTGCAGTCGCCGCGAGCGAGGAAGGCTGCGCGGCGGGCAGGGCGGAGGCGCCAATCGCGGGCGTCGGGACAGTCGTTGCCACTGCTGCAGTCGCCGCGAGCGAGGAAGGCTGCGCGGTGGGCAGGGCGGAGGCGCCAGTCGCGGGCGTCTGGACCGGCGTCGTCGGTGCCGGCGATGGCGTGACCGTGCCGGATACCGGACCCGTAGCGCCGATCGTCGACGATGCGGCAGCCGGCATGCGATCGCTGGAACCATGTGCAGTGCCTGCAACCCCGGACGGTGCAACCGATGCAACGGGCGATGCCGACGCGGCCGGTTGCGACTGCGAACCGGAAGCCGTGTTCGTCACGCCGGCGAACGAAGGCTGCGTCGCACCAACGGCGCTGTTCGATGTGTTTGCCGGTGTCGGTGCGGGTGTCGGCGCAACCGAACCGGGCGCGGTGCCGACGGGCGACGACGCGCTGGTGGCCGACACTGTCTGCGCGTCACCGAATGATTGAGCCGACGACGGCTTTGACCACGGCGCGGACGCAACGGCATTCGCGGAAGCCGCCGGCGCCGAGTCTGGTGCCGGCGTCGTCGCGTGTTGCGTGCCTGCGGACGACGGTGCGGCTTCAACGGTGTTCTTTGCTGCTGCATTCGCGGCCGTTCCCGTCACAGCGGGGGCCACGGCCGCATGCGATGCGGCCAGTGTCGCCGCAGCCGCCGTCGCTGCCGCAACGGGCATCGCGTCGGCAAGGCCGCGCGTCGTCGTTTCGGCGCGCGACGAAGCGGGGAGGGGCATGGTCGGAGCGGTCTGCGCGACGGGCTCCATGCTGCCCACGGTTGCGCGAGTGCTCCACACCGCATCGTCCGGCAGGGATGCGGGGGCGGAGGGCGCAGGTTGTGGCGCGTACCGATCGACGACGTCGGCGGACGTGGCCGCTACGTTCGCATCGAAGCGGCGAACCGTCTCGTTTTCCACCTGTGTGACGGCGGCCGAAGGCGGGACGGCGGTCGCGCGTGCACCTGCAGATTCGCCGGCAACCGTCGACGGCGCGGCAACCGGGCTGTCGTGCGACCAATCGAACGCGGGAACCGGCGGGCTGACGATGTCTTCCCACGGGGCGAAGTCGATAGGCGCATCGAATGCAGCCGCGGCACGGACATCGGTGACAGGTCGGCCGTCGTCGTCCGCATGGTGCGTCGGCGCATCGGCGCCGAGGTCCGGCAGCGCGAGCGATGCGGTAGCGCCGAACACCGGCGCGCCGGTCTCGGCAACCGGAGCGTGCACGCTCGGCGCGGCGGGCATGAAGGCGTCCAGCACGATCGGTGCGGTGTCGTCGTATGCCGATGCGGCATCGTGTTCGTCCGGGCGACCGGTGCCATGGGACGCGAACGGATGCGCATCCGAAACGAATCCGGCCGGCACGGCCGTCGACGCAGACGCGGCCACGCTGCCTACCGCTGCAGCCGCACCGGCCACGGTCGCGGCCGCGGCGACCGTACGCGACGCGTCGGTCGGCCTGGCGCCGTCCAGCGTCGCCCACTGCGCGGTACTGGCCTCGATCGAGCGCAGCGTGTCGTGAACGCTCGGCGCCGGCGTGATCGGTTCCGTGGGCTGCTGCACCCACGCGTAGAGCGGGGCGCGTGCGGGTGCCGGCGGCGCAGGACGGCGTCGTGCCGCATCCTGCGACTGGCCGGCGCCACCTGTTCCGGTAGCCGGGCGCACCGGCGTGCGCGGCGGCGTCGCGCCGACCGGGCGTGGCGTGACCGCGGTACGCGGCGCAGCCGGCTGCTTCAGTGCGGCAGCAGCCGGTCGCACGGCGGTCGGCCGCGGCCGAACGGGTTCGAATCCGGCCGGAAGCGGGGCCGGGTCGGGGCGCGCCACCTGTGCGTTCGCCGCGGCGCGCGCGAGGCTGGCAGTACTGCCGGTCGTCGGGGGCGGCATCGCGCTCACCGGGCCCGGTGTGGGCGGTACCGGCGGCATGCGATTGGCCGGCGTCGGTTTCAGCCAGCCCGACGGGGCGACGGGTTCCGCGTGCGGACGCGGAGCGGTCGTGCTGCGCGGCTTCGGCCGGGCCTGCGGGTCGGGTTTCCACAGCGTCGGGCGCGAATACCGGCCGTTCTGCCGGGGCGCCATCGAATTGACCGTATGCGCGGTGGTCGGCTGCACGATGTCGTCGTCGCGATGCAGCGCGCTGCGCGGCAGGTCGGCGACGCCGCGCACATCGTCGTCGTCGACGTCGCGCGCCAGCTTGACGCCGAACGATGTGTCGACCCACGCGGCGAACTGCCGCCAGCCGATGCCGCTCAGCCACGGCAGCCCCGCGAACAACAGCACGACCATCGCGACCGGCGTGCCGATCGGGCCGAGCACGTGCGCGAAGCCGGTCGAGAACGCATGGCCGAGCGCGTTCGTGTCGGGGCCCGACAGCGGGCTCGTCAGCGTGCAGCTGGCAATGAACACGGCCGCGAAGCCGAGCCACAGGCGAATCGAGCCGCGGCCGGCGAGCCCGCCGCCGCCGGGCAGCATCGCCTGAACGAGACGCCAGAAGAGAAGGAGGAACCAGACGGCGGAGATGCCGAACCAGCCGAAGACAACCGTGTGCATGCTTTGATGAAACAGGAAGAGGGCGGGGAGCGCGGTGCGCGACCCGCCGAGTTTAACCGGCCGACGAACAGGACTCTAAGGCAGCCTGAGCGCATCGATGCGCGTTCAGGCCGACGGACGCGTGCGTCCGCTATCCGGGCGCGGCGAAGACGGCCGGTCGGCCTTCGCCCGCGCGCTGCATCAGGGGCTCCGGCGCGTGAAGGTCAGCGTCGCGCCGGCTTCGGTCACGATCTGCAATTGCTGCGGCTCGCGCATCTGCACACCGGTCTTCTCGATGTGGGCGAGCGCATCGAGGTACGCGTGTTCGAGTTCGCCGCCGAGCGCGTTCGGGCACGCCATGCGGGTGCCGGCGAGCGGCCCGAAGCTCAGCAAGCCGTTCTTGAGCGCGTAGGTTCCCATATAGCGGTTGCAGCCCGAAAAGCCGCTTGCGCGCCGGATGCCCGATTCGGTGGACAGCGCGAGCTTGATCGGCTCGCCGTTGTCGCCGTGCGGAATCGCGCGCTGCGTGCCGTCGGCATTCAGCCAGCTCGTGAGCTCCCAGCTCGTGTCGTCGAGCAGCTGCACGGCAGCGGGGTTGTACGGGTCGGGCGCGCGGGCGGCGGAATCGGGGTGGGTCGGCATCGCGCAGGCGGCGAGAAGCGTGGCAAGCGTCAACGCGCAGAGCGGCGCGCGCAACGGTCGAAGCAGGCCGGTGCGTGCGCGTGCGGCCGCGGACAGGTGGGACATGAGCCTCGTTCCTCATCGGATTCTGATCAAGGCGTAAGAGTAACGCACCCGCCCCGCGCGAGGCGAGCCGACACTTCACGCGTGAAAACGTTCGCGGCGCGCCCGCGGGCCCCGCATGGCGGAGCACCGGCACGACCAAACCGGCCAAACCGGCCCGGGTGCGCGTGTTAACATCGAAGCCGTTTTCGTCCTCCAACAGAACCAGCGGGAAATCCACATGCAGATCGGTCAGCGGCTCGGTACGCCGCTTTCACCCTCGGCCACGCGCGTCATGCTGCTCGGCGCCGGCGAACTCGGCAAGGAAGTCATCATCGCGTTGCAGCGGCTCGGCGTCGAAGTCGTCGCGGTCGACCGCTATCCGGACGCGCCAGGCCACCAGGTCGCGCATCGCGCGCACGTGATCGACATGACCGACGCCGCCGCGCTGCGCGCGATCGTCGAGGCCGAGCGTCCGCACCTGATCGTGCCGGAAATCGAGGCGATCGCGACCGACGCGCTCGCGGCGATCGAGGCGGCCGGCCTCGCGGAGGTGATCCCGACCGCGCGCGCGACGCAGCTCACGATGAACCGCGAAGGCATCCGCCGGCTCGCGGCCGAGGAGCTCGGGCTGGCGACGTCGCCGTATGCGTTCGCGGATTCGTTCGATGCGTTCAGCGCGGCCGTCGCGAAGATCGGCATGCCGTGCGTCGTGAAGCCCGTGATGTCGTCGTCCGGCAAGGGACAGTCGGTCGTGCGGAGCGAAGCTGACGTGAAGCCCGCATGGGACTACGCGATGGCGGGCGGCCGCGTGAACCACGGCCGCGTGATCGTCGAGGGCTTCATCGATTTCGACTACGAGATCACGCAGCTGACCGTGCGCGCGATCGACCCCGCGACGCTCGAGACGCGCACCTACTTCTGCGAGCCGGTGGGGCACGTGCAGGTGGCGGGCGACTACGTCGAATCGTGGCAGCCGCAGCCGATGAGCGCGGTCGCGCTGGAAAAGTCGCGCGAGATCGCGCACAAGGTGACCGAGGCGCTCGGCGGGCGCGGGATGTTCGGCGTCGAGCTGTTCGTGCGCGGCGACGATGTCTGGTTCTCCGAGGTGAGCCCGCGGCCGCACGACACCGGCCTCGTCACGCTCGCGTCGCAGCGCCAGTCGGAGTTCGAGCTGCACGCGCGCGCGATTCTCGGGCTGCCGGTCGACCCGACGCTCGGCTCGCCGGCTGCATCGGCGGTGATCTATGGCGGGCTCGACGAGCGCGGCATCGCGTTCGAGGGCGTGCGCGAGGCACTGGCGGTGCCGGGCACCGACCTGCGCCTGTTCGGCAAACCGGAAAGCTTTGCGAAGCGGCGCATGGGCGTCGCGCTCGCGACCGGCGCGACCGTCGACGAAGCCCGTGAACGCGCCAAGCGCGCCGCGGCGGCCGTGCGACCCGTGTCGGCGCGCTGAGCGGCGAGGAGCGTGCGATGGCATCGACCTTGCTGCGAGGCGGAAGTCTCGAAAGTCTCGGACGTATCGGAAAGCTCGGCGCCGCGCTGGCGCTGGTCGCGAGTCTTGCAGGCTGCGGCCTCGCGGCCGCGCCGTGCCGGATTGCGTCGGCCGGGCTGAAGATCGTGCCGGTCGTCGGTCATGTCGCGGCCGCGCCGACCGACGCGTGCGCCGACGTCATCGATCCCTGACCGACCAACCATCGACCCAACACCAACGATAACCGCGCGCCCCGCGAGGGCGCGCTTCCACCCGTCTCGTGAGAGGACCTGCATGATTCGCCAAACCTTCGCCGCGCTCGTGCTGGCCGGCACCGCCGTTTCCGTCGCGCATGCCGCGCAACTGACCGTCGAGGAGATCGACGCCGATTCGCGCCAGCAGGCCGTCTATCAGTGTGCGAACCAGAAGCAGCCGGTGCGCGTGTCGTACTGGCTCGCAGGCAACGGCCAGAGCTTCGCGCTGGTGCCGGTCAACGGGCGTCAGCTGCTGTTCGTCGACACCGTGTCGGCGTCGGGCGTGCGCTACCAGGCCGGACGCTATACGTGGTGGACGAAGGGCAAGGAAGGGACGCTGCGCGACGAGATCGCCGACCAGAAGGCGCCGCCGCTGCTCGCCGACTGCGTGCAGGTCGAGAAGAAAAAGAAGGGCTGAGCGTCGCGCGCGATCGATTGCGGATGCCGATCGCCGGGATCGGCGCGGCTAGCCGGGTTTGGCCTTGGGCCGAACGGCGGGGCCACGGCGGCCAGCCGCGTCGGCTGCAGGTCGGCCTTCCGGCGGATCTGATCGTGATTCGACCCCGAATGCTGCTCATCGACCGAACGGGATCGCCCGATCGCTCATCGCAGCGCCTGAAACCGGCCTGCCGGCGCACGCCGCGAGCCGCCACCACGGCCGTTCGCGGTGTTGTCACGGACAGATGGCCGCGCAGTGCTACAATACGCCCCTTTCCGCCGGCATTCGCGCCGAACGGAGTCCGCACGGCCTGTGGCGCCCGATGTTCGAATCGAACCGGTCCCAAGCGCCAGAGCGGCGCCGCGCGGCGCGCCGCGGCTCCGTCTACTTCCGAATTGTGATGAGCGCAGGCCCGGCCGGCCTGACGCACGATGTCCCCGCCGCGCCTTTTGAGCGAAACGCCACCATGTCCGATTCTGTCGCCAAGCCAGTCGACGCAACCTTCGATCAATTCGGCCTTGCCGCCGATATCCTGAAAGCCATTGCGGAGCAGGGCTATACGACGCCGACGCCGATCCAGGCGCAGGCCATTCCGGTCGTGCTCGCCGGCCGCGACGTCATGGGCGCCGCGCAAACGGGCACCGGCAAGACCGCGAGTTTCTCGCTACCGATCATCCAGCGCCTGCTGCCGCAGGCCAACACGAGCGCGTCCCCGGCGCGCCACCCGGTGCGTGCGCTGATCCTCACGCCGACCCGCGAACTCGCCGACCAGGTCGCCGCGAACGTGCACGCGTATGCGAAGCACACGCCGCTGCGCAGCGCGGTCGTGTTCGGCGGCGTCGACATGAACCCGCAGATGGCCGAGCTGCGCCGCGGCGTCGAGATCCTGATCGCGACGCCGGGCCGCCTGCTCGACCACGTGCAGCAAAAGACGGCCAACCTCGGCCAGGTCCAGATCCTGGTGCTCGACGAAGCCGACCGGATGCTCGACATGGGCTTCCTGCCCGATCTGCAGCGCATCCTGAACCTGCTGCCGAAGGAGCGCCAGACGCTGCTGTTTTCGGCCACGTTCTCGGGCGAAATCAAGAAGCTCGCATCGACCTATCTGCGCAATCCGCAGACGATCGAGGTCGCGCGCAGCAACTCGACCAACGCGAACGTCACGCAGATCGTCTACGACGTCGCCGAAGGCGACAAGCAGGCTGCCGTCGTGCAGCTGCTGCGCGATCGCGGGCTCAAGCAGGTGATCGTGTTCTGCAACAGCAAGATCGGTGCGAGCCGGCTGGCCCGCAACCTCGAGCGCGATGGCGTGGTCGCGTCTGCGATCCACGGCGACAAGACGCAGATCGAGCGGATGCAGGCGCTCGACGCATTCAAGCGCGGCGAGATCGAGGCGCTGGTCGCGACCGACGTGGCCGCGCGCGGTCTCGACATCGCCGAACTGCCGGCCGTGATCAACTTCGACCTGCCGTTCAGCGCGGAAGACTACGTGCACCGGATCGGCCGCACGGGCCGCGCGGGCGCGACGGGCGATGCGCTGTCGCTGTGCAGCCCGAACGAGCGCAAGCAGCTCGCCGATATCGAAAAGCTGATCAAGCGGCCGCTCGACGTGCAGACGCTCGCGCTCGACAAGCCGGCGCGCCATCGTCACGAAGAGCGCGGCGGCGAGCGCGGTGGTGAACGCGGCGGTGACCGCGGTGGTGAGCGTGGCGGTGAACGTGGTGGCCGGCGCGAGCGCGACGAGCATCGCGGTGCGTCGGCGCGTCGTTCGGGCGGTTCCGAGCGCGGCCATCACCGTCGCCACGAGGCGCCGGTCGACGATTTCTTCCTGAAGCCGTACGAACCGTCGGCGCCGGCGAAGCAGCCGGAAGAGACGCAGTCCGCGCAGCAGCCCGAGAAGAAGGGGCCGAAGCGTCAGGTCGCCGCGCTGCTCGGCGGGTTCGGGATGCCGCGCAAGCCGTCGGCGTAAGCGGACGGGCCAGGCGATCGGCGCAGCGCGCGAGCGCTGCCGAAGCAACGGGTGCATGCGATGAGCATGTGCCCGTTTTTCATTGGGCGAGACGATTTGAAGGGGCGGGCCGTCCGGGGGCGTGGTGACCTGCCGCGGTTGGCATGTGGCGCGTGCCGCCGAGCGGTTTCAGACGTTGCCGTGCTGCCGTCGACGGGCGCTCCATTCCGGCTTCCGTCACGCTCTCACGCGATCGGGTTCAACTCCGACGGAAGCAGGGAAGCGGCTGGCGCAAGGCGGTATGCCGCCAGCGAGTCAACCGGCGTGCGGCCCGAAGCGACGCGCCCACGCATCGGTCGCGGCCGCGTAGAACGCATCCAGCGTAGCGCCCGGCAAGTGACCATCGGCCGCGAGACCAAGATGCGTGGCGGCGGCCCGCAGCGCCGGCAGCGGATCGTCGCGTTCGAGCGCGGTCGCACCCGTCTGCTTGCTGAGTTTTTCGCCGTTCGCATCGACGACGACGGGCACGTGCAGGTAGTCGGGGGTCGGTACGCCGAGGCAGCGCTGCAGGTAGATCTGGCGCGCGGTCGAATCCAGCAGGTCGGCGCCGCGCACGACGTGCGTGATGCCCGCGTCGGCATCGTCGACCACGACCGCGAGCTGATAAGCCCATTGGCCGTCCGCGCGCTTCAGCACGAAATCGCCGACTTCGGTGGCGAGGTTCTGCGCTTGCGTGTGCTGCCAGCGGTCGTCGAACGTGACGATCGCGTCGGCGCCGTCGGGCACGCGCAGCCGCCATGCGCGCGCGGGCTTGCCGTGCAGGCCGGTGCGGCAGGTGCCCGGATAGGCGAGCGTCGTGTGGCGCTCGTGCGCGGCGCGCAGCGAATCGGCGATTTCCTTGCGCGTGCAGCCGCACGGATAGACGAGCCCCGCGGCGACGAGCCGCTCGAGCGCGGCCGCATAGTCGGCATCGCGGGTGCTTTGCCAGACGGGCGGTTCGTCGGGCGTCATGCCGAAATGCGCGAGCGTCGCGAGGATGTCGTCGGCGGCGCCGGGCACCGTGCGCGGGCCGTCGAGGTCCTCGATGCGCACGAGCCACGCGCCGCCGTGTGCGCGCGCGTCGAGCCAGCTCGCGAGCGCGCCGACCAGCGAGCCGAAATGCAGCGGGCCGGTGGGCGACGGCGCGAAGCGGCCGCGGTAGCCGTTCATCGGGGCGCGAACAGGCGCGCGCTTACGCGGCGCTGGCTGCCTGCGCGCAGGCCGGGCAGGACTTGCCGGGCACGTAGCTCGGTGATTGCTGGGCTTCCGGCGTGACGACCGCGCGGCACGCGAAGCACGTGACGTTCTCGGTCGGCTGCAGTTGCGGGTTCAGCGCGGTGCGGTAGTCGAACACGAAGCAGTCGCCGTGATAGTGCGCGCCGCCGACTTCCTCAAAATACTTCAGGATCCCGCCTTCGAGCTGGTACACGTTCTCGATGCCGATTTCCTTCATGTGGATCGCAGCCTTCTCGCAGCGGATCCCGCCGGTGCAGAACGACACGACCGTCTTGCCTTCGAGGTCGGCGCGGTTCGCGTCGATCACTTCCGGGAACTCGCTGAACTTGTCGATCCGGTAGTCGAGCGCGTTGTCGAACGTGCCGACGTCGACCTCGAACGCGTTGCGTGTGTCGAGCATCACGACCGGCCGGCCGGTGTCGTCGTGGCCGCGGTCGAGCCATGCCTTGAGCGTGGGCGCGTCGACGAACGGCGCGCGGCCGAGTTCCGGCTTGATCGCGGGCTTCTTCATCGTGATGATCTCGCGCTTCAGACGCACGAGCATCCGGCGGAACGGCTGCGAGTCGGACAGGCTCTCCTTGAACTGCAGCGTCGCGAACTTGCCTTCGAACAGCGGATCGTGGCGCAGGTAGTCGATGAACGCGTCGGTCGCTTCGCGCGGGCCGGCGATGAACAGGTTGATGCCTTCCGGCGCGAGCAGGATCGTGCCGCGCAGGCCGAGTTCGTTGCAGCGGGCGGTGACGAGCGGGCGCCATTGCTCGGTCGCGTCGAGCGACACGAAGTGGTAGGCGGCGAGGTTGACGATGGTCATGATGGTCCGACGGGAAAACGGCCGCGGCCGTGCGGCGGGCGCACGGCGGCCCCGCAAAAAAGGGTGCGAAGCCGGGGCGAAGATTCGAAAACCCGTATTATCCCGCAAACTGCACGTCTGCCGGCACCCGGCCGTTTGGCCGAGGTCGCGCGCATCGGCCGGACGGCCAGGCGGGGGGATTTTTTGGGCAGGCTGCGCGACGACGCGGCTACAATAACGCCCATGTCAGATCCCCGCTTCGTCCATCTTCGCGTTCACTCCGAATTCTCGATTGCCGACGGCATCGTGCGCCTCGACGACATCGTCAAGGCGGCGGCCGCGGACGGTCAGGGCGCGCTCGCCCTCACCGATCTCGGCAACGCATTCGGCCTCGTCCGTTTCTACCAGGAAGCCCGCGGCAAGGGCATCAAGCCGATCGCCGGCTGCGACGTCTGGATCACCAATCCGGACGATCGCGACAAACCGTCGCGCCTGCTGTTGCTCGTCAAGGACAAGGTCGGCTACCTGAACCTGTGCGAGCTGCTGTCGAAGGCGTGGCTCACGAACCAGTATCGCGGCCGCGCGGAGCTCGACGCAAGCTGGCTCGACGGTGAACTCTCGCAGGGGCTGCTCGCGCTGTCGGGCGCGCAGCAGGGCGATATCGGGCTCGCATTCGCGGCCGGCAACGAGGAGGCCGCGCGCCGTCATGCCGAGCGCTGGGCGAAGGTGTTCCCGGGCGGCTTCTACATCGAGATGCAGCGTTACGGCCAGCCGGGCGCCGAGGCGTACATCCAGCAGGCCGCGACGCTCGCCGCGGCGCTGCAGCTGCCGGTCGTCGCGACGCACCCGACGCAGTTCATGACCGACGACGATTTCACCGCGCACGAAGCGCGCGTGTGCATCTCGGAAGGCGACATGCTCGCGAACCCGCGGCGCCAGAAGCGTTTCACGACCGACCAGTACTTCCGCACCCAGGACGACATGGTCGCGCTGTTCGCCGATCTGCCGTCCGCGGTCGCGAATACGGTCGAGATCGCGAAACGCTGCAACCTGAAGCTCGAGCTCGGCAAGCCGAAGCTGCCGCTGTTCCCGACACCCGACGGCATGTCGCTCGACGACTACCTGGTGCAGCTGTCGAAGGAGGGGCTCGAGAAGCGCCTCGCACAGCTGTTTCCGGACGCCGCGGAGCGCGACGCGCAGCGCGACACGTACTACAAGCGGCTCGAATTCGAGTGCGGGACCATCACGAAGATGGGCTTCCCGGGCTACTTCCTGATCGTTGCCGACTTCATCAACTGGGCGAAGAACAACGGCGTGCCGGTCGGCCCGGGCCGCGGCTCGGGCGCCGGTTCGCTGGTCGCGTACGCGCTCGGCATTACCGATCTGGACCCGCTGCGCTACAACCTGCTGTTCGAGCGATTCCTGAATCCGGAACGCGTGTCGATGCCCGACTTCGACATCGACTTCTGCCAGCACGGCCGCGATCGCGTGATCCAGTACGTGAAGGAGAAATACGGCGCAGACGCCGTGTCGCAGATCGCCACGTTCGGCACGATGGCCGCGAAGGCGGCCGTGCGCGATATCGGCCGCGTGCTCGATCTCGGCTACATGTTCACCGACGGCGTTGCGAAGCTGATCCCGTTCAAGCCGGGCAAGCACGTGACAATCGCCGACGCGATGAAGGAAGAGCCGCAGCTGCAGGAGCGCTACGACCACGAGGACGAAGTGCACCAGCTGCTCGACCTCGCGCAGCGCGTCGAGGGCCTCACGCGTAACGTCGGGATGCACGCGGGCGGCGTGCTGATCGCGCCCGGCAAGCTGACTGATTTCTGCCCGCTGTACACGCAGGGCGACGACGGCGGTGTCGTCAGCCAGTACGACAAGGACGACGTCGAAGCCGTCGGCCTGGTGAAGTTCGACTTTCTGGGTCTCACGACGCTGACGATCCTCGACTGGGCCGAGCGCTACATTCGCCGCCTCGATCCGTCGAAGGCCGACTGGTCGCTCGCGCAGGTGCCGCTCGACGATCCGGCGTCGTTCCAGATCCTGAAGAAGGCCAACACGGTCGCCGTGTTCCAGCTGGAAAGCCGCGGGATGCAGGGCATGCTGAAGGACGCGCAGCCCGACCGCTTCGAGGACATCATCGCGCTCGTGTCGTTGTACCGTCCGGGCCCGATGGACCTGATCCCGAGCTTCTGCGCGCGCAAGCACGGGCGCGAGAAGGTCGAATATCCGGATCCGCGCGTCGAACCCGTCCTGAAAGAGACCTACGGCATCATGGTCTATCAGGAGCAGGTGATGCAGATGGCGCAGATCATCGGCGGCTACTCGCTCGGCGGCGCCGACTTGCTGCGTCGCGCGATGGGCAAGAAAAAGCCCGAGGAAATGGTCCAGCACCGCGAGATCTTCGCCGAAGGTGCGGCGAAGAACGGCCTCACGCGCGAGAAGTCCGACGAAATCTTCGACTTGATGGAGAAGTTCGCGGGCTACGGCTTCAACAAGTCGCACGCGGCGGCCTACGCACTGCTCGCGTATTTCACCGCGTGGCTGAAGGCGCACCATCCGGCCGAATTCATGGCGGCCAACATGACGCTCGCGATGGACGACACCGACAAGGTGAAGATCCTGTTCGACGACTGCATCGTGAACAACCTCGCCGTGCTGCCGCCGGACATCAACGCGTCGCATTACCGCTTCGAGCCGGTCGCCGAAGCCGACGGCAAGCGCTCGCGCACGATCCGCTACGGCCTCGGCGCGGTGAAGGGCAGCGGCCAGAACGCGATCGAGGAAATCCTGCGTGCGCGCGAGGAAAAGCGCTTCACCGACCTGTTCGACTTCTGCGAGCGGATCGACCGGCGCGTCGTCAACCGTCGCACGGTCGAGGCGCTGATCCGCGCCGGCGCGTTCGATTCGCTGAATGCGAACCGCGCGCAGCTGATTGCGTCGGTGCCGCTCGCGATGGAAGCGGCCGATCAGGCCGCGGCGAACGCGATGCAGGCCGGTCTGTTCGACATGGGCGCCGAGTCGCCGCACGCGCATGCGCTCGTCGACGAACCTGCCTGGGACGACAAGCGTCGCCTGCAGGAAGAGAAGGGCGCGCTCGGCTTCTACCTGTCCGGTCACCTGTTCGACGCGTATCGCGACGAAGTGCGCCGGTTCGTGAGGCAGAAGGTCGGCGACCTGAAGGAAGGGCGCGACAAGCTCGTCGCGGGGATCATCGCGTCGCTGCGCACGCAGATGACCCAGCGCGGCAAGATGTTGATCGCGTTGCTCGACGACGGTTCGGGCCAGTGCGAGATCACGATCTTCAACGAGCAGTTCGAAGCGAACAAGGCGCTGTTCAAGGAAGACGAACTGCTGATCGTGCAGGGGCAGGCGCGCAACGATGCGTTCACCGGCGGCATCCGTTTCACGGCCGACACGGTGATGGATCTCGAACGCGCGCGCAGCCGCTACGCGCAGGCGGTGCGGCTGACGATGAACGGCAATGCCGATGCGGCGGTGCTGCGCCGCGTGCTCGAGCCGCACGTGTCGAAGGACGATCCGGCGGCCGCGCAAGCGGTCGAGGCACCCGCACCGCGTGGCGGCGGGCGCGACGGCGGTCGTCGCCCGCAGGCGCCGCTGCCGAACGGGCTCGCGGTCCAGGTCCACTACAGCAACGCCCGCGCGCAGGGCGAAATGCGTCTCGGCGACGCGTGGCGCGTGAAGCCGAGCGACACGCTGCTCGCGGAGCTGCGTGCGACGTTCGGCGGCAGCATCGTCGAAATCACATACTGATTGCGTCCCCGCCGGACGGCTGTCGCACCACGCGGCCCGTCGCATCGCCATCGTGCGGTGCGGCGGGCCGTTTTCATTTGCGGGTGCTTGGGTCTGTCATCCGGGCGCTATACAATCCGGCGCACACGACGTGCATGTGTGCGCCGGCCGCGGTTCGTCCGCCGGCCGGTGCCGACACCGCGCGCGTGAAAACGGTGACGGTTCCGCGCGGCACGCGATGCGGCGCGGGCCGCGGGCAACCGCGTAACGAGGCCGGCAGGCAGCAGGGCACCAGCATGTCGGTCGCTACGTGACGATAAAAAAAACGACGGCTACACGCTAACAATGACCAACGGGAAACCGACGGGGCGGATCCTCGTGATCCGGATTGATTTTCTGGGCGACATGCTGTGCACGACCGCTTTTCTCGGTGCGCTGAAGCAGCGCTGGCCCGGCGCGGAACTGCACGTCGTCGCGAACCGCTACAACGCGGCCGCGCTGGCCGGCAACCCGGACGTGCACACGGTCCATAAGTACGTGTACAGCCGTCAGTGCGAGCGCAACGACCGTCCCGGGCGGCTGCGCGCGTTGTTCGACCGGCTGCGGCTCGTGCGCCGGCTGCGCCGCCTGCGGTTCGATCTCGTGGTCGTGCCGAACGGCGGCATGCATCGCAGCAGCATCCGGTTCGCGCGGCAGCTCGGCGTGAAGGATTGCCGCTGGCACGATGCCGATTCCGAATTCGACGATCGCAAGCCCGAGCACGTCGCAATGCGGCCGCTATGCCACGAGGCGTTGTCGGGATTCCGGCTCGTGCCCGAACTCGGCTGCACCGGGCTCGACGGTCTCGTGCTGTCCGTCCATCCGGACCGCTCGCTGCAGGACGCCTGGTATCGGCTGCTCGGCCCGCGCACGAAGCCGCGGGTCGGGCTGTTCGTCTCGAACAAGGCGGCCGAGCGGCGCTGGCCCGCCGATCGATGGCGCGACCTCGGCCGGCGGCTCGCACCGTTCGCGGACGTGATCGTGTTTCGCGATCCTGCGGTCTCGGCCGAGGCCGACGGCGACGCGTGGCGAGACGTGAACGCACGGCACGTGACGCCGTCGTCGGTCGCCGACCTGACGGCTGCCGCCAGCCTGCTCGACGCGATCGTGTCGGCCGACAGCGCACCGGTGCACCTCGCATCGGCGCTCGGCGTGCCGGTCGCCGCGCTGTTCGAGGACCGTCCCGAGAAATACCTGCGCTGGCATCCGCTCGGCGTGCCCCACATGATCCTGCGCGCCGGCGCGATGGTCGACGCGATCGGCGTCGACGCGCTCGAGCGTGCGGTGCTGCATCTGCTGGCGGAGGCCCGGCAGCGGGACCAGACGATTGAGGGTGCGATGCCGCTCCCGGTCGTGCCGGCCGCTGCATGCGGGATCGGCTCGGTCGTTTCGTAGCCGCCGGAATGCCGGCCGCGCCGGCAGGGCGACAGGACGGGCACGCGCGAGCGGCGGCCGCACGCTCCGCCGTGCGCGTTGCGTGGTATCGCATCGTTGCCGCGTTGCGGGACCCGCGACGCCGGCTACCGGCCGCCGCCGCGACGTGTGCCGCCCGTGCCTGCGGCCGGACGCCACGCCGGCTGCGGCAAAATCCTGTACATTGCGAGCCTTGTTCAGCCACCTAGACGGACCGATTGCCGTGGCCCTGTTTTCTTCCGCCCGCCCGCCCAGAACCATCCTCGTCGCCGCGCCGCGCCGTATCGGCGACGTGCTGCTGACGACGCCGCTCGTGCGCTCGCTGAAGGCACGCTGGCCCGACGCGCAGATCGACATGCTGGTGTTTCGCGGCACCGAGGGCGTGCTCGAGCACAACCCCGACGTGCGGCAGGTGATCGTCGTCGCGCAGCGCGCGGGGTTCCGCGAGCGGCTGCGCGACGCGCTGTCGATGTGGCGCCGCTACGATCTCGCGTGCGCGGCACTGAGTTCCGACCGGCCGCGCTTCTACAGCTGGTTCGCCGGCCGCAAGCGGGTCGGCCTCGTCGATCCGAATCGCGTCACGTGGCTCACGCGGATGATGCTGAACGGGATCGCGATCAATCACCACGAGTCCGCGCATACGGTCGTCAGCACGCTGGCGCTCGCGCCGGTGATCGGCATCGAGCCGGTGTCCGAGGTCGTCGCGCCCGGCATCGGCGACGATCCCGCGCGGCGCGCGCGCTTCGACGCGTGGCTCGCGGAGTCGCCGGCGATCCGCGACGGCAAGCCGCTTGTGGTGCTGCATCCGTATCCGATGTTCCGCTACAAGCAATGGCGGCTCGACGGCTGGGTCGAGATGATCGAATGGCTGCGCGCGCAGGGGTTCGCGATCGCGCTGTCGGGCGGTCCCGCCGATCGCGAGCGCGAGTACGCGGAGCAGGTCGCGGCCGGGGCCGGCGGCGACGTGCTGAACCTGGTCGGCCGCCTCACGTTCGGCGAAAGCGCGGAGCTCGTGCGGCGCGCGCGGCTGTTCATCGGGCCCGACACGGGCGCGACGCATGTCGCGGCCGCGACGGGCACCGACACGATCGCGCTGTTCGGTCCGTCCGATCCGGTGCGCTGGGGGCCGTGGCCGCAGCACTGGCCCGCGACCGAAAACCCGTGGGCGCTGCGCGGCTCCGCGCGGCACGGCAATGTGTGGCTGCTGCAGGGAGAGGGCGATTGCGTGCCGTGCCGGCACGAGGGCTGCGAGCGCCATGTCGACAGCCATAGCGACTGCCTCGTCAATCTCGGCGCGCAGCGTGTGAAAGCGGCGGCGGCTGAAATGCTCGGGCTGAATCCGCCGGGGGCGGCGGACGCGATCATCGACACGTCGCGGCTGCATCGCACGCGACCGGACTGACGCGCGCAACGCGCGGGTTCCTGATCTGAACTGAAAAGATGGCGGTTGCGCCGCGACGCGGCGCACGCGCGCGGCCGCTCGTCGGAGTCGGAGTCCGGCCGCAGCGCGTGTGCGCCGCCGCCGGGGGCGATCCGGCGGCAGGCGGCCGCGCGTACCGCGCGCCGTCCGCCGGTCTGTCCGTGGCGTGTTACGCGCTGCGCCGGATCGCCGACGTCTCGCGCGGCAGCGCTTCGCCGCGCTCGCTGCAGCCGAGCAGGATGCCCGCGAGCAGCACCAGCAGGTGCCCTTCGGCGAAATCGAGCAGCAGCGAATTCGCGAGACTGCCGATCGCGAAGATCGCGAGCCACGCGAGCAGCAGATTCCGCGAGCGCGGATCGAGGTCGCGGCTGCCGCGCGCGATCTGCACGATCAGGTTCACGAACAGCACGAAGCCGAGCGTGCCGAGCTGCACGGCCATCAGCAGGTATTCGTTATGCGGATTCGACGTGAGCTGGCCTTCGGCGGCCGTCTTGCCGGCCGTGAGCTTCTGGAATTCGAACTCGAGGCCGCCCGAGCCGTAGCCGAGCACGGGGCGCTGGCGATATAGCTCGAGCCCCTTCTTGTACCACTCGAGACGCAGCCCGGTCGATGTGATCGCATCGGTCTGCCGGTACTGCTGCACTTCCGACACGACCTTCACGAGCCGGCCGTTGTGCACCGTGCACGCGGCCACGACGAGCGCGGCGCCGGTCAGCACCAGCGCGCCGGCGGCGAGGCCCGCGCGCAGGGCCGACTGGCGGCGCAGCAGCAGCACGAAACGCACCGCGACGACGAGGATCAGCAGCAGCGCGATGACCTGCCCGGTCCGACCCTGCAGCATCACGAACACGTTGATCAGCGACCACGCGGCGACAGCGGCATACGCGGCGCGCGACAGCGCGGTGCGCGCCGACAGCGCGAGGTCGGCTGCCTGGTAGAACAGCAGCGCGCCGAACATGCCGGCCGCGATATGGTTCTTGAACACCCACGCGCGCGACAGCGGCAGCTCGGTCGGGTACGCGGGCCCGATCGCGGTCAGCCCGAGGTAGTTGGTCGTCGACAGCAGCAGGATCACGCACAGCGTGCCGAACCAGCAGCGCCGCACGATCGGCGCCCAGTTCGAATGGCGGAACGCGAGCAGGGCAAACGGCAGCAGCAGCAGCTTGTCGTACTTGGCGACCCAGTTCCACGCCTTCGGGTGCGGCGCGACCGTATACGTGACGCTCGCGGTCAGCGCCGCGAGGATCAGGAGCGCCGCGAGCGATGCCGGTTCGGTGACGAACGAGCGCAGGTCACGCCAGAATTCGGGGGAGATCATGAGCGCGGCCGCGAACAGCCCGCAGAAGACGTTGGTCAGCGCGGTCGAGACGGGCACCATGCAAAGCGCGATGACGGCGAATGCGCGGGCCGCCGTCAGGCGTCGCGTGGCGGAAGCGGAAAACGAAAGCATCGGAACCTGTCGAATGGACGAATGCGGCATGCGGGCACCGTGCTGCGCGCCGCGCGCCCGGCGGGAGTGCCCGGGGCGAAGCGCGCAGTATACGCGAAGCCACGGGCGTTTCCGTGACGTTTCCGGGGTCCGATCAGCTGAATGCGCGCTTGATCCGCGAGCGCAGCAGCGCGCGCTTGAGCCGTCCTTCGACGGCCGGCGTGTCGAGCGCGAGGCGCGAGCCGGCCGGCTCGCCGCGATGCAGGTAATAGCGGTCGAACGTGGCCTGGGTCATGCCCCATTTGTTGAGGAACTGGCGGCGGCCGTCGTTCTTGACGATCTTGCCGGTGCTCTTCTGCTGGAAGTGATAGACGAGGCTGTCGCCGACGCCGAGGAAGATCCGGCAGCCGGCGTCCCAGAATTTCATCGAGAAGTCGTTGTCGCTGCTCATCCCGGGCGACAGTTCGCTGCTGTAGCCGCCGATGCGGTTCCACCAGTCGCGGTGTACGAGCGTCGGCGGCCAGGTCGAGCCGAGCCAGTCCGCGCGCGCGAGCCGCGGCGTGGCCGCGACGAGGCCGGCCGCGTCGAACTGATCGGCATCGCGGCCGAAGTTGCTGACGACGACGCACGGGTTGCGCGTGTCGACCGGCTCGACCATCGTGCCGGACAGCATGAAGAGGTCGGTCGGCATCTGCTCGATGCGTCGCACGAGCGCCGCGTCCCAGCCGGGGCAGCAGTACATGTCGTCGTTCATGTAGACGACGTAGTCGCGCGTCGCGCGCGCGGCGGCCAGGTTCACCGCATGGCAGATGCCGATGTTGGCCGGCGACGCGGTGTGCTCGATGCCTTCGCTGCGCACCCAGTCGAGCGTGCCGTCCGAGCCGTCGTTCACGTGCACGATGATCTGGTGGTCGTAGGCGGAATGGCGGCGCAGGCTGTCGACGACGAGCTTGAGGTACGGCAGGTTGTTCCAGGTCGGGATGATGATGGAGAACATGGCGGTCGGATTCGGTGGTCGTCGTGTCGGCGGCGCGTGGCGCGGCGCCGTGCTCGGGCGCGTACGGCGCGCGGGCAGCCCGGCATTGTAACGCCGGGGCGGCCGCGTGCCGGCGGCGTGAGGGTGGGGCGTGCTCAGCGGGCCGGTTCGTGGCCGAGCTTCAGGAACCGGTAGTAGACCGTCTCCGCGTTGAATACGGCGATCATGAAGCCCGCGCGGCCGTCGAGAAACCCGCGCCGCAGCAGGTAGGTCCGCACGAACGCCCAGGCGCCGCGCGCGAGCGCCTTACCGAAGCCGCCGCGCTGGCCGGCCGCGCGGCGCTGGCGCGCGCCGGCCGTCGAATACGCGTCGAGCTTGCGCACGACGGTTTCGAAGTCCTCGTATGAATAGTGCATCAGCTTGCCCGGCAGCCGCTGCGCGGGGGTGTCGAACACGAGCCGTTCGTGCACCAGGTCGTCGGAGAAGCGCGCGGTGCCGCGCCGGAACAGGCGCGGGACCCAGTCCGGATACCAGCCGCTGTGGCGGATCCACTGGCCGCAGAAGCTCGACAACCGGTCGAGCGCGTAGACCTGCGCGGCCGGCGCGCGGATCGCGGCGCTGATCGACTGCGCGAGTTCCGGGCTGACCACCTCGTCGGTGTCGAGCGACAGGATCCAGTCGGTGTCGAGCGCGTCGAGCGCGCGGTTCTTCTGCGGGCCGAAGCCCGGCCAGTCGCGCTCGACGATCACGCGGGCGCCATGTGCGCGGGCGATCTCGACCGTATCGTCGGTGCTGCCGCCGTCGATCACGACGACGTCGTCGGCGAAGGCCAGCGCGTCGAGGCACTGCGCGAGCCGCGCGGCCGCGTTGAGGGCGATGAGGGCGACGCCGAGGGTGGGTTCTGCCATGAAATCGTCGAAAAGGCGGAGAAAACGGTGAGCGGCAGTATACCCGCGCGCTGGCCGGCGGCCGCTGCGGCAACGGCCGTGCCCGCGGGGCGGTGCAGCTATAATGTTGGGCCTTTTTCGGCACCCGCCGGACGGCGGCGAATCCCGGGCAGTCACGCTCAGGGCGCCGTGTCGCGGCTCAAGAAGGATTGCCTTGGAAACCCAGAACACTCTTCGCAAACCGATGGACGGCACCGGTACGTCGCCGGTCACGGTCCTCAAGCGCCTGTGGCCGTACATCCGGCCGCTGATCGGCATCGTGCTGCTCGCCGTGATGACGATGGGCGTCGTCGCGGCCACGGAAGCCGGGATTCCGGCGCTGCTCAAGCCGCTGCTCGATCACGGCTTTGGCTCGCACGGCAGCGACCGTGCGAAATGGTACGTGCCGATCGCGGTGATCGGCCTCGCGCTCGTGCGCGGCGTATCGCAGTACGCATCGAACTACCTGCTCAACTACGTCTCGAACCGCATCCTGCTGCAGTTGCGGCTCGAGATGTTCCAGCGGATGCTCCACACGGGCGCGTCGTTCTTCCAGCGCGAGACCGCGAGCACCGTGATCAACGCGATCGTGTTCGAGGTCAACCAGATCCTGTCGGTGCTGACCGGCGTGATGGTCACGCTCGTGCGCGACTCGCTGACCGTGATGTTCCTGCTCGGCTACC
Organism: Burkholderia cepacia GG4; assembly: GCF_000292915.1. Classification (NCBI taxonomy): domain Bacteria; kingdom Pseudomonadati; phylum Pseudomonadota; class Betaproteobacteria; order Burkholderiales; family Burkholderiaceae; genus Burkholderia; species Burkholderia cepacia. The sequence continues at coordinate 1,206,607 of NC_018513.1, forward strand.
TGTTCTACCTGAACTGGCGGCTCACGCTGATCGTCGCGGTGATCCTGCCCGGCATCGGCTGGCTCGTCAGCAAGATCAACCGCCGCCTGCGCCGCCTGAACCGCGAACACCAGACGCTCACCAACGAGCTGTCGTACATCGTCGAGGAGACGGTCGGCGGCTACAAGGTCGTCAAGGTGCACAACGGCGAAGCCTACGAGATGGACCGCTTCACGCAGATGAGCAAGCGCCTGCGCGGCTACGCGATGCGCATGACGATCTCGGGCGGGCTCGCGCAGCCGCTGACGCAGTTCCTCGCGTCGATCGCGCTCGCGGTCGTGATCACGATCGCGGTCATGCAGTCGTCGAACGACCAGACGACGGTCGGCGGCTTCGTCGCGTTCGTCACGTCGATGCTGCTGGTGATCTCGCCGCTCAAGCACCTGATCGACGTCAACCAGCCGCTGCAGCGCGGGATGACGGCCGCCGAGCTGATCTTCGGGCTGATCGACGAACCGGCCGAGCCGCAGGGCGGCGGCCGGCCGCTGCCGCATGCGCGCGGCGAGATCGAATTCCGCAACGTGTCGTTCGACTACGGCGCGGCCGAGCGGCCGACGCTCGACCGTATCTCGTTCAAGGTCGCACCCGGTGAAATGATTGCCCTCGCGGGCCCGTCCGGCAGCGGCAAGACGACGCTCGTGAACCTGCTGCCGCGCTTCTTCGACCCGACCGACGGTGCGATCCTGGTCGATGGTGTGCCGGTTGCCGACTACGACCTCCACGCGCTGCGCGGCCAGATGGCGATGGTCAGCCAGGACGTCGTGCTGTTCAACGACACGATCGCCGCGAACGTCGCGTACGGGCAGACGCCCGACCGCTCACGCGTGCAGGCGGCGCTCGAGGCCGCGAACCTCGCCGACGCGGTCGCCGCGATGCCCGACGGGCTCGACACGCTGGTCGGCGGCAACGGGATGCGTCTGTCGGGCGGCCAGCGGCAGCGGCTCGCGATCGCGCGCGCGATCTACAAGGACGCACCGATCCTGATCCTGGACGAGGCGACCTCCGCGCTCGATTCGGAATCCGAGCGCCACGTGCAGGCCGCGCTCGAGCGGCTGATGGAAGGGCGCACCACGCTCGTGATCGCACACCGGCTGTCGACCATCGAGCGCGCGGACCGGATCCTCGTGCTGGAGGCCGGCAAGATCGTCGAAGAAGGCAGCCACGACGAACTGCTGCGCCACGGCGGGCTGTACGCGCACCTTCACCGGATCCAGTACCAGCAGCAGGCGGCGTGACGCCGGGTCATGCCGGCGTGCTAGTCTTGACCGCGCAGGTCCAGTTGTTTCCGGTTCGACGTGACAACACGGAGGGAAGGACAATGAGGAAGATGCACGGGATGATGCTGGCCGCGCTGATCGCGGCGGGTTTCGCGGCGCCGGTCGTCATGGCGCAGGATCACGGCAACTACGACGACCGCGGGGACCACGGCGAGCACGGCGGCCCCGGCATGCAGCGCGGGCACGGCCCGAAGCACATGCCGCCCGGCCAGGCGATGCATCGCGACGACGACGTGCCGCAGCGCTGGGCCGACCAGCCGCGCCGCGACTGGCACCGGGGCGACCGGCTCCCGAACGAATTCCGCGATCGCCAGTACGTGGTCGAAGACTGGCGCGGCTACCATCTGAGCGCGCCGCCGCGCGGCTATCAATGGGTCGGCGTCGGCGGCGACTACCTGCTCGTGCAGATCGGTTCGGGCATCGTGCTGCGGGTCGGCCCGTAACGCTTGCCGTCGATCATCGATTCATCCGGCTGCCGGGCGTGCGTCCCGGCGGCCGCGTCACTTGTCCGCCGCCCGGCGGAACCAGCGTCGCTCGATCCGCGCCATCGCCCAGCACACGGCCAGCGCGCATACGGTGCCGAGTGCAACTTCCCCCAGCCGCATCAGCGGAACGTCCCATAGCGGGCCATTGCCCGGAAACAGCAGCACGATCGTCGCGGTCACGCCGCCGAGCCGTGCCGCGCTGCCGACGTTCAGGCACCAGCAGCTGACGATCACGACCGCGACCGTGATCGCATACGCGACCAGGCGGTCGCCGCCGAGCGCCGCACCGGCAAAGCCGACCAGGCCGCCGATCATCGCGCCGACGAACTGGTCGCGCGACAGCGACATCGTGTCCGAGTAGTTGTGCTGCGTGACGGCGATCGCGGTGATCGCCGCCCACACCGCCTGCTCGGTATGCAGCGCGCGGCCGATCGCATACGCGAGGCACGCGCCGCAGACGGCCTGCAGCGCCATCAGTGCGCCTTGCGTGAGCCGTTCGGCGAAGGTCAGTCCCTTGAACAGATCGAAGATCGACTGCTGAATCTGCTGGCGGGCTTCGTTGAGTGTCCGGATCGTATTCATCGTGAATGGGCCTGGAGGCGGTGCGGTGTGGCGGTCAGCGTGCCTGCTCGGGTGATGCGGCGGCAGGCTCGGCGGGGGCCGCGTCGCCGTTCTCGACACGCGTTTCGGGCATCACGAGCCACACCAGCAGCACGGCGAGCGCGCCCGCGCCGGCGAGCCCGAAGAAGCTGATCGCGTTGCCGAAGTGATCGGCGACATAGCCGGCCGCGGCCGTGCTGAGCGTCGCGCCGATCCCGGCCGCGAGACCGAACAGCCCGATGCACAGGTTGTAGCGGCCCTTGCCGCCCGCGACGTCGGCCGCGATCAGCGGCAGCATCACGCCGAACACGGCCGCGCTGATGCCGTCGAGCATCTGTACCGGTACGAGCAGGTACGGGCTGCTCACGCCCGCGAACAACAGCGCGCGCACTGGCAGCGCCGAGAAGCCGAGCAGCAGGATCGGCCGGCGGCCCCAGCGTTGCGCGGAGCGGCCGACCCACGGCGACAGCATCGCGACGATCGCCTGCGGCACGATGATGCACGCGGCGATCACGAGCTGCACGTTCTCGCCCATCCCGGCCGTCACTTCGCCGGCCGCGAGGTTGAGCATCGCCGCGTTCGACAGGTGGAACAGCACCACGCATGCCGCGAAGATCAGCATCCGGCGATCGCGCAGCAGCTCGAGCAGCGTCTCGCGGTGCTCGCCTTCGTCGTGATCGTCGGGGGTGGACGACTGCGGGATCACTTCGTGCGTCGGCTGGATCATCGCGAGCGCGAACAGTGCCGGCAAGGCCAGCACGGCGGTCAGCCAGAACACCGCGCGCGCGGAGAAATACTCGCCGGTCAGCCCCATCAGGCCCGCCGCGACCGCGCTGCCGATCGACGCCCAGCGCGCGTTGCGGCCGAGCCGGTCGCCGAGGTCGGCGCGGCCGACCAGCGAGAACGAGATCGCCGCCATGGCTGGCACGAGCATGCAGCTTGCGAAGCCGTGGAATACCTCGGCCGCGATCACCGGCACGATCGTCGGGCTCGACGCGAGCAGTACCGCGGACAGGATGATGGCCGCGATCGCCCACGCGGCCGCGCCTTTCTTGTTCTTCAGCGCATCGACGGCCGCGCCGCCCGGTACCTGGCTGACCATCGCGCTGATCGTGCCGATCGACAGCACCATGCCGATCTCGCCCTGTGTCCACTTGTGCGACGCGAGGTAGGACGCGATGAACGGACCGAACCCTGTTTGAACGTTTGCAACGAAGAAGTTGAGCCAGTCGAGGGACCGGAGACTGCGTACGCTGACGGAATGCTTGATCGTCATCGGGTCGCACTCGCAGACGAAGCCGGCGCCGGTGCAGGGGCAACGGGCGGGTAGACCACGACGATCGGCTTGTCGGCCGCGTAGGGCGGCGACGCCTTGATCTGTGCATCGTTCAGGTCGAGCTGCGGATGCAGCGCCTTGTCGCGCGTGACGAAGCGCAGCGCGCCCCAGCTCGCGGCGATCGAACGGCGGTCGGTATTGACGAGCCCGCCGAGGTCGAGCACGACAGCCTGCGGCTGCGCGGCGCGGTCGATCAGCACGTCGACGATGCGGCCGATCTTCGTGCCGTTCGGGCGCTCGACATCGCTGTCGAGCATCGGCAGACGCGTCTCGGGCGACGCCGCGGCCGAACCCGACAGCGGCACGGCCTTGGGCCGCGCGGCCGGGGGCAGGTCGCCCGACGGCACGTCGAGCACGATCGGCTCCTGTTTTCCGCCCGGCGTGAAGCGGAACACATTCCACGGGAAGATGACCTTGCGGTCGCCGACGCCCATGAAGCCCTGCAGGTTGACGATCATCTCGCGCGGCTTGCCGCTCGCATCGGCCACCATGTCGACCGCGCGGCCGATCACCTTGCCGTTGCGGCGCGCTACTTCGCTGTCGAGCAGCGCATGGATCTGGGTGCGGTCGAGCGGGCGTGTCGCGACGAGCGGGGCGGGCGGCGGAGGCGGCGGCGTCGGCGTTTCGGGACGCTGCACGGGCTTCGGCCGCGTCACCTCGCGGTGCGGCTTTTTCGGCGCTTCCGGTTCTTCCGGTTGCACGAGCGGCGGCATGGGCGGCATCGTCAGCGGTTCGCCGGCGGTTTCCTCGACCGGCTCGACGAGTGCCTCGCTGATCGGTGCGGGCGGATTCTGGGTCGGCAGCAGTCCGCAGCCGGACAGCAGCGCGCAGGCGGCGAGAATCAGGAAGACCGTCGACGACGGAAACGACATGCGGGATGCGGGAAACGGAAGTCCGCCGCTCATTGACACTCACTCCATGGGTCGGGGGCGGGCCCGGAGGCTCGCGGCTGGCGATGGATGGCGGGTGCGGGCGGCGCACCACGCGAGGTGAGAGTTTAACGTGTCTTCCTTTCAGGACCGATTTCTGCGACGGATCGGGGGGCGTGACAGCGGGAAAAGGGCGCGGATCGATCAGGGCGGCGGGCGGAATGGGGGCGCACCAACGGCCGCGGCGCCCGACCGTCGACGACGGGGCGGGCGCCGCACGGGCCGCGTTGCGTTACTTGACCAGCGCGCCGAGCGTCGTCGTCACCGGTGCGAGCAGGCCGCCGCCGGTCTTCGACAGCGTGCCGCTGCCGGTGCCGCCCGTCAGGCCGCCGACCGGTGCGCTGCCGGCCGTTCCCGTCACGGCGCCGACCGCCGACGTGAGCGCGCCGGCCGGGTTGCTGCCGCCGGTCGTGCCGCCGAGTGCGCCGGTCGAAAGCAGCCCTGTCACCGGAGCGAGCGGATTCGTCGCGGCGGCGCCGCCGCCGAGCAGCGCCGTGCCCGCGGTCGCGACCGTATTGCCGGTCGCGGTCACGACGTTGCCGACACCGGCCGTGACCGGATTGTTGCCGGTCTTCGCGAGCGTCGTGCCGGCGTTCGCGACGCCGTTGCCGACCGTCGTCACGAGGTTCGTCAGCGGCGCGCCGAGCGGCGTGCTCGCCGCGACCGTCTGCGTGACCGAGCCGACCGTCGACGTGATCGGCGTGATTGCCGAGCTGGCTGCGCCCGTCACCTGCGCGACCGGGCCGCTCGACAGTTGGGTGCCGAGCGTCGCGCCGCCGCCCGCGATCGTGTTGCCGAGCGTCGTCACCGCGCCGCCGACCGGTGACGTGACGGGCGCGAGCGGCGCCAGCGCCGAACCGCTCGCGCCGAGGCTCGACACGACGCCGCCGGTCGCGGCGACTGCCTGGCCGAGGTTCGTGACCACGCCGCCGGTGCTCGCGACCGTCGTGCCGACCGGATTCGACGACGCGCCGAGCTGGCCGAGCCCCGAGCCGAGGCCGGTGCCGAGCGTCGTGACCGCTGCGCCGACGTCCTGCACGACCGTGCCGAGTCCCTGCGTCGTCGCCGCGTTCGTGCCGGGCAGCGATTGCGCCGCGATCGTCGTGCCAACGCCCGATACGGCGCCGCCGGCGGCCGTCACGATGTTGCTCGACGCCGCGCTCGTCTGGCCGACGCCATTGGCCGAGGTGCCGCCGGAGCCGTTGCCCGTGCCGCCGCTCGACGCCGTCGTGGCGCCGGACCCCGATCCGGAGCCGCCGGTGCCCTGGCTCAGCGTGCCGGAGCCGCTGCACGCGGCCAGCGACACCAGTGTCGCGACGCCGGCCGCGATCATGATCATTCGGAGTCCTGCCTGATGGATGGTTGGCTTGTTCATGTCGTCCTCGTCTCGATTATGGAAATGGGTCAGGCGGCCTTCGAGTGCGCCGATGGCTCGTCGCCGCGGAAGAGAGGCGGCGGGCGGATCGCTGTTGTCTCCCTGATTGACCTGTCGCCGCGTCGCGTGTTCGCCTGTACCGGAACCCGGAGCGCTTGCAGGACGAACGATTTGCATTCTTTCGTCTGGCTTGCCGATCGTGCCGGAAATCACCGGATTCGTGTGATCAGAGTAGGTCCGCCGGCGCGAGCCGTCTTTTAATGATCGTTAAATTGAAGTAAGCGTCCGATTCACTGCCGGAATCGGGGTAATCACGGTGGACGCGTGGCGAGGCACGTGATTGGCGCGGGATGTGCGGGCGTGGGGAAGGGGGAGGGAAGGGACGTGCAGGCGGGGCAGCCGGTGCCGGCCTGGCCCGCCATGTTGGCGGGCCGGCGCGGGCGGCTTGCCCGGGGTACGGAGCAACCGGCGCGTCAGGCGTCCGGATACCACGCGTCGGTGAATTCGCTGACCCGGACGTCCGTCAGCTCCGGCCGTGCGGCCAGCCATCCGCGCACGCTTTCGCGGTCGGCGTCGGTCGTCGTGCCGCGCGGTGCGCCGGAGATCACGTATGCGCCGATCCCTTCGTCAGCGGACGCGACGGTCAGCAGCCCGTTTGCTTCGACGAAATCGATGAACGCGTCGATCAGCTGGCCGCGCTCGAGGTCGGTCAGCTCGTTGCGGTATTGCGCGGTCGCGTTGAACGCGAGTTCCTGGAACTCGGCGATGTGGAGTTTCTTGCGCTGGCGGCGGTTGTGGCGTTGGCTCATGGTGTGCGATGAGTGAATGTTAGGTGGGAAAGGATAGCGCGGCGGCCGGTGCTGGCACGATGTCGACGTGCCGCGCAGCCTGAGCACGCAGCGAGTGGGCCGAGCGTTGCGCCGTCGCGATATCGGTTTGTCGCGCGGTTGATCATGAAACCATTGTTAAACAATCGATCGACCGGGTTTTCTCGGCGTGGCTTAGCCCGGCGGGTCATCGCGCGTATGACCCGAATGATACAGGGATGGCGAGCCGCTTCGGCTTTGCCAAGGTCGGCGGCTATTCGAACAACAACGAGGGCCGTATGTCGGACGCATCGCAATTCGTACAATGGTCATGTCGATCTCAAGCCGGGGGATCTGTTTTTCTGGATCGCGGTCGATGAGATCCAGCGGCGCGTCGGGCTCGATGACCTTGCAGCTGCTTCGGCCATGTTGCTGGGTCAAGCCGATGTGCCGGCATCAGGAAAATTCGCTGCGGCGACCAAGGGCACATCGGTCGCATCAATTGCTGCGTTCAAGCTGTTGCCGATTCAGATGAGAATGCGATTGCCAATGATCATGTCGGTGGGCGCTCAGGGCGTACGTATCGCGTCCACGCGGAATCTCGGTGTATCGGTCGGCCGAACCACCCCCGTGGTCGGGCAGATGTTCTTGGCCGCCGACGCGGCCGTAATCATGTTCAACACGGTGCGTCGCTACAACGCCGTCGTCAAACTTGAAAACAGGGCGTTCTGATCGTGTCCGCCGCTAGGTGGGAAACGCTGGCCGCATTTGCGCGCGAAGAGCTCGGTCGCCCGTTGTTCGGCGGCCAATTGCGAATCGAACCGTCGTCACGTCTCGAGGAGGATCTGCGCGTGACGGGAATCGATGCAATCGAATTCATCGACAAATGGGCCGAAACGTTCGGTGTGAATGCTGCCGAATTCCCTTACGACCGCTACTTCGGCCCTGAAGGGCAGGAGATGGCGACGACGTTTCTCGCGCTGTTTTCCGAGCGTGACCGGAAGCGACCGCGTGTGCCCCTTACCCTCGGCATGCTGGAATAAGCAATGCGCATCGGCCGATGGGATACGGACGCGATCGAGAGCGTTGCACGAGACCAGGTCGCCCGTGGGAAATGAACAGCCGAATCGGCGAAATGTAAAAAGCCCGCTTGCTGTCGCAAAGCGGGCTTCGATGTTTGGTTGCGGGGATAGGATTTGAACCTATGACCTTCGGGTTATGAGCCCGACGAGCTGCCAGACTGCTCCACCCCGCGACACGAATTATAGTGGCACTGCTGCGGTGCGTCAAACGCTCAGTGACAAAAGTTGAACTCAAGCGGCCGTGCTTCGCTCGCCAAGGGCGCTTACGTTGCGCGAGCCCTCGAAGCTCGGCGTGCCAACTGATATTTTGTTCGCTGCCCGCGGCAAGGGTTGGGGGGCGATCTGCCTGTTCGGAGATCGCCGTGGATGACCCTACATCAGCACGATGTCGTACTGTTCCTGGCTCAGGTTCGACTCGACCTGCAGCGACACCGGCTTGCCGATGAAGTCGATCAGCATCGCGAGATGCTGCGACTCCTCGTCGAGGAACAGGTCGATCACCTGCTGCGCGGCGATCACGCGGAATTCGCGCGGGTTGAACTGGCGCGATTCGCGCAGGATCTCGCGCAGGATGTCGTAGCACACGGTACGAGACGTCTTCACCTGGCCCTTGCCCTGGCAGGTCGGACACGGTTCGCACAGCACGTGCGCGAGCGATTCACGCGTGCGCTTGCGCGTCATCTCGACGAGCCCGAGCTGCGAGAAGCCATTGACCGTCACGCGCGTGCGGTCGCGCGACAGCGCCTTCTTCAGCTCGGACAGCACCGAGTCGCGATGATCGGCGTTCTCCATGTCGATGAAGTCGATGATGATGATCCCGCCGAGGTTGCGCAGCCGCAGCTGCCGCGCGATCGTATGCGCGGCCTCGAGGTTGGTCTTGAAGATCGTGTCGTCGAAGTTGCGCGCACCGACGTAGCCGCCGGTGTTCACGTCGATCGTCGTCATCGCCTCGGTCTGGTCGATCATCAGGTAGCCGCCGGACTTCAGGTCGACGCGGCGCGACAGCGCGCGCTGGATCTCCGTCTCGATGTTGTACAGGTCGAACAGCGGCCGCTCGCCGGTGTAGTGATGCAGCTTCGGGCTCACCGCCGGCGTGAACTCGCCCGCGAATTCCGCGAGGCGCTGGTACGTCTCGCGCGAATCGACCTGGATGCGCGTCGTGTCGTCGTTCGCGAAATCGCGCAGCACGCGCTGCGCGAGGTCGAGATCCTGATACAGCAGGCTCGTCGCCGGCAGCCGCTGCGCCTGCGCGACGATGGTCGCCCAGGTCTTGCGCAGGTAGGTGACGTCGCCGGCCAGTTCGTCGGAGGTCGCGTCCTCGGCGATCGTGCGCACGATGTAGCCGCCTTTCTCTTCCGCCGGGATCACCGCCGTCAGGCGCGCGCGCACGGCCTCGCGCTCGGCCTCGCTCTCGATCTTCTGCGAGATGCCGATGTGCGGCTCCTGCGGCAGATAGACGAGCGTGCGGCCCGCGATGCTGACCTGCGTCGACAGTCGCGCGCCTTTCGTACCGATCGGGTCCTTGATCACCTGGACCATCAGCGTCTGGCCTTCGAATACGGTCTTCTCGATCGGCTGGTGCGGCGCGCCCGACTGCGGCTCGCCTGCGAGGCGCGGATGCCAGATGTCCGCGACGTGCAGGAACGCCGCACGCTCGAGCCCGATGTCGATGAACGCCGACTGCATGCCGGGCAGCACGCGCACGACCTTGCCGAGGTAGATGTTGCCGACCCGCCCGCGCGACAGCGTGCGCTCGACGTGAAGCTCCTGCACCGCGCCTTGCTGGACGAGTGCGACCCGCGTTTCCTGCGGCGTGAGGTTGATCAGGATTTCTTCGTTCATGGTGAGATTCAGAAGGCGACGCGCGCGGTGCGCAGCAGCGCGGCAGTCTCAAAAAGGGGCAGACCCATGATACCCGAATGGGAGCCGTCGATTCGCTCGATGAATTCGGCCGCGCGCCCCTGGATCGCGTACGCGCCGGCCTTGCCGAACGGTTCGCGGGTGTCGACGTAGCGCTCGAACGCGTCGCGCGGCGCGGCCGAGAAGCGCACCGACGAGCGCGACAGCGCGGGCGGCAGCAGGGCGCCGTCGGCGCCGATCACGGCGACCGCGGTCAGCACTTCGTGCTCGCGGCCTGCGAGGCGGGTCAGCATCGCGAGCGCGTCGTCGGCATCGGCCGGCTTGCCGAGGATCGCGCCGTCGATCGTCACGGTGGTATCGGCAACGAGCACCGGCGCGGCCGGCTTGCCGCTCGCGACGAGGCGCGCACGCGCGGCCTCGGCTTTCGCGACGGTCACGCGCTGCACGTACGCATCGGCGGCTTCGCCGGGCAGTTCGGCCTCGAGCGCCTCTGCGTCCTCGTCGGGGCGCGGCAGCAGCAATTCGAAGCGCACGCCGATCTGCTGCAGCAGCTCCTGGCGGCGCGGGCTTTGCGAAGCGAGGTAAAGGGTCGGGAAAAGCGCGGGGGGCGTGCTGGACGGCATGGTGTCGTTATCTCGTTGAGCGCGCGCGGCGCGCGTCCCGAGGACGACGCGTCATGCGCGGTGGTAGGGGTGATTCTGCGTGATGCTCCACGCCCGGTAAAGCTGTTCGGCGAGCAGCACGCGCACCATCCCGTGCGGCAGCGTCATGCTCGAGATGCGCAGCAGCACGTCGGCGCGCGCTTTCAGTTCCGGATCGAGCCCGTCGGCGCCGCCGATCACGAACGCGACGTCACGGCCGTCCTGCTGCCAGCCGGGCAGCGCCTGCGCGAGCTGCATCGTGGTCCAGTCGCGGCCGCGCTCGTCGAGCGCGACGATGCGCGCGCCCTTCGGCAGCGCGGCCTCGATCTTCTGCCGCTCGGCCGCCATCACGCTTTCCGCGCTGCGGCCGCCCGAACGCAGTTCGGGCTTGATCTCGCGCAGCTCGATGCGCAGCTCGGGCGGCATCCGCTTCGTATATTCCTCGAAACCGGACGCGATCCAGCCGGGCATCTTGTGGCCGACCGCGAGGATGAAAAGCTTCATCGGGACGACTCGCGACGACTCAGCGGCGGCGGGCCGCCGTCTTGCGCGCCGGGCGGGCTGGCGCTTCTTCCTCGTCGTCCTCTTCTTCGCTGGCGGTCGCGAAGCCGTTCGCGCCCTTGCCGCCGCCGAGCTTCATCCGCACGGGCTTGTCGCCCCAGATTTCCTCGAGGTTGTAGTACTGGCGCAGGGCCGGCTGCAGGATGTGCACGACCGCGTCGCCGCAGTCGACCAGCACCCATTCGCCGGTGTCTTCGCCCTCGGAGCTGACGATGTCGCCGCCGGCTTCCTTGACCTTGTCGCGCACGCTCGACGCGAGCGCCTTGGTCTGGCGGTTCGAGGTGCCCGAAGCGACGATCACGCGGTCGAACAGTTCGGTCAGGTGGCTGGTGTTGAACACCTTGATGTCTTGCGCCTTGATGTCTTCGAGTGCGTCGACGATCACGCGCTGCAATTTGCGGATATCCATGGAATCAGGAATGGTAGAGACGATGTTGAAGAATATAGGCCCAGACGGCGGCCGGCACATGCTCGGCCGACGCATCGGGCATTTGCGCATGACGCGCGATGCATTCGCGCAGATGCGCACGGATGTCGGTTGCGGCGATATCGAACGCCAGTGTCGTGTCGATCAGCAGGTGGCCGGCCGGCGTGGCTTTCAGCACGTCGGCGCCGGCCTGCCGCCGCGCGATTTCCTGCGCGACGTCCGGCGGCGCCGCGCCGAGGTCGAAACCCGGGCGCGTCGACGCGCAGACGTGCGCGTAGTCGAACAGCTTGCGCCAGTCGCGCCAGGTGTCGAGCCGCACCAGCTGGTCGGCGCCGATCAACAGCGACAGCGAAGCGTCGGGGCCGATCCGCTCGCGCCAGCGCGCGAGCGTCTCGACCGTATACGTCGGCCCTTCGTGCTCGATCTCGTCGGTCGCGACGGTGACCGTCACGCCCGGCAGGGCCAGCGAGCCGGCGGCGGCGCGCGTCATCGCAAGCCGATGCTCGGCGGCCGATACGTCGCGCTTCTGGTACGGCTGCCCCGCGGGCAGCAGCGCGAGCTCGGTCAGGCCGAGCACGTCGGCGAAACGGCGCGCGAGCGCGAGGTGGCCGTCGTGGATCGGGTCGAACGTGCCGCCCAGCAAGCCGATGCGACGTAACGGCGGGCGCGGCTGCGGGGCGGGGCGGGCGGTGGTGTCCAGAAAAACGTGTCCTGTTGTTGGGGCGGCGGCGGGCTCAGACCCAGTCGCGCGGCACGAGGAACTCGCTCAGGCGCGCTTCCGGCGAGCCCGGCTCGGGCTGCCAGTTATAGCGCCAGTTCGCGACCGGCGGCATCGACATCAGGATCGACTCGGTCCGGCCGCCGCTTTGCAGGCCGAACAGCGTGCCCCGGTCGAACACGAGGTTGAATTCGACGTAGCGGCCGCGCCGGTAAGCCTGGAAGTCGCGCTCGCGCTCGCCGTACGGCAGCTCGACACGGCGCTCGACGATCGGCAGGTAGGCGTTCAGGAACGCATCGCCGACGCTTTGCATCATTTCAAACGATCGTTCGAATCCAGGTTCGGAGAAATCGTCGAAGAAGACCCCGCCGATGCCGCGCGTCTCGTTGCGGTGCTTCAGGAAGAAATACTCGTCGCACCACGTCTTGAAACGCGGATAGAGCTCGGCGCCGAACGGGTCGAGCGCGTCCTTGCAGGTCTGGTGGAAATGCCGCGCGTCGTCCTCGAACCCATAAACCGGTGTCAGATCCATGCCGCCGCCGAACCAGAAGATGGGCGCTTCGCCCGGCTTCGTCGCGATCAGCATCCGCACGTTCATGTGCACGGTCGGGCAGTACGGGTTGCGCGGGTGCAGCACGAGCGACACGCCGAGCGCCTCGAAGCCGCGGCCCGCGAGCTGCGGGCGCGCCGCGCTCGCCGACGGCGGCAGCGCGTCGCCCGCGACGTCGGAAAAGCCGATCCCCGCGCGTTCGAACACGCGGCCGCCTTCGAGAATCCGAGTGCAGCCGCCGCCGCGCAGGCGCTCTTCAGGGCCGCGTTGCCACGCGTCGGTCGCGAGCGGCGTGCCGTCGAGCGCGCCGAGTGCGTCGGCGATGCGTGTTTGCAGGCCCTGGAGGTACGTGCGCACGCGCGCCACGTCGTAGGTCGAATCGGTCATGTCTGGACTGGGCGCCCCCGCCGGAAGCGGGGGCCTTAAAAAAAGCATCTGCCGGGCATTCTAACGAACCCCGGCAGAGGAGGCCGCCGCCGGCGAGGGCCGGGCGGCGGTTGCGGCGTCAAGCGCTCTTGCGATTCAGCGCGCGGAAGCCGATGTCGCGGCGGTACTGCATGCCTTCGAAATTGATCTGATTGATCGTTTCGTACGCATGCTGCTGCGCTTCGCGCACCGAATCGGCGAGGCCGACCACGCACAGCACGCGGCCGCCCGACGTGACGAGCTTGTCGCCGTCGGTGAGCGTCGTGCCCGCATGGAACGTCACCGCCTGTTCGGTCTCGGCCGGGATCCCGTTGATGCGGTCGCCCTTGCGCGGCGTCTCCGGATAGCCGTGCGCGGCCAGCACGACGCCGAGCGCGGTGCGGCGGTCCCAGTCGAGCTCGACCGTGTCGAGCGTGCCCGCGATCGCCTGCTCGACGACCTTCGAGAAATCGCTCTTCAGGCGCGCCATGATCGGCTGCGTCTCGGGGTCGCCCATCCGGCAGTTGAACTCGAGCGTGCGCGGATTGCCTTCCTTGTCGATCATCAGGCCCGCATACAGGAAGCCCGTGAAGCGGATGCCGTCCTTCTCCATCCCGCGTACCGTCGGCATGATGATTTCGCGCATCACGCGTGCGTGCATCTGCGGCGTGACGATCGGCGCGGGCGAATAGGCACCCATGCCGCCCGTGTTCGGGCCGCGGTCTTCGTCGAGCAGGCGCTTGTGGTCCTGGCTCGAAGCCAGTGCCAGCGCGTGCTTGCCGTCGACCATCACGATGAAGCTCGCTTCCTCGCCGTCGAGGAATTCCTCGATCACGACGCGCGCGCCGGCATCGCCGAGCTTGTTGCCCGACAGCATCATGTCGACTGCGTCATGCGCTTCTTCCAGCGTCATCGCGACGACGACGCCCTTGCCGGCCGCGAGGCCGTCGGCCTTCACGACGATCGGCGCACCCTTCGCGTCGATGTACGCGTGCGCGGCGGCGGCATCGGCGAAGGTTTCGTAGTCGGCGGTCGGGATGCCGTGGCGCTTCATGAACGCCTTCGCGAAATCCTTCGAGCTTTCGAGCTGCGCGGCTTCGCGGGTCGGGCCGAACACCTTCAGGCCGCGTGCGCGGAACAGGTTGACGATGCCGGCCGCGAGCGGCGCTTCCGGCCCGACGAGCGTGAACGCGACGCCTTCGCTTTCCGCGAAATCGGCAAGCGCGTCGAGCGACGTGATGTCGATGTTCTTCAGACGCTCGTCCTGCGCCGTGCCGCCATTGCCGGGCGCGACGTAGACCATCTGGACGCGCGGCGACTGCGCGAGCTTCCACGCCAGCGCATGTTCGCGGCCGCCGGAACCGACGACGAGTAGTTTCATGGGATTCCCCGCAGACTAGAAAACAGGGCGGCCGGCACGCTCAGGCGCGCCGGCCGCGAAATCGGTCGGGCCGCCGCCGCGACAACGCGAACGGCGGCCGGCATCTCATTCCTCGACGATGACGGCGTTCGTATACACCTCCTGCACGTCGTCGAGGTTTTCGAGCGCGTCCAGGAGCTTCTGCATCTTTGCCGCGTCGTCGCCGGTGAATTCGACTTCGTTTTGCGGCTTCATCGTCACTTCGGCGAGTTCGGCCTTGAAGCCTGCGGCTTCGAGCGCGTCCTTCACCGCCGAGAAGACCTGCCAGTCGCACAGCACCTCGATCGAGCCGTCGTCGTTCGTGCTGACGTCGTCCGCGCCGGCCTCGAGCGCCGCTTCCATCAGCGCGTCTTCCGACGTGCCGGGCGCGAACAGGAACTGGCCGACGTGATCGAACATGAACGCGACCGAACCGTCGGTGCCCATGTTGCCGCCGAACTTCGAGAACGCGTGGCGCACTTCCGCGACCGTGCGGGTGCGGTTGTCGGTCAGCGTGTCGACGATGATCGCCGCGCCGCTGATGCCGTAGCCTTCGTAACGGATTTCTTCGTAGTTCGCGCCGTCCGCGCCGCCGACGCCGCGATCGATCGCGCGCTTGACGTTGTCCTTCGGCATGTTCGCGTCGGCCGCCTTGTCGACCGCAAGACGCAGGCGCGGGTTCGAGTTCGCGTCGCCGCCGCCGAGGCGGGCCGCGACCTGGATTTCCTTGATCAGGCGAGTCCAGATCTTGCCGCGCTTCGCGTCGGCCGCTGCCTTCTTATGCTTGATGTTGGCCCATTTCGAATGACCAGCCATACCTTTCTCCGTGCCCGGGCGCGCTGCGCGGGCGATTATGCCAATGTGTCGTTGAATCGGCGGCCGTTTCGGCGGGCGTGATGCCGCGGGGCCGCGCGTGTCGAGTGGAACGTGATTTTATCACGCGGCGACCGTCGTTTCGGGGCCGCCGCGCATGGCCGAACGCCTGGGCGAGCCGTCGCGGCGCGCCCGGCCGCGCGGGCCCGGCGGCGCCGGTGCGTCAGTTCTTGGTGCCGAACAGGCGGTCGCCCGCGTCGCCGAGGCCCGGCACGATGTATGCGTGCTCGTTCAGGTGCGAGTCGAGCGACGCGACGAACAGCTTCACGTCCGGGTGCGCGTCCTGGAACACCTGCACGCCCTCGGGCGCGGCGACCAGCGCGACGAACATGATGTTCGCGGCCGGCACGTTGCGGCGCTTGAGCACGTCGACCGCGTGCACGGCCGAGTAGCCGGTCGCGACCATCGGGTCGCACAGGATGAAGATGCGATCCTCGAGATCGGGCAGGCGCACCAGGTATTCGACCGGGCGGTGATCTTCGGCGCGGTACACGCCGATATGGCCGACGCGCGCGGACGGCACCAGGTCGAGCAGGCCGTCCGACATCCCGATGCCGGCGCGCAGCACGGGCACGATCGCGAGCTTCTTGCCCGCGATCACCGGCGCGTCGACCGCCACCAGCGGGGTTTCGACCCGCTTGGTCGTGATCGGCAGGTTGCGGGTGATCTCGTAACCCATCAGCAGCGTGATCTCGCGCAGCAGTTCGCGGAATGTGCGCGTCGACGTGTCCTTGTCGCGCATGTGCGTGAGCTTGTGCTGGATCAGCGGGTGATCGGTGATGAAGAGATTCGGGAAACGGCTGTCCTGTTTCATGACGGGGGTGCCTTGGCGGCAAAAGGGGATCGGGGGGCGGCGGCGGGCGCCAGGCCGGCTGCCGCTTATGGCCGCAATTTTACCAAGGCGCGCCGCGCGATCCGGATATTATCGACGTCTCACGACAATCCGCGCGTCGCGCACGCCCGTTCGCCTGGTCGGCGGCGCGGCCGGGCCGCGCCGGCGCGCGTCGCCATAAAGGAATCGACGATGGATCTCGGCATCGCAGGAAAGACCGCGCTCGTGTGCGCGGCGAGCAAGGGGCTCGGGCGCGGCTGCGCGGAAGCGCTGGCCGCCGAGGGCGTGAACCTCGTGATCGTCGCGCGCACGCGCGACACGCTGGAGGAAACCGCGGAAGAGATCCGCGCGGCGTCGAACGTGTCGATCACTGCGGTCGCCTGCGACATCACGACGCCGGACGGGCGCGCGACCGCGCTCGCTGCGTGTCCGCAGCCGGACATTCTGGTGAACAATGCCGGCGGCCCGCCGCCCGGCGACTTCCGCGATTTCTCGCATGACGACTGGATCCGCGCACTCGAGTCGAACATGCTGACGCCGATCGAGCTGATCCGCGCGACGATCGACGGGATGATCGGGCGCGGCTTCGGCCGGATCGTCAACATCACGAGTTCGGCCGTGAAGGCGCCGATCGACGTGCTCGGGCTGTCGAATGGCGCGCGCTCGGGGCTGACCGGCTTCGTCGCGGGGCTGTCGCGCAAGGTCGCGGGGCAGGGCGTGACGATCAACAACCTGCTGCCGGGGCTGTTCGACACCGACCGGATCGCGACGACGCTCGCGGCGTCGGCGCAGGCGCAGGGCGTGACGGTCGACGAGATGCGCGCGCGGCGCACGAAGGACATCCCGGCCGGGCGTCTCGGCACGCGCGCCGAATTCGGCGCGGCGTGCGCGTTCCTCTGCAGCGTGCACGCCGGCTATATCACCGGGCAGAACTGGCTGCTCGACGGCGGCGCGTACCCGGGCACGTTCTGACGCGCGCAGCGCCATTCACCCATACGACAACAATCGAACCACGAAGGAAACGGAGATGAGCAAACCCCGCATTGCATTGATTGCGCACGACGCGAAGAAGGACGAGATCGTCGCGCTCGCGGGCCGGTACCGCGAGACGCTGGCGCAATGCCGGCTGGTCGCGACGGGCACGACGGGCGGCCGCATCGCCGCCGCGCACGGGCTCGAGGTCGAGCGCAAGCTGTCGGGGCCGTGCGGCGGCGACCTGCAGATCGGTGCGGAACTGGTCGACGGCCGTGTCGACATCGTCGTGTTCCTGCGCGACCCGATGACCGCGCAGCCGCACGATCCGGACATCACCGCGCTGGTGCGCGCGTGCGACGTGCACGACGTGCCGGTTGCGACCAACGTCGCGACCGCGCGGATGCTGCTCGACGATCTGGCGCGGAACATGCAGGACGTTTGCTAGGCGGCCGCCACACATGAGTGCGCACGCTCGCCGCCATCTGTCGTGTGGACGACATGTGACAGATGGCGCAGAACGTTGACGGTGCCGACATAGGCGCAACATGCGATGCCCGAGATCGCGGCCGGCCGGTCATCGTAACGGCCAGAACCACACGGTGGATGCGGCCCGGTAGCAATCCGAACTGCAGAGGGCGCGAGCGCCGTCGATCAGGTCGATGTGTCCGCCACGGCCGTTCATGTAGCCGGGGATGTTCCAGAACGTCACCACGCACTTTCTGCCGGCAATGCCGGTCGTCGCGTCGTCTCGCCGGAACGCTTCAGCTCATAGGTGCCGCACGCGAGACGAACGCATGACCGCGACGGATCGGATGTCGCACCATCCGCCGGAATGCACGTCGCGTGCCGGCCGTTTTTCGCGAAAACCCTACGACCGTGAAGGGATTGCGGCGACGCCCAGCGTGACCGCGTGCGACGCGCGAAAATCACGCGCAGTGTCCCACGTCCGCATGCCTCGCCGTTCGCGGGCAGCGACGCATTTGCCGAACGGAATTTCCAGACAAACGAGGAGCGAAACGATGCCGAAAGCAATCCGATACGACCAGGCGGGCGGACCGGAGGTGATGAAGTGGGTCGACGTCGAGGTCAGCGAGCCGCAGGCGGGCCAGGTCCGCGTCAAGCAGCATGCGGTCGGGCTCAACTATATCGACGTGTATTTCCGCACCGGCCTCTATCCGCAGCCGTTGCCCGCCGGGCTCGGGATGGAGGCGGCCGGCGAGGTGACGGCGGTCGGCGATGACGTGACCGCGTTCAAGCCCGGCGACCGCGTCGCCTATGTGTGGTCGTCGCCCGGCGCGTACGCGCAGGAGCGCGTGCTGCCCGCCGATCGCCTCGTCAAGCTGCCGGACGGCATCAGCTACGACGAAGCGGCGTCGGTGATGCTGCAGGGCCTGACCGCGCACTACCTGCTGCGCCGCACGTATCCGGTCAAGGCCGGCGACACGATCCTGATCCATGCCGCGGCGGGCGGCGTCGGCCTGCTGGTCTGCCAGTGGGCGAAGGCGCTCGGCGCAACGGTGATCGGCACGGTCGGCTCCGACGAGAAGGCCGAACTCGCGAAAGCGCACGGCTGCGACCACCCGATCGTCTACACGCGCGAGAACTTCACGCAGCGCGTGAGGGCGATCACGAACGATGCGCTCGTGCCGGTCGTCTACGATTCGATCGGCAAGGACACCTACATCGGTTCGCTCGACTGCCTCGCGCCGCTTGGGCTGTTCGTCAGCTTCGGCAATGCATCGGGCCCGCTGCCGGCGATCGACTCGAAGGAGTTCTCGTCGCGCGGCTCGCTGTTCTTCACGCGGCCGACGCTGTTCTCGTACATCGCGAAGCGCGCCGATCTCGAAGCCGCGGCCGCCGAGCTGTTCGACGTGATCCTGTCGGGCAAGGTGAAGACGAGCATCAACCAGCGCTATCCGCTCGCGGAAGTCGGCCGCGCGCATGCCGACCTCGAGTCGCGCAAGACGACCGGCTCGACGATCCTCGTTCCCTGACGCATCCCTTCGTGCCGGCACCGCGCCGGCACGCACCCTCGCGGGCGGCACCGGCCGCCGCCCGTCCTGTTTCCCGTCGCTCTGAACTTTCCCCCCGCCGTTCCCCGCCGCGCGCGTTTACGCGTTTTTTATACCGGCCCGATTATCTTTGACCCGTCCTTTACGTGCGTTCCCATAAGGTTCTAGTTGTCTGATTTCGACGACGGAGAACACAAAAATGGATGGGGTTTTCATCGGCGCACTGGTGCTGTTCACCGCGCTGATCCTCGGTTTGCTTGCCGGTTGCGAGAAGCTCGCGCAATACGGCCGCGGGGGGCGCGCATGACCTGGATGCTTTGGCTGGCGGGCGCCTCGACGGCCCTGCTGTTCGCGTATCTCGTCTTTGCGCTGCTGCGCGCGGAGGACATCGAATGAACGCGAACAATCTGTTGCAGACGCTGCTGTTCATCGTCGTGCTGCTTGCGGCGGCCGTGCCGTGCGCGCGTTACCTGACGAACGTGATGGACGGCAGTTCGCGCGTCGTGCGCGTGTTCGGGCCGCTCGAGCGCGCGCTGTACCGCATGGCCGGCGTCGACGCCGGCACCGAAATGAACTGGAAGCAGTATGCGATCGCCACGATCGCGTTCAACGCGCTCGGCGCGCTGTTCCTGTACGGTCTGCTGCGCCTGCAGGGCTTCCTGCCCGGCAACCCGCAGCAATTCGGCGCGATGACGGCCGACGGCGCATTCAACACGGCCGTCAGCTTCGTCACCAACACCAACTGGCAGGACTACACGCCCGAGCAGACCGTCAGCTACCTGACGCAGATGATCGGCCTGACCGTGCAGAACTTCCTGTCGGCGGCGACCGGCATCGTCGTCGTGATCGCGCTGATCCGCGGCTTCGCGCGCCACACCGCGCAGACGATCGGCAACTTCTGGGTCGACCTGACGCGCGTGACGATGTACGTGCTCGTGCCGATGTCGGTGGTGATCGCCGCGCTGCTGATGAGCCAGGGCGTGATCCAGAACATGAAGGCGTACCAGGACGTGCCGGTGCTGCAGACGAGCACCTATGCTGCGCCGAAGCTCGACGCGCAGGGCAATCCGGTGAAGGACGACAAGGGTAACGCGGTCACCGTGCCGACGCAGCTGACGAAGCAGACGCTCGCGATGGGCCCGGTCGCGTCGCAGGAAGCGATCAAGATGCTCGGCACCAACGGTGGCGGTTTCTTCAACGCGAACTCCGCGCACCCGTACGAGAATCCGACGCCGTTCGCGAACTTCATCCAGATCTTCGCGATCCTGATCATCCCGGCCGCGCTGTGCCTGGTGTTCGGCCGCATGATCGGTGACCGCCGGCAGGGCATCGCGGTGCTCGCGGCGATGACGGTGGCGTTCGCGGTCGCGATCGGCGTCGAGGTGAGCGCCGAGCAGGCCGGCAACCCGACGCTGGCCGCGTTGCACGTCGACCAGTCGGCGAGCGCGCTGCAGCCGGGCGGCAACATGGAAGGCAAGGAAACGCGCTTCGGGATTGCGCAGACCGGCATCTTCACGGTCGCGACGACGGCCGCGTCGTGCGGCGCGGTCGACACCATGCACGATTCGCTGACGCCGCTCGGCGGTCTCGTACCGATGCTGCTGATGCAGCTCGGCGAGGTGATCTACGGCGGTGTCGGCTCCGGCCTCTACGGGATGCTCGTGTTCGCGCTGCTCGCGGTGTTCGTCGCCGGCCTGATGATCGGCCGCACGCCCGAATACGTCGGCAAGAAGATCGAATCGTACGAGATGAAGATGGTGTCGATCGTCGTGCTGCTCACGCCGCTGCTCGTGCTGGTCGGCACGTCGATCGCCGTGCTGGCTGATGCGGGCAAGGCCGGCATCGCGAACCCTGGCCCGCACGGCTTCTCGGAGATCCTGTACGCGTTCAGCTCGGCCGCGAACAACAACGGCAGCGCATTCGCGGGCCTGACGGTCGGCACGCCGTTCTACAACTGGATGACCGCGATCGCGATGTGGTTCGGCCGCTTCGGCACGATCGTGCCGGTGCTGGCGATCGCCGGCTCGCTCGCCGCGAAGAAGCGCATCGCGGTGACGAGCGGCACGCTGCCGACGCACGGTCCGCTGTTCGTCGTGCTGCTGCTCGGCACCGTGATGCTGGTGGGCGCGCTGACCTACGTGCCGGCGCTCGCGCTCGGCCCCGGCGTCGAGCACCTGATGATGTGGCTGGGCGCGTGACGCGCGAGCGCATGGCGACACATTGAAAAGACTGAAGAGCTTGAAGAGATCGCAATGACTCAACATTCCGCAACACGGTCCATGTTCGATCCGGCGCTGGTGCGTCCGGCGATCGTGGACTCGTTCAAGAAACTCACGCCGCGCACGCAGTTCCGCAACCCGGTGATGTTCTGCGTGTATGTCGGCAGCATCCTCACCACGGTTCTGTGGATCGCGGCACTCTCCGGCCAGGCCGAGGCGCCCGCGGGCTTCATCCTCGCGATCGCGCTGTGGCTGTGGTTCACGGTGCTGTTCGCGAACTTCGCCGAAGCGCTTGCCGAAGGGCGCTCGAAGGCGCAGGCCGCGTCGCTGCGCAGCGCGAAGCGTGACGTGATGGCGAAGAAGCTCAACGAGCCGCACCCGAAGTCGCCGATCCGCATCACGACCGCGTCCGATCTGCGCAAGGGCGACGTCGTGCTGGTCGAGGCCGGCGACGTGATCCCGGCCGACGGCGAGGTGATCGACGGCGTCGCATCGGTCGACGAATCGGCGATCACCGGCGAATCCGCGCCGGTGATCCGCGAATCGGGCGGCGACTTCTCGTCGGTGACGGGCGGCACGCGCGTGCTGTCCGACTGGATCGTCGTGAAGGTCACCGCGAACCCCGGCGAGGCGTTCCTCGACCGGATGATCGCGATGGTCGAAGGCGCAAAGCGCAAGAAGACGCCGAACGAGGTCGCGCTGACGATCCTGCTCGTCGCGCTGACGATCGTGATGCTGCTCGCGACCGCGACGCTGCTGCCGTTCTCGATGTTCTCGGTCGAAGCCATGAAGGCCGGCCACGTGGTGACGATCACCGCGCTCGTCGCGCTGCTGGTGTGCCTGATCCCGACCACGATCGGCGGTTTGCTGTCCGCGATCGGCGTGGCCGGGATGAGCCGGATGATGCAGGCGAACGTGATCGCGACGTCGGGCCGCGCGGTGGAAGCGGCCGGTGACGTCGACGTGCTGCTGCTCGACAAGACCGGCACGATCACGCTCGGCAACCGCCAGGCGTCGATGTTCGTGCCCGCGCCGGGCGTGACCGAGGAGGCGCTGGCCGACGCCGCGCAGCTGTCGTCGCTCGCCGACGAAACGCCGGAAGGCCGCAGCATCGTCGTGCTCGCGAAGGAACGCTTCAACATCCGCCAGCGCGACATGGCGCAACTGCATGCGACGTTCCTCGGCTTTTCCGCGCAGACGAGGATGAGCGGCGTCGACTTGCCCGGGCGCGAGATCCGCAAGGGCGCGGCCGATGCGATTCGCCGCTATGTCGAGACTCACGGCAGCCGTTTCCCCGAAGAAGTGCGCCGCGCAGTCGACGACGTCGCGCGCCGCGGCAGCACGCCGCTCGTCGTGGCCGACCTGCATGACGGCGTGGCGCGCGTGCTCGGCGTGATCGAGCTGAAGGACATCGTGAAAGGCGGCATCAGGGAGCGCTTCGCGGAACTGCGCAAGATGGGCATCAAGACCGTGATGGTGACGGGCGACAACCGGCTGACGGCCGCGGCGATCGCGGCGGAAGCAGGGGTCGACGATTTCCTCGCGGAAGCGACGCCGGAAACCAAGCTCGCGACGATCCGCGAGCACCAGGCGGCCGGGCGGCTTGTCGCGATGACGGGCGACGGCACCAACGACGCGCCGGCGCTGGCGCAGGCCGACGTGGCGGTGGCGATGAACACCGGCACGCAGGCGGCGAAGGAGGCCGGCAACATGGTCGACCTCGACTCGAACCCGACCAAGCTGATCGAGATCGTCGAGATCGGCAAGCAGATGCTGATGACGCGCGGCTCGCTGACGACCTTCTCGATCGCGAACGACATTGCGAAGTACTTCGCGATCATCCCGGCCGCGTTCGTGACGACCTACCCGCAACTGCGCGTGCTCGACATCATGCATTTGACGTCGCCGGCATCGGCGATCCTGTCGGCGGTGATCTTCAACGCGCTGATCATCGTCGCGCTGATCCCGCTCGCGCTGAAGGGCGTCACCTACCGGCCGCTCGGCGCCGCGTCGCTGCTGCGCCGCAACCTGCTGGTGTACGGCCTCGGCGGCGTGCTGCTGCCGTTCCCGTTCATCAAGCTGATCGACATGACGCTCGCCGTGCTCGGCTGGGCCTGATGCGCCGCATTTGAAGGAAGAACCATCATGAAAACGTTGATTCGCCCGCTCGTCGTGATCTTTGTCGTGCTGACCGTCGTGACGGGGCTCGCTTACCCGGCCGTGATGACCGTGTTTGGCCAGGCCGTGTTCCCGTCGCAGGCGAACGGCAGCCTGATCGAGAAGGACGGCAAGGCGGTTGGCTCCGCGCTGATCGGCCAGCAGTTCGACGCGCCGAAGTACTTCTGGGGCCGGCTGTCGGCCACGTCGCCGATGCCGTACAACGCGACCGGCTCCGGCGGCTCGAACCTCGGCCCGCTGAACCCGTCGCTCGCCGACCAGGTGAAGGCGCGCATCGCCGCGCTGCACGATGCGGGTGCCGACATGTCGCAGCCCGTGCCGGTCGACCTCGTGACGGCGTCGGCGAGCGGCCTCGATCCGGAGATCACGCCGGCCGCCGCCGCGTACCAGGTCGCGCGCGTCGCGAAGGCGCGCCACCTGGCGCCCGACGCGGTCGCGCAGCTCGTCGCCGCGAACACGGCGGGCCGCCAGTTCGGCGTGCTCGGCGAGCCGCGCGTGAACGTGCTGAAGCTGAACCTCGCGCTCGACGCGGCGCAGGCCGCGCACTGAACGCATCCGGGCGCCCGGCGCGGCTTGTGTCGCGCTGGACCGGCCTGTCACGACGGCGCATGCGCCGTCTTTGCCTTTTGCGGCGATTTGGAACAACAATGCCTGTACTCGCGCGCAATCCGGCGCTCCGCCTTCCCTACGCATGAACCGCCCCGATCCCGACCAACTCCTCGACAAGCTGCAGCGAGACGAAGAAAAGCAGCGGCGCGGACAGCTCAAGATCTTCTTCGGCGCGTCCGCCGGCGTCGGCAAGACCTACGCGATGCTGCAGGCCGCGCGCCAGCGCCTGCAGGACGGCGTCGACGTCGTCGTCGGCATCGTCGAGACCCACGGCCGCGGCGAAACCGCCGCGCTGCTCAACGGTCTCGACGTGCTGCCGCTCGCACGCATCGACTATCGCGGCCGCACGCTCGCCGAATTCGATCTCGACGGCGCGCTCGCGCGCGCACCGCAGCTGATCCTCGTCGACGAGCTCGCGCATTCGAACGTGCAGGGCGCACGCCACCTGAAGCGCTGGCAGGACGTCTACGAACTGCTCGACGCGGGCATCGACGTGTACACGACCGTCAACGTCCAGCATCTGGAAAGCCTGAACGACGTGGTCGGCGCGATTACCGGCATCCGCGTGTGGGAGACCGTGCCCGACCGCGTGTTCGACGCGGCCGACGAGGTCACGCTGGTCGACCTGCCGGCCGAGGAACTGCTCGAGCGGATGCACGACGGCAAGGTGTATCTCGCGCAGCAGGCCGAGCGCGCGGTGCGCAACTTCTTCCGCAAGGGCAACCTGATCGCGCTGCGCGAGCTGGCGCTGCGCCGCACGGCCGACCGCGTCGACGCGCAGATGCGCGAATACCGGGCCGACCGTTCGATCCAGCGGATCTGGCAGGCGCGCGAGCGGCTGCTCGTCTGCGTCGGGCCCGGCCCCGAAGCGCCGACGCTCGTGCGCGCGGCCGCGCGGCTCGCCGCGAGCGTGAAGGCCGACTGGATCGCCGTGTACGTCGAGACGCCGCGGCTGCAGCGGCTGCCCGACGCGCGGCGGCAGCGTACGCTCGATGCGCTGAAGCTCGCGGTCGAGCTCGGCGCGGAGACGGCCACGCTCGCCGGCGACGATGCGGTCGCTGCGCTGATCGGCTATGCGAAGGTACGCAACGTGTCGAAGATCGTCGCGGGCGGCTCGCCGAAGGTCGGACTCGCACGCCGCTTCGCGCGGCCGTTCGGCGAGAAGCTGGCCGAACGCGCGGGCGACGTCGACCTGATGCTGATCCGCGCGTCAGCGAGTGACGAAGTGCGCGCGGCGCCGCTCGACGCGCGCGCACGCGACTGGCGCGATGCGTTCGCGCAATTCGGCTTGCGGCGTTCGCCGCCGCGTCACTACCTGTACGCGGCCGCGATCTGCGCGGCGATCACGGGTGTCGCGAGCATCGTGGCGCAGCGGCTCGACCTCACGAACCTCGTGATGCTGTACCTGCTCGGCGTCGTGTTCTCGGCCGTGCGGCTCGGGCGCGGCCCGGGCGTGCTGCAGTCGTTCCTGTCGGTCGCCGCGTTCGATTACTTCTTCGTGCCGCCCCGCATGTCGTTCTCGGTCAGCGACACGCAATACCTGCTGACTTTCTTCGGGATGCTGCTGACCTCGCTCGTGATCAGCCACCTGACGTCGACGCTGACGCGCCAGGCGAGCATTGCGCAGCGCCGCGAGCGCCGCACCGGCGCGATCTATGCGATGGCGCGCGAGCTCGGCGCGGCGCTGACGACCGAGCAGATCGTCGAGATCGGCAGCCGCCATGTGGGCGAGGTGTTCCGCGCGCGCGTCGCGTTCCTGCTGCCCGACAGTGCGGACCAGGTGCGGCAGAAGATCGAGGAACCCGACGCGGCCGTCACGCTGACGGGCGCGGATCTCGACTGCGACGTCGGCCAGTGGGTGTACGACCAGCAGAAGCCGGCCGGCCGTGGCACCGACACGCTGCCCGCGACCGCCGCGCTGTACCTGCCGCTGAAGGCGCCGATGCGCACGCGCGGCGTGCTCGCGGTCGCGTCGCGCGAGCCGCGCGAACTCGAGGTGCCCGAGCAGCTGCGGATGCTCGATGCGTTTGCCGCGCAGATCGCGCTCGCGCTCGAGCGCGTGCACTACGTCGAGATCGCGCGCGACGCGCTCGTCAACATGGAATCCGAGCGGCTGCGCAACTCGCTGTTGTCGGCCATCTCGCACGACCTGCGCACGCCGCTCACGACGATCGTCGGCTTCTCGTCGATGCTCGCGAACGCTCGCGCGGCCGCGCCGCACACGCCGGCCGGCGATACGGCGGCCGAGCGTTCCGCGCAGCGCGAAGGCGAGCTCGTCGACGCGATCCACGACGAGGCGCTGCGGATGACGGGGATCGTCACGAACCTGCTCGACATGGCGCGGCTGCAGGCCGGCAGCCTGCAGCTCAAGCGCCAGTGGTCGCTGCTCGAGGAGACCGTCGGCGCCGCGCTCGCCGCCTGCAAGCGCGTGCTCGCGCACCATCCTGCACGCGTGTCGCTGCCGGCCGACCTGCCGCTATTGCAGATGGACGCGGTGCTGATGGAGCGGCTGTTCACCAACCTGTTCGAGAACGCGGCGAAGTACACGCCGGCCGATGCGCCGATCGACGTCGGCGCGGAACGCGTGACCGACGACGGGCAACCGTTCGTGCGCGTGCACGTCGACGATCACGGCCCGGGCCTGCCGGCCGGGATGGAAACGCGCATCTTCGACAAGTTCACGCGCGGCGAGAAGGAATCGGCGACACCGGGCATCGGGCTCGGCCTTGCCATCTGCCGCGCGATCGTCGACGCGCACGGCGGTAGAATCGGCGCGCTCAACCGTACCGCGCCCGACGGCCGCGTGACGGGCGCGCGTTTCTGGTTCACGCTGCCGGTGGAGACGCCGCCGGCCGTGCCAGCCGTACCCGACGAAGACCTCGACGCGCCCGGCGGAGCGTCCCCATCCGAGCCATTGCCAGACCATGAGTGAACCGAGCCTGACCGTCGTCCTGATCGAGGACGAAAAACAGATCCGCCGCTTTGTGCGCGCCGCGCTCGAAGAGGAGGACATCGCCGTGTTCGAGGCGGAGACGGGCAAGCAGGGGCTGATCGACGCGGCGACGCGCAAGCCCGATCTCGTGATCGTCGATCTCGGCCTGCCCGATACCGACGGGCTCGACGTGATCCGCGAACTGCGCGGCTGGTCCGAGGTGCCGGTGATCGTGCTGTCGGCGCGCACGCAGGAAGAGGAGAAGGTCGCCGCGCTCGACGCGGGCGCCGACGACTACCTGACCAAGCCGTTCGGCGTGTCCGAGCTGCGCGCGCGCATCCGCGCGCAACTGCGCCGGCGCAACCAGGGCGGCGCGAACGAGTCGCCGAAGGTCAGCTTCGGCAGCGTGACCGTCGATCTTGCGCTGCGCCAGGTGTGGCGCGACGGCGAGATCGTGCACCTGACGCCGCTCGAGTACCGGCTGCTCGCGACGCTCGTGCGGCACGCGGGGCGCGTGCTCACGCACCGCCAGCTGCTGCGCGACGTGTGGGGGCCGTCGCATGTCGAGAGCCATCACTATCTGCGCATCTACATGGCGCATCTGCGCCAGAAACTCGAGCGCGATCCCGCGCAGCCCGAGCACATCGTGACCGAAACCGGTGTCGGCTATCGGCTCGTCGGCGCCGCGTGACGCGTGTTTCCGCCGGAATGCAAGGTCGCCCACCGGCGAAGTTGCATCGGCGCGACATCGCCGCCGCGTGTGCCGGCCGTGCACACTGGCCACCCATTCCCCGTTATGCTGACCGTTCCGCGAACGAAATCGAGGAGCGTGCAATGTCCGTCCGTCTGGTCGTCATCTGTGCGCTGGCGCTGACTGCGCCCGGCGCGTTCGCTCAGCCGCTGCCGCCCGGGCAGCAGCCTTCGGCGCCGCAGGCGGCGCTCGCCAATCCCGCATCGGCCAATTGCGTGAAGCTCGGCGGCCGCCACGTGATCCGCAACCTGCCGCGCGGGCAGGTCGGGATGTGCGTCTTCCAGGACGGCCGCGTGTGCGACGAATGGGCGCTGTACCGCGACGACCGCTGCGTCGGCGGTGGCGACGCCAAGCGCGTGTCGAACTGAGCGGGGCGGACGCGGCCGGGCCGTACCCGAGCCGGATTCCGCATTGGCCGCGGGCTACCGCATCCGGCATCCCCGTAAGCCTCTTGTTATACTCGGCGCCGCCCGGGGACGACCCCGGGTCATTCGCTTCAACGGGGACGGCCCCATCCGATACGGAGTACGTCGAGATGGCGTGGGTATTGTTGTTGATCGCCGGTTTGCTGGAAGTGGCCTGGGCGGCCGGCATGAAATCGTCCGAGGGTTTCACGAAACTCGGACCGTCGGTGTTTACGATCGTGACGGCGCTGGCCAGCTTCGGGCTGCTCGCGGTCGCGATGCGCCAGTTGCCGCTCGGCACGGCGTATGCGGTGTGGACGGGCATCGGCGCGGTCGGCGCGTTCGTGTTCGGCATCGTGATGATGGGCGAGGCGCTGACCGTCGCCCGGGTCGCGAGCGCGTCGCTGATCGTGTTCGGGCTGATTGGCCTGAAGCTGTCGTCGGCCGCCTGAAGCCGACCTGCCGGGCGCGGCCCGGTGCCCGTGCCCGGCCCTGGTGCGGCGCGGAATTGCGCCGGCCCGCCTGATTGCCTGTCTATAATGGAACGCATTCGGGCCTGATTGCCGTCGCGCCGTTCGCGGCAGGCGGCGCCGGTCGCCACGCGCCGCGCGGCCGGTCATACCGACTCGATCCGATCAATCGGCAAAGCGCACGCAAAGTGCAAGGAGAGGGCCATGATCGAAGCCATTTCGCTCGGCGCGGGGCTCGCGTGGGCGAGCGGGCTGCGCCTTTACCTGACGGTGCTGATCGCCGGCGTGCTCGCGCGGGTCGGCTGGCTTCATCTGCCCGATACGCTTGCGGTCCTGATGTCGCCGTGGGTCATCGGCGCCGCGGCGGTGCTCGCCGTCACCGAATTCCTTGCCGACAAGATTCCCGCGTTCGATTCGCTGTGGGATGCCGTACACACCTTTATCCGCATTCCGGCCGGCGCGGTGCTTGCCGCCGGTGCGCTCGGCCATGCCGATCCGACCGTGCTTGCGGTCGCCGGGCTGGCCGGCGGTTCGCTCGCCGGTGCCGCGCACGTCGCGAAGGCTGGCACCCGCGCGCTGATCAACTTGTCTCCCGAACCGATTTCGAACTGGGTCGCGTCGTCCACCGAGGACGGGCTCGTGTTCGGCGGCCTTGCGCTCGCATTCTTCGTCCCGCTTGCGTTCCTCGTGCTGCTCGCGGCGTTCATCGCGGCGTCGGCCTGGGCGTTGCCGCGCCTGTGGCGCGGCGTGTCAGGCGGTTTCCGCGGCATGGCGAACCACATGGTGACGCGGCTCAACTCGATCGGGGGCAAGCGCGATTGAAGGCGCGGCCACCCGTCGAGCGGCAGCATGCCGACCCGTCCCCGGCCGGGCGGCCCCGCCATGCCGGCCGCTTCGGCTGGCACGACCTGATCCGGCAGGCTGCGCGAATGACCGCGCGCGACTGGCGTGCCGGCGAGTTGACGCTGCTCGTGCTGGCGCTGGTGCTCGCGGTCGCGGCGCTGACGAGCGTCGGCTTTCTCGCCGACCGGCTGCGCCAGGGGCTCGAGCGCGACGCGCGCCAGATGCTCGGCGCCGACTTCGTGGTGCGCGCCGACCATCCCGTCGATCCGTCGTTCGATCGTGAGGCGCGCGCACTCGGCCTGCGCACCGCGACGACTGCAATCTTCCCGAGCATGATCGCGTCCGTCACGGGCGGGGCCGCGAGCGACGCGGCGCCTGCGCGCCTCGCGGCCGTAAAGGCCGTGTCGCCCGGGTATCCGCTGCGCGGCGCGGTCGAAATCGTGCCGGCCGGCGCCGCCGCGGCGCACAAGGCGACCGCGATTCCGGCGCCCGGCACCGTGTGGGCCGATCCCGCGCTGCTCGATGCATTGCATCTGAAGGCGGGTGCCACCGTGCGCGTCGGGCTGCGCACGTTCACGGTCGCTGCGTCGATTTCCCGCGAACTCGATCGCGGCTTCTCGTTCGTCAATTTCTCGCCGCGGCTGATGATGCGCGCGGACGAACTTGCGGCGACGGGGCTCACCGGCTACGGCAGCCGCGTCACGTACCGGCTGCTCGTAGCCGGCGAGCAGCCGGCCGTCGCGCGCTTCGAAACCTATGCGCACGGGCGCGTCGACGGCGGGAAGCTGCGCGGCGTCGGCCTCGAATCGTTGCAGGAAGGCCAGCCGCAGGTGCGGCAGACGCTCGATCGCGCGCGCCATTTCCTGACCCTCGTCGCGCTCCTGACCGCGCTGCTCGCGGCGGTCGCAATCGCGATGGCCGCGCAGCGCTACATGCGGCGCCATCTCGACGGCTGCGCGACGATGCGCTGCCTCGGCGTGAGCCGCCGCACGCTCGGCGCGCTGTTCGCGCTCGAATTCGTCGGCATCGGCGTCGTGTCGGGCGTTGCGGGCGCGCTGCTCGGCTACGGCGGCCATTGGGCGCTCCTGGCGGCGCTCGGCGGCCTGATCGACGTGGTGCTGCCGCCGCCGACGCTGTGGCCGGCGCTCGTCGGGGTCGGCGCCGCGCTCGTGCTGCTGCTCGGCTTCGCGCTGCCGCCGCTCGCGCCGCTCACGCGCGTGCCGCCGGTGCGCGTGCTGCGGCGTGACTGGGGCGACGCGTCGCGCACCGCGTGGGCCGCGTATGCGCTCGGCGTCGTGCTGTTCGCGGGGCTGCTGATCGTCGCCGCGGGCAACCTGAAGCTCGGGCTGATCGTCACGGGCGGGTTCGCCGGCGCACTGGTCGGCTTCGCGCTGATCGCCCGGCTCGTGCTGTACGCGGCGGCGCGCGCGGTACGCAACGCGCGCGTGGCCGCGGGCATCGGCTGGCGCTACGCGCTCGCGTCGCTGCACCGTCGCGGCACGGCCAGTGCGCTGCAGATCACCGCGCTCGCGCTGGGGCTGATGTGCCTGCTGCTGATCGCGATCACGCGTAACGATCTCGTCGCCGGCTGGCAACAGTCGACGCCACCCGATGCGCCGAACCAGTTCCTGATCGATATCCAGCCCGACCAGCGCGACGCCGTCGCGGCCTATCTGTCCGCACACGGCGTGCGCGACGCGGTGCCCGCGCCGATGGTGCGCGGCCGGCTCGTCTCGATCAACGGCAAGCCGGTGAACCCCGACGCGTATCCGTCCGACGAGGCGCGCCGGCTCGTCGACCGCGAGTTCAACCTGTCGTATACGACCGAGTTGCCGTCCGACAACCGGATCGTCGCAGGCGACTGGTTCGGTACCGCGGCCGTGCCGCAGATCTCGATCGAGGATGGTCTCGCGAAGATGCTGAACGTGAAGCCGGGCGACACGCTGCGCTTCGACGTGACCGGGCTGACGGTCGACGCGCCGATCACCAGCGTGCGCAAGCTCGACTGGGGCTCGTTCCGCGTCAACTTCTTCGTGCTGATGCCGCCGCCGGTGCTGAAGGACTTCCCGGCCGTCTACCTGACAAGCTTTCATTTGCCGGCATCGGACGCCGCACTGCTCGATCCGCTGATCGCGCGCTACCCGAACCTCACCGCGATCGACGTCGCACCGATCCTCGCGCAACTGCAGCGGATGATGCTGCAGGTGGTCGGCGCGGTGCAGTTCCTGTTTGCGTTCACGCTCGCGGCCGGCTTGCTCGTGCTGTACACGGCGCTCGCCGGCTCGCGCGACGAGCGTGTGCGGGAGGCCGCGCTGCTGCGCGCGCTCGGCGCGTCGCGCGCGCAGGTCAATGCGGTGCAGCGCGCGGAATTCATCGTGGTCGGCGCGCTGGCCGGCGCGCTGGCGTCGGCGGGCGCGATCGCGGTCGGCTGGGTGCTTGCGTCGCGCGTGTTCGACTTCCAGCTCGCCGTCGATCCCTGGCTCGTGCCGGCCGGCATCGCGGCCGGCGTCGCGTGCGCCGGTGCGGCCGGCTGGCTGAGCCTGCATAATGTGTTGCTGCGCCCCGCGCTGCAGTCGCTGCGCGACGCATGAGCGTCGCCGGCGGCCCCGAATATCCCGTTTCCGATTATCCGTATGACCGATGTGAATGATGATGCACCGTCGCAGCCGACGGCGTTCGAGCTCGTAGGCGGCGAAACCCGCGTGCGCGAGATGGTGGACCGCTTCTACGACCTGATGGACCTCGAGCCCGAGTTCGCGGAGATTCGCGCGCTGCACCCGGCGTCGCTCGACGGCTCCCGCGACAAGCTGTTCTGGTTCCTGTGCGGCTGGCTCGGCGGCCCCGACCACTACATCAGCCGGTTCGGCCACCCGCGGCTGCGCGCGCGGCACCTGCCGTTCCCGATCGCGTCGGTCGGGCGCGACCAGTGGCTGCGCTGCATGGCGTGGGCGATGGAGGACGTCGGGTTGCCCGAGCCGCTGCGCGAGCGGCTCATGCATTCGTTCTACGATACGGCCGACTGGATGCGCAACCGGCCCGGTTGATCGACCGGTACGCCGCTGCCCGGGCGCAGGACGATCTGCGTCTGGGTGCATCTGCCGTGCGGCGCGACACTGACCGTTTTCCCACGGATACGAGGTTCGCCCGATGACAACCCAGGCACTGTTTCGCGACGATGCGTACCTGACGCAATGTGACGCCGTCGTCGCGGCGGTCGGCGATGACGGCATCCGGCTCGATCGCACCGTGTTCTATCCGCTCGGTGGCGGGCAGGCCGGCGACAGCGGCACGCTGACGCTGCCCGACGGCAGCACGATCGCGGTCGCCGACACGCGCAAGGCGAAGTTCGACGGCGCCACGCCCGACGACGTCGTGCACGTGCCCGCCGCCGGGCAGGACGCGCGCATTGCGGCGCTCGCGCCCGGTGCGCGCGTGGTGGCCGACATCGACTGGCTGCGCCGCTACCGCCACATGCGGCTGCACACGGCCGCGCACCTGATGTGCGCGGTGCTGCCGTATCCGGTCGACGGCTGCAGCGTGACGGCCGACTATGTGCGGCTCGATTTCGCGACGTCGGACGCAATCGATCGCGTCGACGTCGAGCGCCGCCTCGCGGGGCTGGTCCACGGCGCGCATCCGGTCACGACCGAATGGATCACCGACGCGGAGATGGTCGAGCGGCCCGACCTGGTGCGCACGATGAGCGTGAAGCCGCCGCTGGGTCTCGGCCGCGTGCGCTTGTTGCGCATCGAGGGCGTGGACTTGCAGCCGTGCGGCGGCACGCACGTGCGCAATACGTCGGAAATCGGCGACCTGCGGGTCGCCAGACTTGAAAAGAAGAGCGCCCGGACCCGGCGCCTCGTACTGGAGTTTGCATGACGATTGATAGCCTGACGGACAGCGCCACGACGCTCGATCCGCAAGCGCGCGAGATTCTCGATTTCTGGTTCGGCGAGCCGGATTCGGCCGGGTTCGGCCGGACGCGCAAGGTATGGTTCAACGGCGGCGCGGCGTTCGACGACGTGCTGCGCACGCGTTACGGCGCGTTGCTCGACGCCGCGTGTGACGGCGCCTGCGATCGCTGGGCCGATACGCCGCCGGGCGCGCTTGCGCTGATCGTCGTACTCGACCAGTTCTCGCGCAACATTCACCGCGGCACGCCGCGCGCGTTCGTCGCCGATCCGAAGGCGCTGGCGCTCGCGCGCCGCGTCGTCGCGGCCGGCTGGGACGCGCAGCTACCGAGCGGCCATCACCGTGCGTTCGCGTACCTGCCGTTCGAACATGACGAGTCTGACGAGAGCCAGCGCGAGGCCGTGCGTCTGTGCGCGGGCATCCGCGAAGAGGCGGGGTGCGCGAGCTACTACGAGTTCGCGTTGCGGCATGCGGCCGTGGTCGAGCGCTTCGGTCGCTTCCCGCACCGGAACGCGATTCTCGGCCGTGCGTCGACCGACGAGGAGCAAGCGTTCCTGCGCGAGCCCGGTTCGTCGTTCTGACGTGCGGGGCGGCGGGGCGGGCGTGAAGCCGCGTTCGCGCGCCGTTCGGGCGGGGAGAGGGGGCGCGTAGGCCGGACCTGACGACGGCGCCGGCGTGCGGCGCCGTCCTGTATCACTGCGCGTTGTGCTGTTCGGGCGTGCGCACGTAGACGCGCAGCAGTTCCTCGTCGTCGCCCGGGCGCGCGCCGGTCCAGAACAGTTTCCATTCGCTGCCCGGCGCGGGGTCCACGGCCCGCACGCCTTGCACGATCATCCATGTACAGCGCGTCGTTTTCGCGTCGTTGATCGGCGTGTGCAGGATGCCGGAGAAGTAGTACAGCATCGGCGCTTCCGATTCGCCGAGCCCATGCAGGCTCGCCATGCAGTCGCCTTCGTTCCATTCGAGCGCGAGATGCGTGTTCAGGTCGTCGAACACCGACCGGTAGCTCTTCGCGATGTCGAGCCACGGCAGCAGCAGCGTATAGACGAGCCCCCACGCGACCAGCGCGCCGGCCCCCCACGACAGCGCGCCGCGCCACCGGCCGGTCATACGCAGTTTCGGCAGCAGCCACAGCCAGCCGACCGTCAGCACGAGCGCGCCGATCACGAACCCGGGCACGATCGGCATGGTCCAGTCGAGCGGCAGCCAGCGGCCGAGCGGCGCGAGGCTCGCATGCGATGCACTCGGATCGGCCATCACCGCCCAGATCGCCCATGCGAGCGCGACGGCGCTGCCGAACAGCAGGCGGCTCAGGTAATCCCATGCGAGATGCAGCCCGCGCGGCAGACGCTCGATCGCCTGCGCGGCGACCAGCGCGAGCGGCGCGAAGAACGGCAGGATGTAGAGCTGGCGCGAGGTCGCGGACACTTGCAATACCGCGAGGCCGATGCCCGCGAACAGCACGGGCAGCGCGATACGCGGCGTGCGCCAGTCGCGCCATGCCCCGCGCGCCAGCGCGGCGATCGCGAGCGGCGCCACGGGGAAGCCGAGCAGCAGGAACGCGCGCAGGATGAAGAACGGCTTGTCGTTCTCCGCGCCGAGCTCGGGCACCGAGAAGCCGAAGAAGCGGCCGACGTTGTTGTCCCAGAACCACGTCATGAACAGCGTCTCGGAGCGCAGGAACAGCGCGGTCGGCCAGATCAGCGCGAACGGCGCGAACACCAGCGCGGCAACGCCGAGCGCCCGCGCGAACGAGCGCGTACGGCAGGCGGGGTAGAGCACCAGCGCGCCCATGAGCGTGGCCGCGAACACGAGCGGCACGAACAGTCCCTTCGCCATCAGCGCAATGCCGACGCCCGCGCCGAAGATCGGCGCGGCCCAGCGGCCCGACGGCCGCACCGGCAGCCCGTGCCGCAATTGCCGCGCGCGCGCGACGTGCTGCATCACGAGTTCGAGCAGCCCGCAGAAGCCCATGGCGGTGCCGGCGAACAGCGCGACGTCCGTCATCATGTCGTGCACGTGCTTGATGACGACGAGCGTGCCCGCGCTCAGCACGACCGGCCCGATCACGCGCAGGTCGAGCCAGCTGTCGGCCCGGCTGGCGCTGCGCGCCGCGCGCGCGATGAAGCCGAACGCGAGCGCCGCGAACAGCGCGCTCGCGAGCCGCGCCGCGTCGTGCAGCGGCATCACGCGCTGCAGCAGCCACGCGAGGCTCGTCGCGACCCACGCGTAGAGCGGCGGTTTTTCCATGAACGGCAGGCCAGCGTTGGTCGGCACGACGAAGTCGCCGGTCTCGAGCATGTGCTGGATGATGCCGAACGTATAGGTTTCGTCCTGCTTCCACGGGTCGTGGCCGAGCACGCCCGGCAGCACGTATGCGCAGACCAGCGCGGCGACCAGCAGCCATGCCTGCCAGCCGAGCCGGATGACGTGACCGCGGGCGGTATTCGTCGCGCTGGCGCCGGCCACGGCGGGCGTGCCGGCGGCATTGAGCGTCGCGCTGAGGTCGGTGTCGGCGGCTGTTCGGGTGTGCTGGGCCGAAGCGGGCACGGCCGTGCGTCGCCGGCCGGGCGCTGCGGTTCCTGGCATGGAAAAGATCTCGGTCGGGTCAAGCCGGTCCGGCGACATGGGCCGGAACCGATAAGGGTCGCATCAAGGCGAGATGACAGCCGGATGACCGACTGTTTGGCGTGGCGCTAGTAGACCACGGATTTCTTACGGATGTTTACTGAAACCGTCAGGATATTGTGGAGATTTGTGGTGTCGTGACCACGAAACGCTTCAGTCGGTCCGTTTTGGGCCTTTTGGGGCGCGATTATCGGCCGCCGCCGACGTCGAGCAGGGCGCCTGTCGTATAGGACGCCGCGTCGCCGAGCAGCCAGACGATCGCTTCGGCGATTTCCTGCGCTTCGCCCGCCCGGCCGAGCGGCGTCTGGGCGCCGAGGCGCGCCGCACGGCCCGGCTGGCCGCCGCTCGCATGGATATCGGTCTCGATCAGGCCGGGGCGGACCGCGTTGACGCGCACGCCGCGCGGGCCGAGTTCCTTCGCGAGGCCGATCGTCAGCGAATCGATCGCGCCCTTTGAGCCCGCGTAGTCGACGTATTCGTTCGGCGAACCGAGCCGGGATGCGATCGACGACACGTTGACGATCGCGCCGCCGCGGCCGCCGCGGTCGGTGGACAGCCGGCGCGCGGCTTCGCGCGCACACAGGTACGCGCCGAGCACATTGGTGTCGAACATCCGCCGCAGCCGGTCGGCCGGCATGTCGGCGAGCGGCATCGACGGCGCGACGATCCCCGCATTGTTGACGAGCGCGTCGAGACGACCGAACGCTGCCACGACGGTGTCGAACATCGCGATGACGTCCGCTTCGTCCGCGACATCGCCGGCGACGATGCACGCGCGTGCGCCGGCGTCGCGCACGGCTTGCGCGGTCAGTTCGGCTGCCGCCGCGTCGCGCGCGTAGTTGATGCCGACGTCCCAGCCGCGCTCGGCCGCGAGCAAGGCGGTCGCGCGGCCGATGCCGCGGCTCGCGCCCGTGATGAGGACAGCCTTGCGCTCGGTCGGTGCAGGCATCGCGTGCGGCTCCCGGTGACGATTACTCGGCGTTACTTGGCCGCATCGGGCGCCCACTTGTCGCGGGCGGGCGGCTGGTAGCGGCGCAGCTGGTCGATCAGCCCGACGGGCTCGGAGTCGATGCACAGCGCGTCGAAATAGGCCGGGCGCATGAAGCCTTCGTCGACCGTATGGCGCAGCAGCGCGATCAGCGGATCGTAGAACGAATCGATGTTGTACAGCGCGACCGGCTTGCGGTGATAGCCGAGCTGCGCCCACGTATAGACCTCGAACAGTTCCTCGAGCGTGCCGGCGCCGCCGGGCATCGCGACGAATGCGTCGGCGAGGTCGGCCATCATCTTCTTGCGATGGTGCATGTCGGGCACGACGTGCAGTTCCGACAGCCCGGCATGGCCGACTTCCTTGTCGACGAGCAGTTCGGGGATCACGCCGACCGCACGGCCGCCGGCCGCCATGACTTCATCGGCGATCACGCCCATCAGTCCGACGCGGCCGCCGCCGTAGACGAGCGTGAGGCCCGCATCGACGAGGGCGCGGCCGAACGCGCGCGCGGCGTCCGCATAGACGGGCCGCACGCCGGGCGACGAGCCGCAGTAAACGCAGACTGCCTTCATTGCTTGGGGTCCCTGGCGGCGGGCTTGGCGGTGACCGGGCTGCCCGCGGGGCGGGGCGAACCGTCGCGCGGCGGCAGGTAGTCGGTGAACTCGCGCTTGGGCAGCTTGCCGGAGACGAGATCGTCGAACAGCTGGCGCGAACGGCCGCGCAGGTAGGGCGCCATGATCGAGATCACGTGCATGCTCACCTGGTGCAGTTCTTCGCGGATCGCATCCTGGTCGTTGTACTTGCGCGGGTGCATCACGTACTGATACGACAGCCAGTACGTCGAGATCACGGCCATGTTGGTTGCAATGACTTCGATCTCGGCGGGCGTCGCGACCATTTCGGCGTCCGACACGAGCAGTTCGCACATGTCGTGCGCGAAGCGCACCTTGTGGCTGATGATCTGCTTGAAGTGCGTCTCGAGCGTGCGATTGCGCGCGAGCAGGTCGTTGAGGTCGCGATACAGGAACCGGTAGGTCCACATGAAGTCGGCCATGTACTGCAGGTACGACCAGGTCTCGTCGATCGTCGGACGGTGATCTTCGGGGAAGCGCAGCCGCCGTTCGATCTGCTGCTCGAACTGCGCGAAGATGCTGTTGATGATGTCGTCCTTGTTGCGGAAATGGTAGTACAGGTTGCCTGGACTGATTTCCATTTCCTCGGCGATCGTCGTGGTCGTGACGTTCGGCTCGCCGATCTCGTTGAAGAGTTTCAACGACAACTCGAGAAT
Organism: Burkholderia cepacia GG4; assembly: GCF_000292915.1. Classification (NCBI taxonomy): domain Bacteria; kingdom Pseudomonadati; phylum Pseudomonadota; class Betaproteobacteria; order Burkholderiales; family Burkholderiaceae; genus Burkholderia; species Burkholderia cepacia. The sequence continues at coordinate 1,245,014 of NC_018513.1, forward strand.
CCGTTCGCGGGTGCGGCGGGGAGGTTTCGCTTCCATGTCGTCCGGCCCTGTGTGTGCCGGACTGGCGGGCGCTGCAATCGATGCTGCGAGATTCGTCCGGCGCGGGTTGCTGTTCTAAGTCTAGCGGACGATTATAAACCGCGGTTTCGCCGCTTCGGGCGCATTTCGTGATTGCGATGCATCCGGCGCATGGTGCGCCGCCGCACGCGGACGCTGCCGCATGCGCCGCTAGAACCCGAGCCAGCGCGCGACGACGGGGCCCAGCACGAAGCCCCACGTCGTCACGCACGCGAACAGCGCGACGGTCACGGCCGCGCTGCCGAGGTCCTTCGCACGCTTCGACAATTCATGGCGCTCGAGCGAGATGCGGTCGATCGCGGCCTCGACGCTCGAGTTCAGCAACTCGACGATCAGCACCAGCAGCACCGAGCCGATCAGCAGCGCGCGCGATGCGGCCGGCACCGGTGCGAACGCACCGATCGGCAGCATCAGCGCGGCGAGCGTCAGTTCCTGGCGAAACGCGCTTTCCTCGCGGATCGCGACGCGAAAGCCGTTCAGCGAATGCTTGAGCGCGTACCACGCGCGCGTGATGCCGCGGTGGCGCTTGTACGGGTTCGGCGCCAGCGGCGCGAGACCATCGTCGGGGCCGAGCGGCTCGTGCGCGTGCACGTCCGCGTCGGTGTGCGGTTCTTCCTCGTCGAACGGACGATGCCGTGGCGTGGTCGCGGCAGGGGGCGGGGTCTTGTCGTTCAGGTCTCGTTTCAAACGGCGGCACCTTCGGCGGGCGAGTACGCAGTCTTCGGCAGCGGCTTCAGATGCGACGCGAACTGCTCGGATGCCGCGCGCCACGAGAAGCGTTCGGCCCACGCGCGCGCGGTATCGCGTTCGATCTTCAGTGCCTCGAGGCAGGCTTCCTGCAGGTCTTCGTGCATCGCGCCGGCATGGCCCCCGCCGAGCACGTCGATCGGGCCCGTGACGGGATACGCGGCGACCGGCGTGCCGCAGGCGAGCGCCTCGAGCAGCACGAGGCCAAACGTGTCGGTGCGACTCGGGAACACGAACACGTCGGCCGCAGCATACACCTTCGCGAGCTCCGCTTGGGACAGCACGCCCAGATAGTTCGCTTCCGGATAGCGCGACTTCAGCTCCGCGAGCGCGGGACCTTCGCCCGCGACCCATTTCGAGCCGGGCAGGTCGAGGCGCAGGAACGCCTCGACGTTCTTCTCGATCGCGACGCGGCCCACGTACAGGAAGATCGGCCGCGCGGTATTGAGCACCTTCGACTCCATCGGCCGGAAGATATCGAGGTCGACGCCGCGCGTCCACAGCACGACGTTCGTGAAGCCGAACTTCTCGAGGTCCTGCTTCACGACCGGCGTCGGCGCCATCACCGCGAGCGACGGTCCGTGGAACCAGTGCAGGAACTTGTAGGTCGCTGACAGCGGAATGCCGAAGCGCGCCTGTACGTATTCGGGAAAGCGCGTGTGATATGCGGTCGTGTACGGCAGCTTGCGTGCGCGCGCATAGCGTCGCGCGGCGAGGCCGAGCGGCCCTTCGGTCGCGATGTGCAGCGCATCGGGTGCGAACGCATCGATCCGTGCGCGCAGCTTGCGGTACGGCAGGATCGACAGGCGAATCTCGGGGTAGGTCGGGCACGGCACCGTGCGGAATTCCAGCGGCGTCAGCATTTCGACGCGGTGGCCGAGCGCGGTGAGTTCGCGCGTCGTGCTCTTCAGCGTGCGCACGACGCCATTGACCTGCGGTTCCCACGCGTCGGTGACGATCATGATCTTCATCGCGGCATGTGTCCTGTAAGTGGAGTTGTGTCAGGCGGTGGCTTTGGCCTTGCGCGACGGGGCAGCGGACGGCGCGGTGCGCATTGCCGTCCAGTAGATGATCTTCAGTTCGCCTTCCATCGTTTCGACGAGCGCCGACAGGCTTTCGACCCAGTCGCCGTCGTTGCAGTACAGCACGCCGTCGATGTCGCGGATCTCCGCCTTGTGGATGTGCCCGCACACGACGCCGTCGCAGCCGCGGCGGCGTGCTTCGTCGGTCATCACGGTCTCGAACTGCGAGATGAAATTGACGGCGTTCTTCACCTGGTGCTTCAGGTACTGCGACAGCGACCAGTACTGGAAGCCGAGCCGGCTGCGGATCCGGTTGAACCAGCGGTTCAGCACGAGGATCAGCGTGTAGAGCGTGTCGCCGAGGTAGGCGAGCCATTTCGCGTGCTGGATCACACCGTCGAACAGGTCGCCGTGCACGATCCACAAACGTTTGCCCGCGAGCGTCGTGTGGAACGCCTCGCCGCGCACCTGGATGTCGCCGAACGCGAGGTCGCAGAACTGCCGCGCGCCTTCGTCATGGTTGCCCGGGATGTAGACCACCTGCGTGCCCTTGCGCGCCTTGCGCAGGATCTTCTGCACGACGTCGTTGTGCGCCTGCGGCCAGTACCAGCCTTTCTTCAGCTGCCAGCCGTCGATGATGTCGCCGACGAGGTACAGGTATTCCGAGTCGTTGTGACGCAGGAAGTCGAGCAGGTACGGCGCCTGACAGCCGCTCGAGCCGAGATGGATGTCGGACAGCCAGATCGTGCGGTAGCGATGGGCGGACGGTTCGGGGTCGTCATGCTGCGTGGTGTGCGCGGCAGGCGGCTCGTGCGACGAAAGGGCATCGGTTGCGGCCGAGCCGGACAGGAAGGCGGTGACGGCGCGGGCGCCGAGCGGTTGACGAAACAGGGAGGTCGCGGACGTTTTCTGGCCCATGCATGACTCGCGCCGGTTGACAGTACAGGCATTGCGCCATGCGGGCGTGACCTTGCCGTGACAGTCACGAGACGTTCTTATTACTGTCGTTGCTGCGTGTTTAGCAGTGAATGCGGCGGCGTTGCGTAACCTGCCGAACCGACGGCGTTCCGGCTATGGGGCAAGCCGTGCGGGGCGGCCATGCGAGCGTTTTCGCGGCTTTTCGTCTGATGGATGCGACGTGCTGCAGCCGCGCTGGCGCGGGCGGAGCGGCGCGTCAGCGCGGAATCGCGACGACGCGTGTGCGTGCGATGCGGTCGTGCGGGAACTGGCGATCGGCGTGCAGCCGGGCGGCGCCGGCCCACACGACGATCCATGCGGCGGCGAGCGCGAGCGTGACGGGCACCGACAGGCCGAGGAGCGGATGCAGCGAGAGCGGTGGCAGGAACCACAGCCAGCCGAGCGCATAGCGGACGAGCGCATGGCCGGCGTTCAGCGGCCGGCCGCTCGACGATTCGAGCCGCAGCCGCCAGGTCTTCATCGGCAGCGTCTGGCCGCCGTGGGTCCAGAACCACACGAAGTACGCGCCTGCGACGAGTGCGATCCACGCGGCGAGGAGGTTGTGATGGACGAGGCCGTTGCGCTGCTGCGTCGCGAGGCTGAATGCGAGGCCCGCGAAGAACACGACGCCGAACAGCAACACGGCTTCGTACAGCATCGCGGCGAGGCGCCGCCGCACGGATGGCGCGGTGACGGCCGGGGCCTGGCGTGCGGGGGGGCTCGCCACGGCCGCTCAGGAACCCTTGAACATCGACGGCGCGTCGGCCGGCGACACGGGGGTGACGGTAGCCGGCGCGGCGGGCGCGGTGCCGGGCGTGGACGCCGCGGCCGCAGGCGGTGCGCCGGCGCTGGCCGAGGCGGGCACCGGTGCCGGGCTGCTCGCCGGATGCTCGTGCGAATTGACGAGGCGACGCACGTCGCGGTCGGCGCCGGTCGGCGGCGCGCTGACGACGCTCGGCCGGCGGCGGCGCTCGGTCGCGGCGAGGCGCTCCTTCTGTTCTTCAGGCAGTTGCTGGTAGGCCTTCCACGCGCGTTCGCGTGCCTGGGCCGACAGCTCCTTCGCACTCTGGTAATTCTCGCGCGCGACGCGGCGCTGCTCGGGTGTCATTCGTGCCCATTCGGACATCCTGTCCTGCAGCTGCTTCTGCGCATCAGGCGTCAATTTCGCGAAACGCGATGCGATCTTCAGCCATTTGCGCTTGCGGGCGTCGCTGAAGCCGTCCCACTGGTCGGCGAACGGCGCGAGTGCCGCCCGTTGCGCGGGCGTCAGGCGCGCCCACGACAGCGGGCCGTTGGTGGCCGGCAGGGGCAGCGGGGCGAGTTCGGTGGTCAGCCCGGCGGCGGCCGAGCTCGGCGCGGGCGCGCTGCTGGCCGCGGCGGAGACCGTCGCGGGGGGCGGGTTGAATCGGGAATAGGTGGCGACGTAGGAAACGGCGATCGCGATCACGCATCCGAAAAATACGGCCAGGCCGCGTTTCTGACTCACCCGTACGATCCCCTCGTTATTGTCTGTTAGCGCGCGTGCGAAAGATACGCGTTGAACCCGTGATCGAGATACGCGTTGAGCGGCAGGTCGTCGCTGAGCATCGCCGCGTCGATGTCGGCGAGTTCGGCGGTGCGCTGCATGTCTTCCCAGTAGGCGATGCCGACGAGCCCCGCGAGCAGCAGCGCGAGCGGCCACGCGCGCAGCAGGCGGCGCGCGAATGACGCCGGCGGGCGGCTCACGGGCGTCGGCCCATATGCGCCGGCCGCGCCGGCGAAGGCCGGCACGAACACCGGCGCGGTCGCGGCTTCCGGTTTCTTGCGCGCGAGCGCGGCCCGGCGCGCGACGGCCAGACGGTCGGTGGTCGCGGCAGGCAGCGCCGCGGCACGTTCGTCCAGCGCGCGGCGGACCTTCAGCGCGAATTCGTGTTCTCGATTTACGGGAGCGGAGCTCATAGCGTGATTCCTTTGGCCTTGAGCGCTTGCGCCAGGGTGTGGGTGGCTCGCGAGCAGTGCGTCTTGACGCTGCCTTCGGAGCACCCCATTGCGGCGGCAGTCTCGGCGACATCCATATCTTCCCAATAACGCATCAGGAACGCTTCCCGTTGACGCGTCGGAAGTTTCTGGATTTCTTCGTCGATCAGGGCCAGAACCTGCTCCCGCTCGAGGCGATGCTCGGTGCTCTCGACACCCGCGTTGTCGTCTGCGGATTCGAGCGTTTCCAGCGGATCGAAGTCGTCGTCGTCCGTGTTGTTGAGCGACGAGAAGAGCGTGACCCACGTATTGCGGACCTTCTGCCGGCGGAACCAGTCGTGGATCGCGTTCTGCAGGATCCGCTGGAACAACAGGGGCAGTTCGGCCGCCGGCCGGTCGCCGTATTTCTCCGCCAGCTTGATCATCGCGTCCTGCACGATGTCGAGCGACGCGTCGTCGTCACGCACGGCGTATGCAGCCTGCTTGAACGCGCGCCTCTCGACGCCCGCCAGAAAGTCGGCGAGTTCCTTGTCTGATGCCATTCCGTAAAGGTATGCGCTGCGGACTGCGGCGTGTGAAAAAGGTCGAAAAATTTCGTAAAACCCGCGGATGCTAACAAATTTTCGCGCGACTTGGCACCGGTGACGGCGCGGTACGTTGCGCGCGAGCCGCGTCCGCGGCCGGCCGGGCGAGGGGCATGATGCGCTGCGGGATATTTTGCTTGACGGCCCAATCACGACCCGCTATCGTCAATGATTCGCAACATGAAGTGATGGTCTCATTTGAGGCTGGCCCAAGAAGCCCGCCCTTCAAACTGGACGCGCCGCTTGAACCCGAGCCACAAGCCCGGCAGAGAGCACCCGATCAATTTTTTGCCGAAAATTCGAAAGGTCAAAATGAACATGCCCAGCGCGGAATTCTCCACGTCGGAACCCCTTTCCCCTCCCGATAGCGACTCCATCGGCGCCACCGTGCTCATGAAGGCACTGGCCGACGAGAACGTCGAATTCATCTGGGGCTACCCCGGCGGCTCGGTACTCTACATCTACGACGAGCTTTACAAGCAGGACAAGATTCAGCACGTGCTGGTGCGCCACGAACAGGCGGCCGTGCACGCAGCCGATGCGTATGCGCGCTCTACCGGCAACGTCGGCGTCTGTCTCGTGACGTCCGGCCCCGGTGTCACCAATGCGGTGACCGGCATCGCGACGGCCTACATGGATTCGATCCCGATGGTCGTGATCAGCGGCCAGGTGCCGACTGCCGCGATCGGCCAGGATGCATTCCAGGAATGCGATACGGTCGGCATCACGCGTCCGTGCGTGAAGCACAACTTCCTCGTGAAGGACGTGCGCGACCTCGCGGAAACCGTCAAGAAGGCGTTCTACATCGCCCGTACCGGCCGTCCGGGCCCGGTGCTGATCGACATCCCGAAGGACATCTCGAAGACGCCGTGCCAGTACGAGCCGGTCAAGAGCGTGTCGCTGCGGTCGTACAACCCCGTCACGAAAGGCCATTCGGGCCAGATCCGCAAGGCCGTGTCGCTGCTGCTGTCGGCGAAGCGTCCTTACATCTACACGGGCGGCGGCATCATCCTCGCCGACGCGGCGCGCGAACTGAACCAGTTCGCCGACCTGCTCGGCTACCCGGTCACGAACACGCTGATGGGCCTCGGCGGCTATCGCGCGTCGGACAGGAAGTTCCTCGGCATGCTCGGCATGCATGGCACCTACGAAGCGAACATGGCGATGCAGCACTGTGACGTGCTGATCGCGATCGGCGCCCGCTTCGACGACCGCGTGATCGGCGACCCGGCGCACTTCGCGTCGCGTCCGCGCAAGATCATCCACATCGACATCGACCCGTCGTCGATCTCGAAGCGCGTGAAGGTCGATATCCCGATCGTCGGCGACGTGAAGGAAGTGCTGAAGGAGCTGATCGAGCAGTTGCAGACGGCCGAGCATGGCCCCGACACCGAGGCGCTTGCGCAATGGTGGAAGGACATCGAGGGCTGGCGCTCGAAAGATTGCCTGAAGTTCGACCGCGAAAGCGAGATCATCAAGCCGCAGTACGTTGTCGAGAAGGCGTGGGAACTGACGGACGGCAATGCGTTCGTGTGCTCGGACGTCGGCCAGCACCAGATGTGGGCCGCGCAGTTCTACCGTTTCAACAAGCCGCGTCGCTGGATCAATTCCGGCGGCCTCGGCACGATGGGCTTCGGCCTGCCGGCAGCGATGGGCGTCAAGATGGCGCACCCGGACGACGACGTGCTGTGCATCACGGGCGAAGGCTCGATCCAGATGTGCATCCAGGAACTGTCGACCTGCCTGCAGTACGACACGCCCGTGAAGATCATTTCGCTGAACAACCGCTATCTCGGCATGGTCCGCCAGTGGCAGCAGATCGAATACAGCAAGCGCTATTCGCATTCGTACATGGATGCGCTGCCTGACTTCGTGAAGCTCGCCGAAGCGTACGGCCATGTCGGCATGCGGATCGAAAAGACCTCGGATGTGGAGCCGGCGCTGAAGGAAGCGCTGCGCCTGAAGGACCGCACCGTGTTTCTCGACTTCCAGACCGATCCGACCGAAAACGTCTGGCCGATGGTACAGGCCGGCAAGGGCATCACCGAGATGCTGCTCGGATCGGAAGATCTGTAACGGCGCGACGCGCGCGAGGCCCGGAGCGGCCGCCTTCACGAAGGGCGGTGCGGCACCAGGCGGCGCGCGGCGCGTGTGAATCGACACGGACACATTCTGGAAGAAGTGAACATGAGACACATCATTTCCGTCCTGCTGGAAAACGAACCGGGCGCGCTGTCGCGCGTGGTCGGTCTGTTTTCCGCACGCGGCTACAACATCGAAACCTTGACGGTGGCGCCGACCGAAGACCAATCGCTGTCGCGGCTCACCATCGTTTCCATTGGCTCGGACGACGTGATCGAACAGATCACGAAGCATCTGAACCGCCTGATCGAGGTGGTGAAAGTGGTGGACCTGACCGACGGTGCACACATCGAACGCGAGCTGATGCTGATCAAGGTACGTGCAGTGGGCAAGGAGCGCGAAGAAATGAAGCGGATGTCGGACATTTTCCGCGGCCGCATCATCGACGTGACCGAAAAGACCTACACGATCGAATTGACGGGCGCGAGCGACAAGCTCGACGCATTCATCCAGGGGCTGGACGCCAGCGCGATCCTAGAGACCGTGCGTACCGGCAGCTCCGGCATCGGACGCGGCGAGCGCATCCTGAAGGTGTAATGCCAAGAGGCACGCCGGGTGCGCCGTCATGTCCCGGCCCGCAGTACCCAATCCGAACGAATTGTTGAATTTTTGAATTAGCGAAGGAACCATCATGAACGTTTTCTACGACAAAGACGCTGACCTCTCCCTCATCAAGGGCAAGCAAGTCACGATCATCGGCTACGGCTCGCAAGGCCATGCACACGCACTGAACCTGAAGGACAGCGGCGTGAACGTGACGGTCGGCCTTCGCAAGGGCGGCGCGTCGTGGAGCAAGGCCGAGAACGCCGGCCTGTCGGTCAAGGAAGTCGCGGAAGCGGTGAAGGGCGCGGACGTCGTCATGATGCTGCTGCCGGACGAGCAGATCGCCGACGTGTACGCGAAGGAAGTGCACGAGAACATCAAGCAGGGCGCCGCACTGGCATTCGCACACGGCTTCAACGTCCACTACGGCGCGGTGATCCCGCGCGCCGACCTCGACGTGATCATGATCGCGCCGAAGGCACCGGGCCACACCGTGCGCGGCACGTACTCGCAAGGTGGCGGCGTGCCGCACCTGATCGCGGTTGCGCAGAACAAGTCGGGCGCGGCACGCGACATCGCGCTGTCGTACGCTGCAGCGAACGGCGGCGGCCGTGCCGGCATCATCGAGACGAACTTCCGTGAAGAGACCGAAACCGACCTGTTCGGCGAGCAAGCCGTGCTGTGCGGCGGTACCGTCGAGCTGATCAAGGCAGGTTTCGAGACGCTGGTCGAAGCCGGCTACGCGCCGGAAATGGCGTACTTCGAGTGCCTGCACGAGCTGAAGCTGATCGTCGACCTGATCTACGAAGGCGGCATCGCGAACATGAACTACTCGATCTCGAACAACGCCGAGTACGGCGAGTACGTGACGGGCCCGCGTGTCGTCACGGAAGAGACGAAGAAGGCGATGAAGCAGTGCCTGACCGACATCCAGACGGGCGAGTACGCGAAGAGCTTCATTCTCGAGAACAAGGCAGGTGCTCCGACGCTGCAGTCGCGCCGCCGCCTGACGGCCGAGCACCAGATCGAGCAGGTCGGCGCGAAGCTGCGTGCGATGATGCCGTGGATCGCGAAGAACAAGCTCGTCGACCAGACGAAGAACTAAGCACCGCGTGCTGTTCCGGCCCTTCGAGTGGAGGGTCGGTATCAAAAAGCCGCCCGAAGGCAGTAGTGCCCCGGGCGGCTTTTGCTATCCTACGGGCTTTGCAATTCACCGAACACCGAACGAACCCATGAACTATCCTCATCCGATCATCGCGCGCGAAGGCTGGCCGTTCATCGCGATTGCAGCCGTCATCGCGTTGTTGATCCACGCCATCGGGGGCTTCGGCTTCGCGTGGCCGTTCTGGCTGCTGCTCGTTTTCGTCGTCCAGTTCTTCCGCGATCCGCAGCGCCCGATCCCGGCGCAGCCGAACGCGGTGCTGTGCCCGGCGGACGGCCGCATCGTCGCGGTCGAGACCACGCAGGATCCGTACGCGAACCGCGAAGCGCTGAAGATCAGCGTGTTCATGAATGTCTTCAACGTCCATTCGCAGCGTTCGCCGGTCGATGGCGCGATCTCCAAGGTCGAGTATTTCCCGGGCGCGTTCCTGAACGCGGCGATCGACAAGGCGTCGACCGAGAACGAGCGCAATGCGGTCGTGATCCAGACGGCGAGCGGCAAGACCGTCACCGCCGTGCAGATCGCCGGCCTCGTCGCGCGCCGGATCCTCTGCTACGTGCGCGCCGGCGAGCCGCTGTCGCGCGGCCAGCGCTACGGTTTCATCCGCTTCGGTTCGCGCGTCGACGTGTACCTGCCGCTTGGCAGCCGCGCGAAGGTGTCGATCGGCGAGAAGGTCTACGCGTCGTCGACGATCCTCGCCGAGCTCGAACAGTAAGCGGCGGGACGCACGATGGCCGCATTCAAACCGCGCCGGCCGCGCAACGGCTCCAGCCAGACGCCACGCCCGTTCCGCCGCAACAAGGTGATGGCGCCCGATCCCACGCCGCTCGAGAGCCGCCGCGCCGCGCGCCAGCGGTTCCTGAAGACGCGCGGCATCTACCTGCTGCCGAACGCATTCACGACCGCCGCGCTGTTCTGCGGCTTCTTCGCGGTCGTGCAGGCGATGAACGTGCGCTTCGAGATCGCCGCGATCGCAATTTTCGTCGCGATGGTTCTCGACGGGATGGACGGGCGCGTCGCGCGGATGACGCATACGCAAAGCGCGTTCGGCGAACAGTTCGACAGCCTGTCGGACATGGTGTCGTTCGGCGTCGCGCCCGCACTCGTGATGTACGAGTGGGTGCTGAAGGATCTCGGCCGCTGGGGCTGGCTCGCCGCGTTCGTCTACTGCTCGGGCGCCGCGCTGCGACTCGCGCGCTTCAATACGAACATCGGCAGCGTCGACAAGCGTTTCTTCCAGGGGTTGCCGAGCCCGGCCGCCGCCGCGCTGATCGCCGGCTTCGTCTGGCTCGCGACCGACAACCGCGTGCCGATGAAGCTCGGCTGGCTGCCGTGGGTCGCGTTCGCGCTGACGATCTACGCGGGTGTGACGATGGTGTCGAACGCGCCGTTCTACAGCGGCAAGGCGCTCGATGTCCGCCACCGCGTGCCGTTCGCGGCGATCCTGCTGGTCGTCGTCGCGTTCGTGCTCGTGTCGTCCGATCCGCCGCTGATGCTGTTCTGCCTGTTCGTGCTGTACGGGCTGTCGGGCTACGTGTTCTGGGCCTATATGGCCGTCCGGGGGCGCGCGAATCCCGCGCGCTCGTCGCAGCGCGATCACTGACGCGCAACCGGTCCGGAAACGGCGGCCTCGGGGCCGCCGTTTTCATTTGCCCCTGTTTCGCTCGGCGCGGCCCGGCACCGCGGGTGCCGTCCGATTGCGCACCCGGCGGAATGCCGCTATAGTCTTCGGCATGACCGCATTTTCCCGCCTCTCCCTCCTTCTAGCCGGTGCGCCGCTACGCGCGCTAGCTTTGGCGCGCCTGCCGCGCTGACCGTTCTCGCCCTCCGTCAAGCCTCGTCTGTTGTTGAGCGTCGCCAGCGGTGGCGCGATCTCATTACGTTTGACTTCCGTATAAAGAGCCCTGGAGCCCCCCATGACAGACAAGCTGATCATTTTCGATACGACGTTGCGTGACGGCGAACAATCGCCCGGCGCGTCGATGACGAAGGAAGAGAAAATCCGTATCGCGAAGCATCTCGAGCGGATGAAGGTCGACGTGATCGAGGCCGGTTTCGCGGCCAGCTCGAACGGCGACTTCGACGCGATCCACACGATCGCCGGTCTCGTGAAGGACAGCACGATCTGCTCGCTGGCGCGCGCCAACGACAAGGACATCCAGCGCGCAGCCGACGCGCTGAAGCCGGCCAACAGCTCGCGGATCCACACGTTCATCGCGACGTCGCCGCTGCACATGGAGAAGAAGCTGCGGATGACGCCGGACCAGGTGTTCGAGCAGGCGCGCCTCGCGGTGCGCTTCGCGCGCAAGTTCACCGACAACGTCGAATTCTCGCCGGAAGACGGCAGCCGCTCGGATCTCGACTTCCTGTGCCGCGTGCTGGAAGCCGTGATCGCCGAGGGTGCGACGACGATCAACATCGCCGACACGGTCGGCTACGGCGTGCCGGAGCTCTACGGCCAGCTGGTGAAGACGCTGCGCGAACGCATTCCGAACTCGGACAAGGCGATCTTCTCCGTGCATTGCCACAACGACCTCGGGATGGCGGTGGCGAACTCGCTGGCCGGCGTGAAGATCGGCGGTGCGCGCCAGGTCGAGTGCACGATCAACGGTCTCGGCGAGCGCGCGGGCAATACGTCGCTCGAAGAAATCGTGATGGCCGTGAAGACCCGCAAGGACTACTTCGGCCTCGACGTAGGCATCGACACGACGCAGATCGTGCCGACGTCGAAGCTCGTGTCGCAGATCACCGGTTTCGTCGTCCAGCCGAACAAGGCCGTGGTCGGCGCGAACGCCTTCGCGCACGCGTCGGGCATCCACCAGGACGGCGTGCTGAAGGCGCGCGACACCTACGAGATCATGCGCGCGGAAGATGTGGGCTGGACCGCGAACAAGATCGTGCTCGGCAAGTTGTCGGGCCGCAACGCGTTCAAGCAGCGCCTGCAGGAGCTCGGCGTGTCGCTCGACAGCGAAGCCGAACTGAACGCCGCGTTCATGCGCTTCAAGGACTTGGCCGACCGCAAGTCCGAGATCTTCGACGAAGACATCATCGCGATCGTCTCCGAAGAGTCGGCGTTCGCGCACGAGCAGGAACACTTCAAGTTCGTGTCGCTGTCGCAGCACTCGGAAACCGGCGAGCAGCCGCAGGCCAAGGTAGTATTCGGCGTCGAGGGCAAGGAAGTGACCGGCGAGGCGCGCGGCAACGGCCCGGTCGATGCGACGTTCAACGCGATCGAGAGCGAAGTCGGCAGCGGTTCGGAACTGCTGCTGTACTCGGTGAACGCGATCACGACCGGCACCCAGGCGCAGGGCGAAGTGACCGTCCGGCTGTCGAAGAGCGGGCGGATCGTCAACGGCGTCGGCACCGATCCGGACATCGTCGCGGCTTCCGCGAAGGCGTACATCGCCGCGCTGAACAAGCTGCACTCGAAGGACGACAAGCTCAACCCGCAGCGCTCATAAGCGCCGCGCGTCGAGCGCTCGAAACGCCCCGTGCGGCCTGGTGCCGCCCGGGGCGTTTTTTCATGCGCCGCTCATTCTGCGGCCGGCGCACGGAACAGCCAGCGGCGCGCGGCCGGGCGCGGCGCCGGGCTGCGGCGACGGAATTCGACCGCGATCCCGCGCCGCGGCGCATCGGCGACGAACGCGTCGAGCAGTTCGAGCACGTCGTGATCGATGTAGTCGGCGCGCGTCGCGTCGATGATCACGGCCGCGCGGTCCGGAATGTGCCGCAGGTGATGCTTGACCTGCACCTTGCCGAGGAACGACACGTCCTTGCGGAACGACAGCAGGAAGTGGTCGTCGTGCTGCGCGAGCGTGACGGGGCTCTTCAGGTTCGCCACCGCGACCGCCAGCACGCTGCACGCCAGGCCGAGCGCGATGCCGAACAGCAGGTCGACCGCCAGCACGCCCGCGATCGTCGCGGCGAACGGCACGAACGCAGCCGGGCCCTGCTTCAGCACCGAGCGGAACAGGGCCGGTTTCGCGAGCTTGAAGCCGGTGTGGATCAGGATCGCTGCGAGGCTCGCGAGCGGGATCAGGTTGATCAGCCCGGTGAGCGCGAACACGCTGGCGAGCAGCAGGATCCCGTGCACGATGGCCGACATCCTGCTTTGCGCACCCGCGTTCACGTTGACCGAACTGCGTACGATCACCGACGTGATCGGCAGCCCGCCGACCGCGCCCGCGACGAGATTGCCGACGCCCTGGGCCTTCAGTTCGCGGTCCGGCTGGGTCGGCCGACGCTTCGGATCGATCTGTTCGACCGCTTCGAGGCTGAGCAGCGTCTCGAGGCTCGCGACGACCGCGAGCGTGATCGCGACGCGCCACACGTCCGGATTGACGAGCTGCGCGAAGTTCGGGCCGAGCTCCGCATGCTTGAGCGATGCCGCGAGTGCTGCGAACGATTCGAGCTCGGGCAGCGTGACGCGATGCGCGGCGCCCGGCGCGACCGACGGCACGACAGCACCGAGCACGAGCGTCGCGCCGATACCGAACACGACGACCGCCAGCGGCGCAGGCACCGCGCGCACCCATGCGAAGCGCTTCAGCGCCGGCGTGTCCCAGGCGCTCAGCAGCGCGAGCGAGACGAGCGCGATGGCCGTGGCAGCCCACGCAGTCGGCAAACCCGGCCATGATGCAAACGATTGCGCGGCCGGCCCGCCGATGCCGAATGCGAACGGAATCTGTTTCACGATCAGCAGCAGGCCGATCGCGGCGAGCATGCCCTTGATGACGGGCGACGGCACGTAGGCGGCGAAGCGGCCGGCGCGCAGCATGCCGAAGCCGAACTGCAGCACGCCGGACAGCAGCACCGCGAGCAGGAACGCGGAGAAGCTGCCGAGTTGCGCGATGCCTTCGACGACGATCACGACGAGGCCGGCGGCCGGCCCGCTGACCGACAGCGACGAGCCGCTCAGCAGCGCGACGATGATGCCGCCGACGATGCCGGACACGAGCCCGGCGAACGGCTCGACGCCCGATGCATTGGCGATGCCGAGACACAGCGGCAGCGCGACGAGGAAAACGACGATGCCGGCGACGATGTCGCGCGGCAGGGTGGACAGGCGCTCGTTCAGTTTCATGGTTGGGGCGATTTCATTGGCGTAGGGGGAGGGCGCGGGTCAGCCGAGTGCGGCGGCCGTGGCGGCATGCTCCGGTTCGACTTCGGCCGGCGTTGCCGGGTAGCCCGAATCGAGCTCCTTCAGGCGGCCGTCGGCGAGCGAGAAGATCCAGCCGTGCACGAGCGGCGGACGCTGCCGGCCATGCACGATCGGCGATGCACGCAGCAGCCGCACCTGTTCGAGC